>NZ_JBZXDO010000007.1:0-232573 GCF_058725505.1 Serratia sp. A07
CGAGCTTTTTCTTCTGGCGCGTTATCGATCTGGTCGAAAGCACGTGCAGAACCGCCGTAGGTTTTAGCCAGTACGGTGGTGATCGCTGCAGTCAGGGTAGTTTTACCGTGGTCAACGTGGCCGATAGTACCAACGTTAACGTGCGGTTTTGTACGTTCAAATTTTTCTTTAGACACGGCTATATTCCTTACTATAGCGCTCTCCCCTTCTGGAGAGAGCACGGGACTTTGGTTTTAACCCTGCGGCTTATTTGCCACGGGCTTCGATTACGGCCTGAGCGACGTTGTTCGGTGCATCATCATACTTCAGGAATTCCATGGTGTATGATGCGCGACCTTTAGTCAGAGAACGCAGCTGAGTTGCGTAGCCGAACATTTCGGACAACGGTACTTCAGCGTGGATCTTAACGCCAGTCACTTCAGATTCCTGACCGCGCAGCATGCCGCGACGACGGCTCAAGTCACCGATAACGTCACCGGTGTTCTCTTCTGGAGTCTCAACTTCAACCTTCATGATAGGCTCAAGCAGAACTGGTTTCGCTTTCTTAAAGCCTTCTTTAAAGGCGATAGACGCGGCCAGTTTAAACGCCAGTTCAGAGGAGTCAACGTCGTGGTAAGAACCGAAGTGCAGACGAATACCCATGTCTACTACCGGGTAACCAGCCAACGGACCAGACTTCAGCTGCTCCTGGATGCCTTTATCAACGGCAGGGATGTATTCGCCAGGAATTACACCACCTTTGATGTCGTTGATGAACTCGTAACCTTTCGGGTTAGAGCCCGGCTCCAGTGGGTACATGTCGATCACAACGTGACCGTACTGACCGCGACCACCAGACTGCTTGGCGTGCTTACCTTCAACATCGGTAATCTTCGCGCGAATCGCTTCGCGGTAAGCTACCTGAGGTTTGCCCACGTTAGCTTCAACGTTGAATTCACGCTTCATGCGGTCAACGATGATGTCGAGGTGCAGTTCACCCATACCGGCGATGATGGTCTGGTTAGACTCTTCGTCAGTCCATACGCGGAATGACGGGTCTTCTTTAGCCAGACGGCCCAGAGCCAGACCCATTTTTTCCTGGTCAGCTTTGGTTTTCGGTTCAACGGCGATAGAGATTACCGGCTCAGGGAATTCCATACGCTCCAGGATGATTGGAGAGTCTGGGTCACACAGGGTGTCCCCGGTGGTCACGTCTTTCAGACCGATCGCAGCGGCGATGTCGCCTGCGCGAACTTCTTTGATCTCTTCACGCTTGTTAGCGTGCATCTGAACGATACGGCCGAAACGCTCGCGCGCAGACTTAACGGAGTTCAGCACGGTGTCGCCGGAGTTAACAACGCCGGAGTACACGCGGAAGAAGGTCAAGTTACCTACGAACGGGTCGGTAGCGATTTTGAACGCCAGAGCAGAGAACGGCTCGTCATCACTTGCGTGACGCTCAGCCGGAGTGTCTTTACCGTCGTCCAGGATACCGTTGATCGCAGGAACGTCAGTTGGTGCCGGCAGGTATTCGATTACCGCATCCAGCATCGCCTGCACGCCCTTGTTCTTGAACGCAGAACCACAGGTAACCAGGATGATTTCGTTGTTCAGTACGCGCTGACGCAGAGCGGATTTGATTTCTTCCTCGGTCAGCTCTTCGCCGCCCAGGTATTTTTCCATCAGCTCTTCGGAAGCTTCCGCAGCGGACTCGATCAGGTTCTGGCGCCATTCTTCAGCCAGATCCATCATGTCAGCCGGCACGTCTTCGTATTCGAAGGTTACGCCTGCGTCTTCTTCGTTCCAGTTGATCGCCTTCATCTTCACCAGGTCGATAACGCCGGTGAATTTGTCTTCTGCGCCGATAGCCAGCTGCAGAGGAACAGGGTTAGCACCCAGACGAGATTTGATCTGGCCAACAACTTTCAGGAAGTTAGCACCCATACGGTCCATTTTGTTAACGAACGCGATACGTGGCACTTTGTATTTGTTAGCCTGACGCCATACGGTTTCAGACTGTGGCTGAACACCACCAACAGCACAGTAAACCATTACCGCGCCATCCAGCACACGCATGGAACGTTCTACTTCGATGGTGAAGTCAACGTGCCCTGGGGTGTCGATGATGTTTACGCGATGCGGTTCGAACTGCTTGGCCATACCAGACCAGAAAGCAGTAGTCGCTGCAGAAGTGATGGTAATACCACGCTCCTGCTCCTGTTCCATCCAGTCCATGGTGGCAGCGCCGTCATGAACTTCACCGATTTTGTGGTTTACACCGGTGTAGAACAGAATACGTTCGGTAGTGGTGGTTTTACCGGCGTCGATGTGAGCACTGATACCGATGTTGCGGTAGCGTGCAATGGGTGTTGTACGAGCCATTTGATTCCTCTATTCCTAGGGCGTTCAAGTTCAGTTAACCCAAGCGGGCCGATTTGACGCGCCCGCTTGGTTAGCATGACTACAGCCGGGTGATTACCAGCGGTAGTGGGCGAACGCCTTGTTGGCTTCGGCCATACGGTGAACGTCTTCACGCTTCTTAACAGCAGAACCTTTGTTCTCTGCTGCGTCAGACAGCTCGTTCGCCAGGCGCAGAGCCATGGATTTATCACCGCGTTTACGTGCAGCATCAACGATCCAACGCATTGCCAGAGCATTACGACGAACCGGGCGGACTTCAACTGGTACCTGATAAGTAGAACCGCCAACGCGACGCGACTTAACTTCTACAGTCGGGCGAACGTTGTCGAGAGCGACTTCGAAAGCTTCCAGGTGATCTTTACCAGAACGCTGAGCCAGGGTCTCCAGCGCGGTATAGACGATTGCTTCTGCAGTAGATTTTTTACCGTCTACCATCAGGATATTTACAAATTTGGCCAGCAGCTCAGATCCGAACTTAGGATCTGGCAGGATTTTACGTTGGCCGATTACGCGACGACGTGGCATGGAAATACTCCGTTGTTAATTCAGGATTGTCCAAAACTCTACGAGTTTATTTTGACATTAAAGTTAAAACGTTTGGCCTTACTTAACGGAGAACCATTAAGCCTTTGGCTTCTTCACGCCGTACTTGGAACGAGCTTGCTTACGGTCTTTAACACCGGAGCAGTCAAGTGCACCACGGACGGTGTGGTAACGCACACCTGGCAGGTCTTTTACACGACCGCCACGGATCAGGATTACGGAGTGTTCCTGCAGGTTGTGGCCTTCGCCACCGATGTAGGAAGTTACTTCGAAACCGTTGGTCAAACGCACACGGCAAACTTTACGCAGTGCGGAGTTTGGTTTTTTCGGGGTAGTGGTGTATACGCGGGTGCATACGCCACGTTTCTGCGGGCAGGCTTCCAGCGCTGGAACGTTGCTTTTAGCAGCCTTCACAGAGCGTGGTTTGCGAACCAGCTGGTTAATTGTTGCCATTAAAAAAGCTCCTGGTTTTTGCTTCGTACTAGCTTCGTAAACATGTGATAAATCCCCTCGTATGCACTATTGGCAAAGTACGAGGACGCAGAATTTTAGGGCTGACCAGTATGGGTGTCAAGAAATATACAACATCACTCTCATCACCAGGCCATTTGGCTGCGGTGTTGTTCGGTTAATTCAACGAAGTGATTATAGCCGACGACAGTGATTTTGTGCGAGAAATGACCAACCAATCCCCGGGCTTCCAGGTCGTCCTGCAGCGCGTAAAGGGATATGGGGGCGGCGAGCAGCAATTCAAGATGGGCGCTGCCGGCAAGGCCGGCAAGCACGCCGTCCTGCAGCAGCAGCAGCGCGTCGCCCTCTGCCGTCAGGCGCAGCAGCGCAGGTAAGTCACATTGGTTTGGCGAATGGCTCAGGGTATACAGCATCAAAGGATCCTAAAACGTCATCACGGCGTCGTAGCCGGCCAGTTCGCGGCGCAGTTCGTCCGGCGCCAACACCTCGGCGTCCAGCACCCAATCGGTCACCTGGCTCAGCCCACGCTCCTGCAGCGAAGCCTGGCACAGATAGCAGCGCTCCACGTCATACAGCGGCAGCACGCCGAAGGTGGCAATGTAATTGCGCGCCAAAATCTTTTCCGGTTGCTGGCCCGGCAACAGCTGCAATACGCCATCGCCGACAAAAAACACCCCCAATTCTTCGCTGAGCGCCGACGTGGCGAGCAGCGCATCCAGCCCTTCCCTGCCGCCGGCGCCGCCGTGCGGCCCGTGGGTGAAAACAAAAGCGACTCGTTTCATCATATCCTCAGAACTGCACCAGACGGTCGCAACTCAGCGACGCTTCGGCCAGGGAACCCAGCCCGCTCAGGGTAAAACCGGGCTGCAGGTTGGCGCTTGCCAGCCCCTGCTGCGCCGCCTCCTGCTCGTCGGTGACGCCACGACGCAGCGCAGCAGCAACGCAGACGTTGAGCGCCACGCCGTGTTGCTGCGCCAGCTGCGCCCAGCCGCGCACCAGGTCGAACTCGTCACTGGCCGGCGCGGTCAGCTGGTTGGCGTTCAACACCCCTTCACGGTAGAAAAAAACGCTGGAAAGCCGGTGCCCTTTCGCCAGCAAAGCCTGAGCGAACTGATAGGCGCTGCTGGCCTGCTGCGTGCCGTAAGCCGGGCCGGTGACCAACAGGCAATAATCGAGCATCAACGGTCGCTTCCCAACAGATCGCCGCTCTTGAACTGGCGGATATACAGATACACGGTGTGTTTGGAGATATTCAGGCGATCCGCCACCTGGTTGATCGCATCCTTGATGTCGAAGATGCCTTTCTCATAGAGATTGAGCACCACCTGACGATTCTTGGCATTATTGGACACCGAGCGGTCGGCGTTCACCTCTTCGATGGTGAACTCCAGCGTCTGCGCCACCAGATCGTCGACGGAAGAAGCGAAATTCACCGACGACGGCACGTCCTGCGTGGCCGGCGGCATAAAGGTCTGCATGATCTGCGAGAACGGCACGTCGAGGTTCATGTTGATGCACAGCAAGCCGATCACCCGCTGCTCGCGATTGCGAATGGCGATGGTCACCGACTTCATCAACACGCCGCTCTTGGCGCGGGTAAAGTAGGCTTTCGACACGCTGCTGTCGTCGCCGGCCATGTCGTGCAGCATGCGCAGCGCCAGATCGGTGATCGGCGAGCCGATTTTACGCCCGGTATGTTCACCGTTGGCGATGCGTACCGCAGAGCTGTTCAGGTCTTCCAGCGCGTGCAGTACGATCTCGCAGTGGCCGCCGATCAACATCGCCAACCCGTCGACCACCGCTTCATAGGATTTCAGGATTTCATGATCCGTTTGAGTAAACGGACGTTCATTCAGCAAATCAAGTTCGCTGGCTTCGCTGGATAAAAGCGAATTCGACATCGAAGATACCACCCTCATAGATCGCCTGTGCCAGGGGGCGCAGCTAAAACCGCTCGGACCGGATCGCTGCCGTCGTCGGCACGCCGCAGCGCGGCCGGCTGAGAGCGGCATCAAACGGCACGATGACATCCGCGGGCGAGGCGGCCGGGAACAATTTTAGGTACACGCCCTAAGGGGCAGACGCATGACTGATAAATCAGAATTATTAGTCTAGCAAAGCGGCCGGAGCAAAGTCCTTGCGTTTGCGCGTGGTATTGACGTTAAGCCCGATGCCCGGCAGGCGTCAAGCGTTCAATGGAGAGAGAGGCGGCGGCTGCCGAAATGAAAACCGCCGCGGAGGGCATCCGCGGCGGTGGCAAACAGAGCGACGATGTTATTTCGCTTTGGTAGCGGCTTTCGCGTCAGCCGGTTTTTCGGCTTTAGCGTCGGCTTTCGGCGCCGCTTTCACGTCCAGCAGCTCAACGTCGAAGACCAGCGTGGAGTTAGCCGGGATGCCCGGAACGCCGGTTTTACCGTAGGCCAGCGCCGGTGGGATCACCAGCTTGATTTTGCCGCCTTTCTTGATGTGTTTCAGGCCTTCGGTCCAGCCTGGGATCACGCCGTCCAGACGGAACGACAGCGGCTCGCCGCGGGTGTAGGAGTTATCGAACTCGGTACCGTCGGTCAGGGTGCCTTTGTAGTTCACTACCACGGTGTCGCTGTCTTTCGGTGCTTCACCCGCGCCCGGTTTCTCTACCAGGTACAGCAGGCCGGATTCGGTTTTCTTCACGCCTTTTTCTTTAGCGAAGCTGTCGCGGTACTTGGCGCCTTTGGTTTCGTTGTCCTTGGCGTCCTGTTCCATCTTCGCCTGAGCGGAAGCCTTCACGCGCGCTTCGAAGCCCTGCAGGGTCTTCTCGATGTCGGCATCGTTCAGCTTGCTCTTGTTGGCGAACGCGTCCTGAACGCCGGCGATCAGCTGATCTTTGTCCAGCTTGATGCCCAGCTTCTCTTGCTCTTTCAGAGAGTTGTCCATGTAACGGCCGAGAGAGGCGCCCAGTGCGTAAGCCGCTTGCTCGTCGTCGTTTTTGAACTTGCCGGTGCTCGGTGCTGCTGCCGCGTCCGCTGGTTTAGCGGCTTCTGCCGGTTTGGCGGCATCGGCTGCCATGACCTGGGTCGCATTCAGAGCAAAAGCCATGGTGGTTGCCAGAAGCGTGACTTTAAACAAAGATTTCATCCATTTCTCCAGTGTCTGAAGCAATGCCCCAAACAATCATTAGGTAAGATAACCGGGCTACTATAGCTGCCTGAAACAAAACAAAACAGTCGCACAGGTAACCAATCGAGTCAAAGTGTGACTCCCGCTTTGCCAAGAAGTTTCCCACCGCGTGCTACTCGCATGATAAATCAGATTTTTCTTGCAGAATATTCGGCGAGGTTAGCAAAAAACGGCGTATCAGGCGCGCAACTTTTCAGCACTTTACACTGCCGATCGCAACGTTGCGCGCCGTCTGGAGAAATAGCGCGAGCAAACCCGGCGCCAGCTGTTACCATAGCGCCGAATCAGGATTTTATCGCGTCAGAGGTAGCCTCATGCACAACGCCGACACTCAACGCCTGCTACAGCGGCTTGAAGAACTGGAGAGCCGTCAGGCCTTCCAAGAGCTCACCATCGAAGAGCTCAACCAGACCGTCATCCAGCATCAAATGGAAATGCTGAAGATGCGCGAACATCTGCGCATGTTGACCGACAAGCTGCGCTCGACCCAAACCTCAATGATCGCCTCGCAATCGGAAGAAACGCCTCCGCCGCACTATTGAGGGCCCGCCATGCGGTTATTTCAGGCGTGCCAGCCCTGCGACGGCACGCTCGAGATACCGGCGCGGGCACCCCAGGTTGATACGGATAAAACCGCTCCCCTGCGGGCCGAAACCGTTGCCCATCGACGGCGCCAGCTTCGCCACCGCCACCAGCGCCTGCTGCAAGTCAGCATCGTTCAAACCCAGCGAGCGGCAATCCAGCCAGGCGAGATAGGTCCCTTCAGCCTGGGTCATCGTGCACCAGGGCGCGGCGTCCGCCAGCGCCTGCTTAAACCAACGCCGGTTCTCCGCCAGGTAGTCGAGCAGCTCATCAAGCCAGGCCGCGCCCCGTTGATAGGCCGCGGTCGCCGCCGTCATCGACAGCGCGTTGAACACATCCAGCCCGTGGGCGTTCAGCCGATCGACAAACGCCTGCCGAAGCCGGGCATTGGGGATCAGGAAATTCGAAATGCGCAGCGAGGAAAGGCCGAACGTTTTGCTGGCGGACGTCGCCGCAATGACCCGCTCGCGATATTCCTCGCCCAGATGCAACACCGACGTAAACGTCTCGCCGGGCAGCAGCAGGTCGGCCCAAATTTCATCGGAGATCACCGTGACGTCGTGGGCGTGGCAGAGCGCCATGAGCCGCTCCAGTTCATCACGGCGCCAGCAACGGCCGGTCGGGTTGTGCGGATTGCACAGCAACAACAGCGGCGGTTTACGCTGCGCCAGGCAGGCGGCCAGCTGGTCGAAATCGATCCGGTATCCCTGCGGGGTTTCCAGCAGCGGGTTTTCAATCACCTCTCTGCCGTTCATGGTGACTATCTTGGCGAACGAGCCATAGTACGGCCCCTGCACCACCACGCCATCCCCCGGCCTGCTGAGCAGTTGGATCAGCATCGCCAACCCCGGCACTACCCCTTCAATCGACGTGAACCATTCGCGCCGCAGCGGCAAGCCGTGCCGCTTGGCAAACCAGTCGATCGCCGCCTCATAGTAAGCGTCGTCGCGTTCGCTGTAGCCAAAGACGCCGTGGTCCACCCGCTGATGCAGCGCCTGCTGCACCTCCGGCGGGCACGGAAAGTCGAAATCGGACACCCACATCGGCAACAGTTCACTGCCGTCCAGTTGCAGATAGCGGTCGATGAAGTCCCACTTCACGGAGCCGGTGTTGTGGCGATCGATGATGGCGTTGAAATGACTCGTCATGTCAGGCTTCCTTACGCTGCAAGTCGTTCTGAGGTTGGAGTTTGGCGATACCGAAGCCGGTGAACCCATAAATCAGGGCGAACACCACCGCGGCATAACATTGGATCGCCCACGGCAGCAGATCGAGGGTGCTGACCCCCAGCGTGGTGGCCATGTAAATGCCGGCGGCCGTCCACGGGATCAGCGGTTCGATGACGGTGCCCGCATCTTCGACGGTGCGCGACAGATTTTTGTTGTCCAGCCCCATGCGTCGATAGGCCCCTTTGAACAGCTCCGCCGGGATCAGCAGCGCCAGCTTGCCGTCGCTGGTCGCGCCGGTCACCAGGATAGTGGTGGCAACGGTGGCGGCGATCAGCTGGCCGGTGGTGTGCACCACTTTCAACAGCCGGCTGATGATCACCGTCAGCGCGCCGGTCAGCGTCAGGGCGCCGGCGAAGGAAAAGGCGCAGAACACCAGCAGGATCGTACTCATCATCGAGAACATGCCGCCGCGGTTCAGCAGGCGCGGCACATCGGCGACGATCCCTTCGACGTTATGGCCCTGAGTGGCGAACATCGACAGATTGAAGCCGTCCATCAACGCATTCAGCCCCTGCTGCAGGCTAAAGCCCTGCAGCGCGACGCCGATGGCGATCGCCAGCGCGCAGGCGGCCAGCATGACGGGGATCACCGGCCGTTTGGTCACCGCGCCCCACAGCACCAGCACCGGCGGCAGGATCAGTAGCAGATTGAAGTGGTACAGCCCCTCGAGCGCACCGACAATTTCGGTCACTTTTTCGGGCGTTGCCACGCTGCCCACCGCACCGGTGTGGCCGGCGATCAGGTACACCACGGCGGTCAGGATAAAACTCGGCAGCGTCGTGTACATCAGATGCTGGATATGGCTGTAGAGATCGGTATCCGCAACGATAGCCGCGAAGTTCGTCGAATCGGACAACGGCGAAATTTTGTCGCCGAAGTAAGCGCCGGACACCACCGCCCCGGCCGCGGCGGCCAGCGGCACGTCCAGACCGGCGGCCACGCCCATCAGCGCCACGCCCACGGTGCCGGCCGCCCCCCACGAGGTGCCGGTGCACACCGAGATCACGCTGGTGATGAAGAACGCGGCGATCAGAATATATTGCGGGCTGATCAGCTTCAGCCCCCAATACACCATGTAAGGGATGGTGCCGCTGATCATCCAGGTGCCGATCAGGCCGCCCACGCAGATCAGGATCATGATCACCGGCATCGCCTTCGCCAGCTTGGCCACGATGGCCTCGATGATGTCGTCCCAGCGGTAGCCTTGCCACCAGGCTAACGCCGCGGCGATGGCGGCGGAAACCAGCAGCAGCGGTTCAATGCGCAGGCCAAACTGGCCATAGCCGATGATGAGCAGCAACAGCATGGCCACAATCGGCAGCGTCGCCAGCCCAAGGTTGAGCGTTTTCTTATTATCCATATACGGCTCCTGTTGAAGATGGGGTACTGCAACAGCGTAATGGCTTCGGTAATTGGAGGATGTGAGCGCAGGCAACCGGCCATGTAATCGGTTTCATGAGATGGCGTTGTGTGAGCCGTCTCTCATTCACCGCGCTTGCTTTGCTCATGCGGTTCGCCGTCGGCTACGGAGTCTCGCAGGATAAGTTCGGCCGAAAAGCGGTTGTTTCGTGGCGCGACGTCGCTGCCGCTGTGAATCTGTAGCGCCAGGCGCGCGGCACGCCGAGCCATTTTCTCGATGGGATAATGCACGGTGGTCAACGCGGGGTGGAGATACTTCGCCAGGGCAATGTCGTCAAAACCGACGATCGACAGCGCCTCAGGCAGCTGAATGTGCCGTTGGTGGCAGGTGCGCATCATGCCGGCGGCCATTACGTCGTTGAAGGTCACTGCGGCGGTGAAGCATGGGTCGCTGGCCAGCACGCGCTCGGCCGCCAGTTCGCCCCCTCGCTCGTTGAAGGGCACGCTGATGATCCAGCTGCCGGGTACCTCAATGCCGGCGGCGGCCATGGCCTTGCGGTAACCCGCTAACCGCTGCGCGCGGTCGTCGATCGGCAGATCCGCCGTCACGCAGGCAATTCTCCGATGCCCCTGGCGTATGAGCAACTCGGTCGCCGTCTGCGCCGCATTGGCGTTGTCGAGCCAGATGCAACGGTTGGCGATGGCGGGCAGATAACGATTGATCAGCACCAGCGCAGGCGTGTGGGCGGCGTAGCGCAGCAGCTCCTCCTCCCCCATGCGCGTGACGTGCGCCACGATGGCTTCGCATCCCTGGTTGATGAGAAAATCGAGGCCGCTTTTTTCCAGCTCGGCCTGATGCCCGCCGCTGCACAACATCAACCGCACGCCGGCCTGCCGCGTGATGTCTTCCACGCCCCGCGCCAGGCGTGAAAAAAACGGATCGTCGAGGTTGCCGGTCAGCAATCCCAGCATATTGCCGCTTCTTTTCGCCAGCGCCAGCGCGGCGGCGTTGCGATGGTAGTTAAACTCGCGCATCGCTTTCTCGACGCGTTCGCGGGTCACCGGTTCAACGTAGGCGGTATTATTGATCACCCGGCTGACGGTGGCCGTGGAAACGCCGGCGCGGCGCGCAACGTCTTTCATGGTGGCCATGGCATGTCCTGTTGTGCCGTTCGGCGCCCGGTGCGCCGCGCATAAAAAAGGGCAGCCGATGGCCGCCCTCTTGTCTCGTCACTGCGCTCTGCTTAGTGGCAGCCGCAGCCGCCGTTACCGCAACCACCTTTACCGTGGTCGTGACCATGGTCGTGATCGTGGCTGTGGCCGTGACCGCCGCAGCAGCCTTCACCGTGTTCGTGGTGATGGTCGTGCTCGCCGTGTACGTGGCCGTGCGCCAGTTCTTCTTCGGTCGCTTCGCGGATCGCGACAACTTCCACGTTGAAGTTCAGGTTTTGGCCGGCCAGCATGTGGTTGCCGTCAACCACCACGTGGTCGCCGTCAACTTCGGTGATTTCAACCGGTACCGGGCCCTGATCGGTGTCAGCCAGGAAACGCATGCCGACCTGCAGTTCGTCAACGCCCATGAAGACGTCTTTCGGTACGCGCTGCACCAGGTTTTCGTCGTAGTTGCCGTACGCGTCGTTCGCGCCGACGTGAACGTCAAAACGATCGCCAACGTCGTGGCCTTCGAGTGCTTTTTCCAGACCTGCGATCAGAGAACCATGCCCGTGCAGATAGTCCAGCGGTGCGCTCACCGGAGACTCATCAACCAAAACACCGTCTTCTGTACGTACTTGGTAAGCCAGGCTGACCACCAAGTCTTTTGCTACTTTCATGATATCTCCTACCGTTGGCTACTAGGACGCACACCGTTATCGGGATGCGCGCCTTTTCCGGACAGATTGTAACGGAAATCTGCCTCGCTGTACCCTCCGGGATAAAAAAACGCTACTTCGGCTGGAAAATGCCGATCACCTGCTCTTGCGGGCGAACGTGTTTTTCCACCTGTTGTTCGGTCTGGCGCTGATGGTGGCCGCACTTGACGCACTCCACCACCTCCACCTGATCCTCCCGCCATACCGCCAGCGTATCCATGGCGCTACAGCTTGGGCACACCGCCCCGGCGATAAATCTTTTACGTGTTGCAGACATCGTTATGCTCCCGCTTATTCGTATTCGTCCCAGCCGTCGAACTGGCGGCTTTCTTTTTGCATTTCGCGATGGAACAGCTCTTCCAGCTCGCGCCGCGCCTCTTTCACGCGGGAAATTTGAGCCACGTCGCCCTGATGCGGCGGCATCAGTTCACGCAGCATACGCATATCCAGGCGGCGGAAATGCTGCTGGGCGCGGAAGGCCTGATGCGGGTGCATCCCCAACTCCATCAGCGCCTTGCGCCCCAGTTCCAGCGCGCTGGAGAAGGTTTCGCGGCTGAACTGTTTCACCCCCGCCTGCAGCAACTCATGCGCCTCCACGCGGCCGCGCGCCCGCGCCAGAATGCTCAGGTTCGGGAAGTGTTGCTGGCACAGCCGCACGATCTCCATGGTGTCTTCCGGCTCGTTGCAGGTGATCACGATCGACTTGGCCTTCTCGGCGCCCGCCGCGCGCAGCAGCTCCAGCTCGGTGGCATCGCCGTAATAAACCTTGTAGCCGTAGCGCCGCAGTACGCCAACGGCGCTGACGTCGCGCTCCAGAACGGTAATGCGCATTTTGTTGGCCATCAACAGGCGGCCGATCACCTGGCCGAAACGCCCGAAGCCGACGATGATCACCTGCGGATCGTCATCTTCCACGTACGGCGTCTCCTCATCTTCGTCTTTGGCGTTATAGCGGCGCGCCAAAATGCGGTCGATGGCCTGCATCAACAGCGGCGTGGTCATCATCGACAGCGTCACCACCACCAGCAGCAAAGAGAGTTGATCCGGCTGCAGCACCTTTTGGGCGCCCGCCGCCGAAAACAGCACGAAGGCGAACTCACCGCCCTGGCTGAGCACCCCGGCAAACTGCAGCCGCACCGAACTGCGCAGGCCGAACAGGCGCGACACGCCGTAGAGCACGCCGGATTTGACCGTCACCAGCACCAGCACGCCGATCAACACCTCGGCCAGATGGGTGTAGAGCACGCCGATATTCAACACCATGCCCACCGAGATAAAGAACAACCCCAGCAGCAGCCCTTTAAACGGCTCGATGGAAATTTCCAGTTCGTGGCGGTATTCGCTCTCCGCCAGCAGCACCCCGGCAATGAAGGTGCCGAGCGCCATCGACAGGCCGAGCGCTTCCATAAACAGCGCCGAGCCGAGCACCAGCAACAGCGCCGCGGCGGTGAAGATCTCGCGCACGCCGGAAGCGGCGATATAGCGGAACAGCGGCCGCAGCAGGAAACGGCCGCCGATCAGCATGCCGCCGAACGCCGCCACCTTAAGCGCGATCTTCGCCCAGTCGTCGCTGGTGCCGCCGGCGCCGGCCAGAATCGGGATCAGCGCCAGCGCCGGGATCACCGCCATATCCTGGAACAGCAGCACCGAGAAGCCGAGCTGCCCCCCTTCGTTGCGGTTCATGCCCTTCTCGCGCATCAGCTGCAGCGCCATGGCGGTGGAAGACATCGCCAGGCCGACGCCGCCGATCACCGCCGCCTGCCAGGCGAAGTGCGTCAGGTACAGCAACGCACCCAGCACCGCCGCGGTGATCAACACCTGGCCGGCGCCGGCGCCGAAGATCGAACGCCGCAGCTCCCACAGCTTGCTGGGGTTCAGCTCCAGGCCGATGATGAACATCAGGAACACCACGCCCAGCTCGGAGAAGTGCAGGATCTCGTCGACGTCGCGAATGAAGCCCAATCCCCAGGGGCCGATGGCGATGCCGGCGATCAGATAGCCCAGCACCGCGCCGATCCCCAGGCGACGGGCGATCGGCACCGTCACCACCGCGGCGAACAGGAACAGTAAAATGGCGGTCAGTAAGGTCGATCCTTCCATGCTCACCGCCCTCCGCGTGGCAGCGGGTGGCTCAGCCACTCGCCATAGGCGTCCGCATGGCTACGCAGCACCTCCGGCTTTTGCCGCCGCGCCCAATACACCACGAACGGCGTCAGCCAATGCATATGGCACATCCCGGCGGTCAGCTCGAACGGCCGCAGAATATCTTCCATCGGGTAGTGGTTATAACCGCCGGTGCGGTAGGCGCCTTCCGGTTCGCCGGTGGTGATCACCGAACGCCAGTATTTGCCCGCCAGCGCATTGCCGCCCACGCCGCTGGCAAAGCCGCGCGACAGCACGCGATCCAGCCACTCCTTCAGCAGCGCCGGGCAGCTGTAGGTATACAGGGGGTGCTGAAACACGATGACCTGATGCTCACGCAGCAGCTGTTGTTCGTGATGGATATCGATAAAAAAATCAGGGTAGTGCGCGTAGAGATCGTGCACGGTGACATGTTCCAACTGCTGCGCCGGTCGAAGCAAAACCCGGTTCGCCACCGAGTCATGGGATTCCGGATGGGCATACAGCAGCAAGACCTTGGGCGGCTGCGACATCATTCCCCTCCAAAGCGTCGTCAGGGTAGCGGTTTTCCGTTACCATGCATCGCAAAGACAAAAACAGCGCGCGGTGCGCGTTCTGTTACCTTAATGATAATTTAACATACTCTGAACATACGGCGCTTTATGATTGTATTCTCCTCGCTACAAATCCGACGCGGCATCCGCGTCCTGCTGGACAACGCCACGGCGACGGTTAATCCAGGTCAGAAGGTCGGCCTGGTGGGCAAAAACGGCTGCGGCAAATCCACGCTGCTGTCGCTGCTGAAGGGCGAGATCGCGGCGGACGGCGGCAGCTTCACCTTCCCCGGCAACTGGGCGCTGGCCTGGGTCAACCAGGAGACGCCGGCGCTGGACGTGCCGGCAATCGAGTATGTTATCGACGGCGACCGCGAGTTTCGCCAACTCGAAGCCGAATTGCAGGCGGCCAACGATCGCAACGACGGCCACGCCATCGCCACCCTGCACGGCAAGCTGGACGCCATCGACGCCTGGACCATCCGCTCCCGCGCCGCCAGCCTGCTGCACGGCCTCGGCTTCTCCAACGAACAGCTGCAAAGCCCGGTGCGCGACTTCTCCGGCGGCTGGCGCATGCGCCTCAACCTGGCGCAGGCGCTGGTGTGCCGTTCCGACCTGCTGCTGCTCGACGAACCGACCAACCACCTGGATCTCGATGCGGTGATCTGGCTGGAGCGCTGGCTGAAAAGCTATCCCGGCACGCTGGTGCTGATCTCGCACGACCGCGACTTCCTCGATCCGATCGTCGACAAAATCCTGCATATCGAACAGCAGACGATGAATGAATACACCGGCAACTATTCGTCGTTCGAACGCCAGCGCGCCACCAAGCTGGCGCAGCAGCAGTCGCTGTATCAGCACCAGCAAGAGAAAGTGGCGCACCTGCAAAGCTATATCGACCGTTTCCGCGCGCAGGCCACCAAGGCCAAGCAGGCGCAGAGCCGCATCAAGATGCTGGAGCGCATGGAGCTGATCGCCCCGGCGCACGTCGACAACCCGTTCACCTTCAGCTTCCGTCCGCCGGAAAGCCTGCCAAATCCGCTGCTGCGCATGGACAAAGTCAGCGCCGGGTATGGCGACAAGGTGATCCTGAAGTCAATCAAGCTGAACCTGGTGCCCGGCTCGCGCATTGGCCTGCTCGGCCGCAACGGCGCCGGTAAATCGACGCTGATCAAACTGCTGGCCGGCACTCTGGAACCGCTGAGCGGCGAGATCGGCCTGGCGAAAGGCATCAAGCTGGGTTACTTCGCCCAGCACCAGCTGGAATTCCTGCGCGCCGACGAATCGCCGCTGCAGCACCTGAGCCGCATCGCACCACGGGTGCTGGAGCAGCAGCTGCGCGACTATCTGGGCGGTTTCGGCTTCCAGGGCGACAAGGTCAGCGAAGTGACCGAACGTTTCTCCGGCGGCGAGAAGGCGCGGCTGGTGCTGGCGCTGATCGTCTGGCAGCGCCCTAACCTGCTGCTGCTCGATGAACCGACCAACCACCTGGATCTCGACATGCGTCAGGCGCTGACCGAGGCGCTGATCGATTTCGAAGGCGCGTTGGTGGTGGTCTCGCACGACCGTCACCTGCTGCGCTCTACCACCGACGATCTGTACCTGGTGCACGACGGCCAGGTCGAGCCTTTCGAGGGCGATCTCGACGACTACCAGCAGTGGCTTGTCGACCTGCAGCGCCAGGAAAGCCAGCAGGACGCACCGGAAAAAGAGAGCGGCGGCAACAGCGCGCAGGCGCGCAAGGATCAAAAACGCCGCGAGGCGGAGTTCCGTACGCAGACCCAGCCGCTGCGCAAGCAGATCGCCAAGCTGGAACAGCAGATGGAAAAACTGGGCGCCGAACTGGCGGCGGTGGAGGAACAGCTGGCGGATTCCGCACTGTACGACATCAGCCGCAAGGCCGAGTTGACCGACTGCCTGCAAAAGCAAAGCCAGGCCAAATCCGCGCTGGAAGAGACGGAAATGACCTGGCTGGATGCACAGGAACAGCTGGAACAGTTAACGCAGGCGTTCGAAGCCTAAGCCTCAGGCCTTGTAAAAAGGCCTATCCCCCAGAATGGTCGCGCGGTGCATGATGCGCCGCTGCGGCAGATAATCCGCGTTGGCGTAGTGCTGCGTCACACGGTTATCCCAGATCGCCACGTCATTTTCCTGCCAGCGCCAGCGCACCTGAAACTCCGGTTTGGTGATGTGAGCAAACAGGAAGTTCAGCAAAGCGTCGCTCTCTTTCGGCGCCAGATCGACGATCCTCGTGGTAAACCCTTCATTGACGAACAGCGCCTGCCGGCCACTGACCGGGTGGGTGCGTACCACCGGATGCAGCAGCGGCGGGTTTTTCTGCACCGCCAGCTGCCAGCGCTGATGCTCCTCTTCACTGCCGCGATGTTTGTGTTCCGGGAACGACTTGGTGAAGTCATGCTCCGCACGCAGCCCTGCGAGCAGCGTTCTGAACGGCGCCGACAACGCCTCGTAGGCCGCGATGCCGCTGGCCCACAGCGTATCGCCGCCGGTGGAAGGCAAGGTCTTGGCCGCCAGGATCGCCCCCAGCGGCGGGTTCTCGATAAAGGTCACGTCGGTGTGCCAGTTATCGTTGTCCGGCGGGTTGTCGTCGTGGGTATCGAGCACGATGATCTCTTCCACGTCGGTGGCGTGCGGATAGACCGGATGGATATGCAGATCGCCGAAGCGGCCGGCCAGATCGCGCTGCTGCAGCGGCGTGATCGGCTGATTGCGGAAGAACAGCACCTGATGCTTCAGCAAGGCATGATAAAGCTGTTCAAACTGGCCGTCGCCCAGCGGCCGGGCCAACTCGACGTTTTCCACCAGCGCCCCGATGTAAGGCCCCAGCGGGGTGATATTCAGACGTTCGTTCATTGCTGTACTCCATGCCACGGGGTCAATCGGCGCTGCAGGGCACGCAGCCCCAGCTCCAGCCCAAATGCAATCACCGCAATCACGCCGATGCCGGCTAACACCACGTCGGTCGCCAGAAACTCACCGGCGGATTGCACCATAAATCCCAGGCCGCGCGTGGCGGCGATCAGTTCGGCGGCCACCAGCGTCGACCAGCCGACGCCCAGCCCGATGCGAATGCCGGTCAGGATCTCCGGCAGCGCGCTCGGCAGCACCACGAAACGCAGCACCTGCCAACGCGTGGCGCCCAACGCGCGGGCGGCACGCACCCTCACTTGCGCCACGCTGCGCACGCCGGCCACGGCAGACAGCGTCACCGGCGCGAAGATCGCCAGATAAATCAGTAAGATCTTTGAGGTTTCGCCGATGCCGAACCAAATCACCATCAGCGGCAGATAGGCCAGCGGCGGCACCGGGCGATAGATTTCAATCAGCGGATCGAGGATGCCGCGTACCGTGTCGTTCAGCCCCATGGCGATGCCCACCGGAATGCCGACGATCACCGCCGCCAACAGCGCTACCAGAATACGCCCCAGGCTGGCCGCCAGATGTTGCCACAGCGTGGCGTCCATAAAGCCTTGCGGGCTGGCGATGGTGATCAACTGGTGCAGCACCTGCTGCGGCGCCGGCAAAAACAGTGGGCTGATCAGCTGCAGCGCCGTTACGCCCCACCAGACGATCAACACCGTCAACAGCGTGGCGCCGCTCAGCCAAACGTTGCGCGGCACGCTGAAACGGCGTGCCGCTTTGCCCTGCGGCTGCGCCGCGGCCTTCAAAGTGGAATGCAGGCTCATAGCAAGGCCTCGCGCTGTTGGAAAACTTTGCCCAGCACGTATTCGCGCTGCGCGATAAATTCAGGATCTGACTTGATGGCGCGGCAGGCTTCACCGTCGGCATAGCGTTGGCCGAAGTTCAGCGACAGCCGCTCCACCACCTGCCCTGGCCCCGGCGACAGCAGCAGCAGTTCGCTGGCGAGGAACACCGCCTCTTCGATATCGTGGGTGATCAGCAGCACCTGCTTGCCGGTATCACGCCAAATGGTCAGCAACAGCTCCTGCATCTGCTCGCGGGTGAACGCGTCCAGGGCGCCGAACGGCTCGTCCAACAACAACAGCCGCGGATCGGCGGCCAGAGCGCGGGCGATGCCGACGCGTTGGCGCATGCCGCCGGAAAGCTGCCAGATGAAGTGCTGTTCATAGCCCGCCAGCCCCACGCGCTGCAGCATCTGCTCCGCCACCTGGCGGCGCTGCGCCTTGCCGACGCCGGCCAGTTGCAGACCGAACTCGACGTTGTCCACCACGTTGCGCCACGGCAGTAAGCCCTCATGCTGGAACACCACGCCCCGTTCGGCGCCCGGGCCGTGAACGGGCGTTCCATCCAGCGTGATGCTGCCAGCTGAAGGCTCGATAAACCCGGCGATCAAATTCAGCAGCGTGGTCTTGCCGCAGCCCGACGGGCCGAGCACCACCACCAGTTGCCCGGCGGCGATCTGGAACGACACGTCACGCAGCGCGGGCCGCCCCTGATACTCTGCTGAAAGATGATTGACGTTTAGCATCCTGCTTCCTTACGACTGCGGCGCAGCCTGCACCTGTTTCACAAAGCGGTCGGTCACGTAAGCGCTGTAGTCGCTGTCGACCTGCGGGATCTTGCCCTGCTGCTTGAGGAATTCGGCGGTATCGCGGATCGCCTTGTCCACCGGCTGGCCGAGCTGGGCAACCTGATCCGCCACCGGCAGATAACGGTTTCCCTTCACCAGCTCCGGCACCTGCGCTTCCGGCACGCCGCTCAGGCGCGCCAGCGTGCTGAGGTGGTTCGGATCTTTCAGCCACTGTTCCGGCGCCGCCAGGTAGGCTTTTTGCGCCTGCAGGGTGCTGGCGGCAAAGGCGGTCACCACGTCGGGATGTTTCTCGGCAAAATCTTTGCGCACCACCCACACGTCCAGCGTCGGCGAGCCCCATTCGCCCACCTGCGCGGAGTCGGTCAACACCTTGCCCTGTTTGGCCAGTTCGTTGACCACCGGCGCCCAGACGTAGGCGCCGTCGATGTCGCCGCGCTGCCAGGCGGCGGCGATGGCCGGCGGCTGCAGATTGAGGATCTTCACCTGCTCAGGCTTGATGCCCCAATGCTTGAGCGAGGCCAGCAGGCTGTAATGGGTGGTGGAGATAAACGGCACCGCAATGCGCTTGCCGATCAGATCCTGCGGGCTTTTGATGTCATTCTTCACCACCAGCGCTTCGGAACTGCCGAGCTGCGAGGCGATGAGGAACACTTCGATGGGGAGTTTCTGGCTGGCGGCCACCGCCAGCGGGCTGGAGCCGATATTGCCGATCTGCACGTCGCCGGAGGCCAGCGCACGCAGCACGCTGGAGCCGCTGTCGAACTTACGCCAGTCGACCGTCGCGCCGGACCGTTTGGCGAAGCTGTTTTCCGCCTGCGCCACCTTGGCCGGTTCCGCCGACGTCTGGTACGCCACGGTCACGTCCACCGCGTAGGCGCTGGTTGCGCTGAGCGACAGCGCCAACAGCGCCGCGTTGCGTAAGGAAAAGAGTTTGCCCGCCATGTTCCGCTCCGTTGATAAAAATCTGTTCAGTTGCTGACAGTTTTATCTGAGCGATGACGGGCTATAAAAGAATAAAAAAGTCTTCTTTATTACCGTGAGTAATATAAACGCGGGTTACAGCGCGATACTTCCGCGCAGGAACACATGAGCATAGCCGCCGAGCAGCGTGCGATCCCCGTGCAGTTCGCAGAACAGTTCGCCGCCGCGTGCCGAGATCTGCTGCGCATGCAGCCGATGGCGGCCGAGACGCGCCGTCCAGTAAGGCATCAGCGTGCAGTGCGCGGAGCCGGTAACAGGATCTTCACCGCCGTCGAGCGTGAAATAGCGCGACACGAAGTCCACGGTGTCACCCGGCGCGGTAACGATTACCGCACGCCCGGCCAGCGCGATCAGCGCCGGGATGTCAGGCCGCAGCGCGCGTACCTGCGCCTCATTTTCCAGCACCACCATCAGCGCTTTCGCCTGCCACACCTCCAGCGGCTGCTCGCCCAGCAGCGCCGCGAGGCCCGCCGGTTCAGCCACCTTCTGCGGCGGCCGTGCGGGGAAGTCGAGCACCAGCCGTTCCCCGTCCTGCGCATCGCGCTTGACGAACAGCTCGCCGCCGGCCGAACGGAAGCGGATATCCTGCAGCGCCGGATTGATCGCGCTGAACATCACATGCGCCGCCGCCAGGGTGCCGTGGCCGCAAAGATCGACCTCGCGTTCCGGGGTAAACCAGCGGATAGCGGTCATGTCGCCGTCATCCCAGACAAAGCTGGTTTCCGGCAGGCCGATCTCGTTGGCGATCGCCTGCAGCCGCTCCGCCGGCAGCGGCTGCGTCAGCAGGCAAACCCCGGCCGGGTTGCCGCGCAGCCCTTTGCCGGTAAAGGCAACCACGTGATAATAATTTTCCGCCATCGTTCGCTCCTTAATGCCAGATCAGTAACACACAGGCTGCGGTCAACAACCCCATGGAACCGTTGAAGATAACCCAGGCCTTTTTGCTGCGCAGCAGGCGGCCGATCACGGTGCCGAACGCCAGCCAGATAATGCCGGCGACAATGTTGACCACCAAAATGCCCAGCGCGATCGCCGCAATGGATCCGTTGTACTTATCGCCCGCCAGGCTGAAGCTGGCCACCGCCCCCAGCGCCATCAGCCAGGCTTTCGGGTTGAGGAACTGCAGCAGCCAGCCCTGATACAGCCGCACCGGCTGCGGCGGCGCCACGTCGGTTTCCAGCTTTTCATAGGCGGCGGTGGCGACTTTCCACGCCAGCCACAGCAGGTACAAACTGCCGAGGATTTTCAGGATCAGGTGCAGCGACGGGTAGACCAGGATCAGGCTGCCGACGCCGAAGGCCACCAGCAGCAAAATGCTTTGCATGCCGAGCATGATACCGACCATCAGCCACAGCGATCGCATAAAGCCGAAGTTAGCGCCGGAGGTAGTCAACAGCAGGTTATTGGGGCCAGGCGTGATGGCGGCGACCCACAGGAAGCCCAGCATCGAAAGGAATAAACTCGGTTCCATGGCACGGGTGCTCCTCACCCAAGGCGCTTTTTTGCAGTATCATTGTTAGTTCTTGGTATTGAAGCTAACAGTGCGCTAGGGATCTCACAATAGCCGCCCACAACATTTTTACTCAGCCTATGCCTAACACCTTTCGCCCTCTGACCGGGGCCAGTAACCCGCACCTGCAAACGCTGTTGCCGCGGTTGGTGCGCCGCCGCGTGTTATTGAAACCGCATTGGCAACGGCTGGAATTGCCCGACGGCGATTTCGTCGATCTCGCCTGGAGCGAAGATCCGGCGCAGGCGCGCGACAAACCGCGCGCGGTGCTGTTCCACGGCCTGGAAGGCAGCTTCTACAGCCCCTACGCACATGGCCTGCTCAACGCCTGGCGTGAGCGTGGCTGGCTCGGCGTGGTGATGCACTTTCGCGGCTGCAGCGGCGTGCCCAACCGCAAGCAGCGCATCTACCACTCCGGTGAAACCGAAGATGCGCGCTTCTTTCTGCGCTGGCTGCGCGACCGCTACGGCGAGGTGCCGACCGCGGCGGTAGGCGTTTCGCTCGGCGGCAACATGCTGGCCTGCTATCTGGCGCAGCAAGGCGCCGACAGCCTGCTGCAAGCGGCGGTGGTGGTCTCGGCGCCGCTGATGCTGGAGCCCTGCGCCTACCGCATGGAGCAAGGTTTCTCCCGTGTTTATCAACGCTACCTGCTGGGGCAGCTGAAACAAAACGCCACCCGCAAGCTGTTGCACTACCCGGACACTCTGCCGCTCAAGCTGTCACAGCTGAACGGGTTGCGGCGCATCCGCGAATTCGACGACGCCATTACCTCGCGCATTCACGGCTTTAGCGACGCTATCGACTACTATCGCCGCTGCAGCGCCCTGCCGCTGTTGCCGGCTATTCAGACGCCGCTGCTGATCATCCATGCGAAGGACGATCCCTTCATGACCCATGAGGTGATCCCCGACGTCGCCGGCCTGCCGCGCAATATCGAATATCAACTGACCGAGTACGGCGGCCACGTCGGCTTCGTCGGCGGCACGCTGAAAAAACCGCACATGTGGCTGGAACATCGCATTCCGGCCTGGCTTTCCCCTTATCTGGACATCCCGACGTGATCATTCCCTGGCAAGAACTGGCAACCGACACCCTGAACAGCCTGATCGAATCCTTTGTACTGCGCGAAGGCACCGATTACGGCGAACATGAACGCTCGCTGGAACAGAAGGTGGAGGACGTGCGCCGCCAGCTGAAAAACGGCGAAGTGGTGCTGGTGTGGTCGGAACTGCACGAGAGCGTCAACATCATGCCGCGCGGCCAGTTCCGCGCCGGGCAGGAAGAAATTTAGTGGCGCTCGGTTCTATGACTGACGGAAAAAATCAGGTAACAATGGGGCATTGCAAACCAGCGCGCGCCATTTTTTCCTGAGATAGAGAGCGTCAACAAGAGCCACAATAATCCCCTGACGCCGGCGCATTCAACACGGAGTGACAACCATCATGTCTGCCAAACATCCCGTTATCGCGGTGACCGGTTCCAGCGGCGCCGGCACCACCACCACCAGCGTGGCGTTCCGTAAGATCTTCCAACAGCTCAACATCCGCGCCGCCGAGCTGGAGGGCGACAGCTTCCATCGCTACACCCGGCCGGAAATGGACGCGGCGATCCGCAAGGCGCGCGATCTGGGCAGACACATCAGCTATTTCGGCCCCGAGGCCAACGACTTCGGCCTGCTGCAGCAGAGCTTTATCGACTACGGCAAGAACGGCACCGGGCGCTCGCGCAAGTATCTGCACACCTACGACGAAGCGGTGCCCTACAATCAGGTGCCGGGTACCTTCACCCCGTGGGAACCGCTGCCGGCGCCGACTGACGTGCTGTTCTACGAGGGGCTGCACGGCGGCGTGGTCACCGAGCACCATGACGTGGCCAACCACGTCGATCTGCTGGTCGGCGTGGTGCCGATCGTCAACCTGGAGTGGATTCAGAAACTGATCCGCGATACCGGCGAGCGTGGCCACTCTCGCGAAGCGGTGATGGATTCGGTGGTGCGTTCGATGGAAGATTACATCAACTACATCACGCCGCAGTTCTCGCGCACCCACATCAACTTCCAGCGCGTGCCGACGGTGGACACCTCCAACCCGTTCGCCGCCAAGGCGATTCCCTCACTGGACGAAAGCTTCGTGGTGATCCACTTCCGCGGGCTGGATCAGATAGATTTCCCCTATTTGCTGGCGATGCTGCAGGGCTCGTTTATCTCACACATCAATACGTTAGTGGTGCCGGGCGGCAAGATGGGGCTGGCGATGGAGCTGATCATGGCGCCGCTGGTGCAGCGGTTGCTGGAAGGCAAGAAGATCGAATAAATGCGTTGAGCGCGGCGCCGGGCCGCGCTCCGTCTCGATTACGCCGGTTGGCGGATCTCGAAGCTGTGGGTCACCGTGGCGGCCTTGTTGAGCATCAGCGCCACCGAGCAGTATTTCTCCGCCGACAGGTTCACCGCACGCTCGACGATCTTGTCGGTCAGGTCCTGGCCGGTAACGATGAAGTGCAGGTTGATATGGGTGAACAACCGCGGGGCTTCTTCGCGGCGCTCGGAGGTCAGCTTCACCTCACAGTCGCGCACGTCGTTGCGCCCTTTTTGCAGGATGGACACCACGTCGATCGCGCTGCAGCCGCCCACCGACATCAGCACCATCTCCATTGGGCTGGGCGCTTTATCACCGGCGTTGCCATCCATCAGGACCTGGTGGCCGGAGGCCGATTCCCCCAAAAACGTTAACCCTTCCACCCATTTAACTCTTGCCTGCATTCTGGTCACTCCGGTTGATTTCTTAAAATCAGAGTACGCTTTCGCATAGAAACAGGCAACGTAACCTGATGCTAATCATGCTGAAGCGAGACAACACGAGACACCCGCCTTACTCTGTGCTACAAACAGAGCCGCAATAAATCTTTCCGGGACACTGAATTTCAGGGAAACGCCCAGAGAAAGGCTCCTTTACCGGTATGTTAACAGAATGTAGCTTGCAGCGCTTACGGCAAGTTAATATGCTAGAGCGACAGCGTATTTTTATGACACGCCTCAAAACTTGCCGGTAGCCCTCGCTCATGACTGCGGCTACAGGCGAGTTTTACAGGGAACTCTGACCCCTGTGACACAAGGCAGCGATAACAACAGAGGATAACAGCGAATGGTTCTCGGCAAACCGCAAACAGACCCTACTCTCGAATGGTTCCTGTCTCATTGCCATATCCACAAATATCCATCGAAGAGTACGCTGATTCACCAAGGTGAAAAGGCCGAAACGCTTTACTACATCGTGAAAGGCTCCGTCGCGGTGCTGATCAAGGATGAAGAAGGTAAAGAGATGATCCTGTCCTACCTCAACCAGGGGGATTTCATCGGCGAGCTCGGATTGTTCGAAGAAGGCCAGGAGCGCAGCGCCTGGGTTCGCGCGAAAACCGCCTGTGAAGTGGCCGAAATTTCCTACAAGAAATTCCGCCAGCTGATCCAGGTGAACCCGGACATCCTGATGCGTCTGTCCGCCCAAATGGCGAGCCGCCTGCAGGTCACCTCCGAAAAAGTGGGCAACCTCGCCTTCCTGGACGTTACCGGCCGCATCGCGCAAACCCTGCTGAATCTGGCGAAGCAACCTGACGCCATGACTCACCCGGACGGCATGCAGATCAAG
The DNA here is from genome assembly GCF_058725505.1 of Serratia sp. A07. NCBI lineage: Bacteria > Pseudomonadati > Pseudomonadota > Gammaproteobacteria > Enterobacterales > Yersiniaceae > Serratia > Serratia sp. A07. The sequence goes on from NZ_JBZXDO010000007.1 coordinate 24,953, forward strand.
ATCACCCGTCAGGAGATCGGCCAGATCGTCGGCTGCTCGCGTGAAACCGTTGGCCGTATTCTGAAAATGCTGGAAGATCAAAACCTGATTTCCGCCCACGGCAAAACCATTGTCGTCTACGGCACCCGTTAATCCCTGAAAAAACGGCGCAGTCTGCGCCGTTTTTTTGTCTGCTCTCTGCCATGTGGCGCCGCCTGATCTACCACCCGGAAATCAACTACGCACTGCGACAAACGCTGGTGTTGTGCCTGCCGGTGCTGTTCGGCCTGCTGATAGGCCAGCTGCAGCTCGGCCTGATGTTCTCCCTCGTGCCCGCCTGCTGCAATATCGCCGGGCTGGATACGCCGCATAAGCGCTTCTTTAAACGACTGATCGTCGGCGGTTCGCTGTTCGCCTTCAGCAGCGTGCTGCTGCAACAGGCCCTGCTGTGGCACGTGCCGCTGCCGGCGCTGATGCTGGGCCTGGCGCTGCTGCTCGGCGTCACCGGCGAAATCAGCCCGCTGCACGCCCGGCTGTTGCCGGCGGCGCTGGTGGCCGCCATCTTCGCCCTCAGCACGGCCGGCACGGTGCCTATCTGGCAGGCGCCGCTGCTGTACGCGATCGGCACCGCCTGGTACGGCTTATTCACCTGGTTCTGGTTCAAGCTGTGGAAAGAGCAGCCGATGCGCGAGACGCTGAGCCAGCTCTACCTGGAACTGGCGGACTATTTCGAAGCCAAATACTCGCTGCTGACCCAGCACACCGATCCGCAGACCGCGCTGCCGCCGCTGCTGGTGCGCCAGCAAAAGGTGATGGACCTGATCAGCCTGTTGTACCAACAGCTTAATTTCCTGCCGCACGCCAACAATCTCGAGCAAAAGCGCCTGCAGCGCGCCTTTCAGGTGGCGATGGACCTGCAGGAGCACATCACCGTCAGCCTGCATCTGCCGGAAGAGGTGCAAAAACTGGTGGAGCAGAGCCAGGCCGAAGCGATCATTCGCCGCAATGCTCAGGTGATCGCCGGCCGGCTGCGCGTGGTGGCGCACGATATTCTCTATCATCAACATTCGAAGCGCTTCTCCATGACCCACGAGCTGGCGGCGCTGGAAAAAATGGCGGCGCAGCATCCCGATAATCCGGTCGGCCAGTTTTGTTATTACCACTTCAGCCGCATCGCCCGCCTGCTGCGCACCCAGCATCCGCTGTACCGCCGCGACCTGATGCCCGGCCAGCACCGCCTGCCGTTTTGGCCGGCGCTAGTCAGCTATCTGTCGTTCAAATCCACCGCCCTGCGCAACGCCGCGCGGCTGGGCGTAACGCTGGCGGTCGGCAGCAGCCTGGGTACGGTATTCAACCTGCCGAAGCCTTACTGGATCCTGCTCACCATCATGCTGGTGAGCCAAAACGGGTATAACGCCACCCGGGTGCGTATTCAGCACCGTGCGCTGGGCACGATTGCCGGGCTATTGCTGGCAGCCGGGCTGCTGCAGCTGCAGTTGCCGGAGGGAGAAACGCTGAGCATCATGCTGGTGATCACACTGCTGGCCTACCTGGTTTCGCGCAAGAACTACGGGCTGTCGGTGATTGGCTTTACGGTCACGGCGGTTTACACCCTGCAGCTGCTGGCGCTGAACGGCTCGCATTTTCTGGTACCGCGCCTGATCGATACGCTGATCGGCTGCGTGCTGGCGTTCGGCGGCACCATTTGGCTGTGGCCGCAGTGGCAAAGCGGGCTGCTGCGCAAGAATGCCCATCAGGCGCTGGAGAACGATCAAGCCGCGCTGCGGCTGATGCTGAAGCAACCGGAACCGGACGCCACCGCGTTGGCCTATACCCGCATGCAGGTCAACCAGGCACACAACGCGCTGTTCACCTCGCTCAATCAGGCGATGCAAGAGCCGGGGTTCGCGTCAAACTATCTGGCGGACATGCGGCTGTGGGTCACTCACAGCCAGTTCATCGTCGAACACCTGAACGCCATGACCATTCTGGCACGCGAGCACTACATGCTGACGCCGAAACTGGCGGAAGAGTATCTGCAGACCTGTGAAATCGCGCTGCAAAGCTGCCAGCAGCGGTTGGAATACGACGGCCCGAGCAGCGGCAACAGCGGCATCATGCAGCCGCCGGATCTGCATCCGGACATGCCCGTTACCGAGATGGAGCGCCATCTGCGGCGCATTTTGTCGCACCTGAGCGTGATGCACACCATTTCGTCGCTGGCCTGGCGCCAGCGCCCGCACCACGGCATCTGGCTCAAGCGCAAACTGCGCGATCAATAAGGGCGCGGCATGCCGCGCCCCGTTATATGCCGCGCGGGCTTCAGGCGTTGATCACATCCTGCACCGCCAGCTCGAACAGCGCCATGCCGGCTTCGATATCCTGCAGCTCCACCACCAGCGACGGCGCGAAGCGGATCACGTTCGGCCCGGCGTTGAGGATCATCAACCCACGCGCGGCGGCGGCGGTGAGGAAGTCGCGCGCCCTGCCGTGATAATGCGGCGTCAGCTCGGCGCCAATCAGTAGCCCCATGCCGCGAATCGCGGTGAAAATACCGTATTTATCGCCGATATGCTGCAAAGCCTGCACATACAGCACATGACGCTGCTCAATGCCGCTCAGCACCTCCGGCGTATTGATCACGTCCAGCGCCGCCTCCGCCACCGCGCAGGCCAGCGGGTTGCCGCCGTAGGTGGTGCCGTGGGTGCCCACCTGCATCACCGACGCAATGTCTTCGGTGGTCAGCATGGCGCTGACCGGGAAACCGCCGCCCAGCGCCTTGGCGGTGGTGAGAATGTCCGGCGTCACGCCATAATGCATATAGGCGAACAGTTTGCCGCTGCGCCCCATGCCGCTTTGCACTTCGTCGAACACCAACAGCGCCTGATGTTGGTCGCACAGCTCGCGCACGCCTTTGAGGAAGCCGGCGTCGACCGGCGTAATACCGCCCTCGCCCTGAATCGGCTCCATCACCACCGCGCAGGTGTGGTCGTCCATCACCGCCTTCACCGCCGCCAAATCGTTGAACGGCACGTGCACGATGTCGGCCGGCTTCGGCCCGAACCCGTCGGAGTATTTAGCCTGCCCGCCCACCGACACGGTGAATAGCGTGCGGCCGTGAAACGCGTTATAGAAAGCGATGATTTTAGTTTTGTACGGGCTGTGGCGGGTGATGGCGTAATGACGCGCCAGTTTGAACGCCGCCTCGTTGGCCTCAGCGCCGGAGTTGGCGAAGAACACCCGATCGGCGAAGGTAGCGTCGATCAGTTTGCTTGCCAGGCGCAGCGCAGGCTCATTGGTGAAGACGTTGCTGGTATGCCACAGGGTTTCGCCCTGGCGTTTGAGCGCCTCGACCAGCGCCGGATGGCAGTGCCCCAGCGCCGTCACCGCGATGCCGCCGGAAAAATCGATGTACTCTTTTCCCTGCTGATCCCAGACCCGGCTGCCTTGGCCGCGCACCGGCACAAACTGGGCAGGCGCATAAACAGGCAGGATCACCTGGTCAAAGGTACTGCGGCTCACTGCGGATTTTTCAGTCATTTTCGGCTCCACCCTGAAAGTTTTTCAGCGCTATCGTAATGTCAGATTGAAAACATAATCACGAAATATGCATAAAAAACCAATCAAGCGCAAACGCAAAACGCCTGACGGGCGAAAAAAACGCACCGGAATTAACGCTTGAGGAAATTATCCAGCAGCTGGTGGCCCTGCTCGCTGAGCACGCTTTCCGGATGGAACTGCACGCCTTCCAGCGCCAAAGTGCGGTGGCGGATGCCCATGATCTCGTCGCGCACGCCGTCGCGCTCGCTCCAGGCGGTCACTTCAAAGCAGTCCGGCAGCGTATCGGCTTTCAGCACCAGCGAGTGATAGCGGGTCACGGTCAGCGGATCGCTCAAGCCGCGAAACACGCCGACGCCCAGGTGACGAATCGCCGAGGTTTTGCCGTGCATCACCGCGCGGGCGCGCACCACCTCGGCGCCGAACGCCTGCCCCAGCGCCTGGTGCCCCAGGCACACGCCGAGGATCGGCAGCTTGCCGGCGAAATGACGAATGGCGGCCAGCGAGATACCCGCTTCGTTCGGGGTACAGGGGCCAGGGGAAATCACCAGATGCTGCGGCGCCAGCCGCTCGATATCGGCCAGCTGCAGCTCATCGTTGCGCTTCACCAGCACCTCGGCGCCCAATTCGCAGAAGTACTGGTAAAGGTTATAGGTAAAGGAGTCGTAGTTATCGATCAGCAGCAGCATGTTAGGTCCGGCAGAGAAAAATGCCGCCACAGTGTACTGATTTAACCCGCCGCTGCCGACGATAATTTCCGCTTACTTTTTACGGCCGCCGGTGATCGACCCCAGCACGCCGCGCAGGATCTGGCGGCCGAGATCGCGCGCCATGCTCTTGGCGGCGGTCTGGACGATGCCGTCGCGCTTGCCGCCGCGCGGGCCGGTGGAACCGAACAGCAGCTCGTTCAGGCCGTCCATCAGGCCGCCGCCCGCCTGCTGTTGTTGCTGTTGCGCCTGCGGTTGCTGCCCCTGCTGCGGGGTGCCGACGGTGGCGAAGCCGCCCGACGACAGCTTCTCGTAGGCGGATTCGCGGTCGATCATATCCTCATAGCGGCCATACAGCGGCGACTTGTTGATCGCGCTGTTCAGCCCTTCCGCACCGAGCATGCCCATTTTGGATTCCGGCGCGATCACCATCGCCCGCTCCACCACGTTAGGCCGGCCCTTCTCGTCGAGGAATGACACCAGCGCTTCGCCCACACCCAGCTCGGTGATCGCCGTTTCGGCATCGAAGGCCGGATTGGCGCGCAGGGTTTGCGCCGCCGTCTTCACCGCCTTCTGATCGCGCGGGGTAAAGGCGCGCAGCGCATGCTGTACGCGGTTGCCCAGCTGGCCCAGCACGCTGTCCGGAATGTCCAACGGGTTCTGGGTGACGAAGTAAATGCCGACGCCTTTGGAGCGGATCAGACGCACCACCTGTTCGATCTTGGTCAACAGCGCCGCCGGCGCATCGTTGAACAGCAGGTGCGCCTCATCGAAGAAGAACACCAGCTTCGGCTGTTCAGGATCGCCCACTTCCGGCAAGTGCTCAAACAGCTCGGCCAGCAGCCACAGCAGGAATACCGAATACAGCTTCGGCTGATTGATCAGCTTGTCCGCCGCCAGCAGGTTGATCACGCCGTGACCGTTGGCGTCGGTTTTCATCAGATCGTTGATGTCCAGCATCGGCTCGCCGAAGAACTGGTTGGCCCCCTGCTCTTCCAGCGTCAGCAACCCACGCTGGATGGCGCCGATCGACGCGGCAGAGATATTGCCGTACTGGGTCTGGAATTGTTTGGCGTTGTCGCCGACGAACTGCACCATGGCGCGCAGGTCCTTCATGTCCAGCAACAGCAGCGCATTGTCATCGGCGATCTTGAACACCAGCTGCAGCACGCCGCTTTGCACCTCGTTCAGATCCAACAGGCGCCCCAGCAACAGCGGCCCGAGATCGGAAATCGTGGCGCGGATCGGGTGGCCCTTTTCGCCGTAAATATCCCACGGGATAATGGTGCAGGCCTGCGGCTGCCAGTCGGTGACGCCGATCGCCGCCAGGCGCGCCTGCAGTTTCTCGGAAGGCACGCCCTCGGCGCCGATGCCTGACAGATCGCCCTTCACGTCGGACAGGAACACCGGCACGCCGATGCGCGAGAACTGTTCGGCCATTTTCTGCAGCGTCACCGTCTTGCCGGTGCCGGTTGCCCCGGTGATCAGCCCGTGGCGGTTGGCCAACGCCGGCAAAATCACCAGATCCTGCTCCGGTTTTCCGTCTTTCATCGCTTTGGCGATAATCCGTGGTTCACTCATTTTCTGTTCCTTTGACGCTGACGCAGCGCGAAACGCGCCTGTTGATGCAATAAAGCTATAAGCGCCGCGTAACCCCGTCAAGGACAAACAAAATGGGCGCCGTCGGAGCCTGATGAATTCAGATTGCGCTTAGCGTCAGAGCGTCTTTGTTTGAACAATATAGCACCAGTGCTATAGTGACCATTACGCTGTATATACGAGGTAAATACCATGTCTGAATCTACCGTGGTAATTCGCGTGGATGAAGAGTTAAAAACTGCTTTCGCCAGCGCGGCAAAGGCCGCCGATCGCACGGCTTCGCAACTGCTGCGAGATTTCATGCGCGAGTTTGTCAGCCGCCAGGCGCAGCAGAAAGAGTACGACCAGTGGTTGAAGGAAAAGGTCGAGGTGAGCCGCAAGGCGTTGCGTGAAGGCAAGTTCGCCGACGATGAAGAGGTGGCCGCTTATTTCGCCGAACGCAGAGCGAAATCAACGCAATAAAACACAAAAGGACTTTTGTGAAACTGACATGGACGGAACCCGCCATCGCCGATCGTCTGGCGATTTATGAATGGTTGGAACTTAAAAATCCGGCCGCCGCCGCAGAAAATGATGCAAAAATCGCTGACGCGGCGGCACGCCTCGTGCATCATCCCGCCAGCGGGAAAACGGGTCGGATAGCCGGCACGCGCGAGCTGGTCATCTCACCGTCCTATCTGCTGGTCTATGAATGGGCGGCTCAGCGCATCATCGTATTGGCCATTGTGCATACTCGCCGCCGGTGGCCGCCGGCATAGTTATCCCCGCAGCCCCAGTTGCTCTTTCAGCGCCTTCAAATAGCGTCGGCTGACCGGTACAGGATCGCCGGCCGACATGATCATCTCCGCTGCGCCGCCCTCTTCGAAGCGGATCTCGCGCACCTGTTCCAGGTTGACCAGATACTGCCGATGGCAGCGCACCAGCGGCGTACGGCTTTCCAGCGTGCGCAGCGTCAGCTCGGTGAAACACTCCATGCCGTCGCTGCGCACCACGAAGACCCCGCTCAGTTTGGAACGGATCGCCAGCACTTCGTCGAACCGCAGCAGGTAGATGCGGCTGTGGCCGGTGCAGGGAATGTATTTCAGGTAACCGGCGCTCTCTTCCAGCGCCGCCACGTCCTGCGGTGCACTGCGCTGCCGCAGGCGTTGCAGCGTCTTGCTCAGCCGCTTCGGCTCCGCCGGCTTCAGCAGATAGTCGAAGGCATGCTCCTCGAACGCCTGCACCGCGTATTCGTCGTAGGCGGTCAGAAACACGATGTGCGGCATGCGGTTGGGATCCAGCATGCCGACCATTTCCAGCCCGCTGATGCGCGGCATCTGGATATCGAGAAACACCACGTCCGGCTGCAGCCGGTGGATCTGGCTGATGGCTTCGATGGCGTTGGCGCATTCGCCGATAATCGCGATCTCCGCCTCGGCCTCCAGCAGATGGCGCAGGTTATCGCGGGCGGAAGGTTCATCGTCAACAATCAGTGCGTTTAACATCAGGCGGCCCTCTCCATGGGGACATTGAGCGTAATGCGGGTGTAGGCGTCCGGCCGGCAATCCACCTGCACGCCATAGCCTTCGCCGTAGCGCACGCGAATGCGTTTATCCACCAGATTCATCCCCAGCCCGCTGCAGTTCGGTTTCGGCTGGAACAGCCCGGCGTTGTCCGTCACCTGCAGCAGCAGATGCTCGCCTTCGCAGCAGGCGCCGATTTCGATGCGACCCACGCCCAACAGATGCGAGGTGCCATGCTTGATGGCGTTTTCGACGATTGGCTGCAGCGAGAACGCCGGCAGCCGCACCGCCAACAACGCCTCCGGCAGCGATACCGCGATCTCCAGCCGATCGGCGAAGCGCGCTTTCTCGATCTGCAGGTAGGCGTTCACGTGTTCAATCTCATCCGCCAGGCTGACTTCGTCATCCGAGCGTTTGAGGTTTTTACGAAAGAAGGTCGAGAGGGACTGCACCAGATCGCAGGCACGCTCACCATCGCGGCGGATCACCGCCACCAGGGTATTCAAGGCATTGAACAGGAAATGCGGATTGACCTGCGCATGCAGCAGCTTGATCTCCGACTGCGCCAGCAGCTGCTTGTGGCGCTCGTACTGTCCGGCCATGATCTGCGCCGACAGCAGGCTGGCGATGCCTTCGCCCAGCGTACGGTTGATGGTGCTGAACAGCTGGCTTTTCGGTTCGTACAGTTTGATGGTACCGATCACCCGCTGGTTTTCGCCGCGCAGCGGGATCACCAGCGTCGAACCCAGCTTGCAGGCCGGGTTGATCGAGCAGCAATAAGAGAGCTGATTACCGTCGGCGTACACCACCTCGTTGTTGTCGATGGCGCGATGCGAATGCACCGAGGCGATCGGCGTGCCCGGCAGGTGATGATCGTCGCCGATGCCGATAAACGCCAGCAGCTTGTCGCGATCGGTGATCGCCACCGCGCCGATGCCCAGCTCCTGATAGATCACCCGGGCGACCTTCATGCTGTTCTCCTGATCGAACCCCTGCCGCAGGATGCCCTCGGTGCGCTCGGCTATCTTCAGCGCCTTGGAAGAGAAGGCGCTGGTGTATTTTTCGAACATCGCGCGCCTATCCAGCAGGATTTGCATGAACATCGCCGCGCCGACGGTATTGGCGATCATCATCGGCAGCGCGATGTGCTCCACCAGCTGCAACGCTTCGTCGTAAGGGCGCGCTACCGCCAGGATGATCGCCATCTGTAGCACTTCCGCCACCAGCGCCACGCCGCCGACGAACAGCGGATTGAACAGCAGCTCGATGCGCCCCCGGCGCATGGCGATGCTGTGCACAATGCCGCCGACCAGGCCTTCCGACACCGTGGAAATCGCGCAGGCCACATCGGTCATGCCGCCGAGCGTATACCGGTGCAGGCCACCGGTCAGCCCGACCAGAAAGCCCACCGACGGCCCGCCCAGCAGACCGCCCAGGACCGCGCCTATCGCGCGGGTGTTGGCGATCGAATCCTGAATGTGCAGCCCGAAATAGGTGCCCATGATGCAGAACACCGAGAAGATCACGTAGCACAGCAGCTTGTGCGGCAGGCGGATGGTCACCTGCATCAGCGGGATGAACAGCGGGGTTTTGCTCAGCAGATAGGCGATAACGAGATAGACGCACATCTGCTGCAGCAGCAACAGCACCTGGTTAAATTCATACATGGCAGCAACTCATCCAGAGACAACAAAGGGCGAACGCCGGATTTCCGGTCTGATTATTGTCTGCCGATTAGAGCATGGGGCGCAGGAGAAAACAGTGATGAAGGCAAGGCTTCGGGAGGAAGGAGCGGCCGACCCCGGCGGGATCGGCCAAAAAACTTACGGCAGTACCTTGGCCGACAGAATCACCACCGGTTTGGTCGGCACATTCTGGTAAGGGCCGACGTTGCCGGTCGGCACCTGGGCAATTTTGTCCACCACGTCCATGCCTTTCACCACTTTGCCGAACACCGCGTAGCCGAAGTCACGCTGGCCGTGATCCAGGAAGGCGTTATCCGCCACGTTCAGGAAGAACTGGCTGGTGGCGCTGTCCTTGTCGGCGGTGCGCGCCATCGAGATGGTGCCGCGCAGGTTGCGCAAGCCGTTGTCGGCTTCGTTCTTGATCGGCGCCTTGGTGGATTTTTGCTGCATGTCAGCGGTGAAACCGCCGCCCTGGATCATAAAGCCCGGGATCACGCGGTGGAAGATGGTGTTGTTGTAGTACCCGCTGTTCACGTAGTCGACGAAGTTCTGGCTGGAAACCGGTGCCTTCTGGCTGTCGAGCGCCAACTCGATATTCCCCGCCGAGGTCGTCAGCATGACGTGGGTCTCACCGGCGGCGAGTGCGGCTGGCGCCACTGCGGTCAGGGAACACAGCGCGACGAAGGTCACTAAAGTACGTTTGAACATTAACGGGTCCTTTCTCTGAGAGACAAACAACGGAAAAGCGCTTTGATTCTAAAGAGCTGTATCGGCAAGTGCCAGCCATTTACCTATATTTACCCAATTACGGGACATATCCTAGGCGGCCCTGAATTTTGCTGCGGAAAGTATGGGCGCAGAAGACTTTTTTGCCAACCGCATCACGCATTTTTTGCCCCGCGCCACCCTGGGTCGGTTTTTGCGATCTGCCTCCCAGTTTGCACACGCATTGTCGTTACTCTATTTAAATGAGAGCGCTCTCATTATAAAAAGAACGGATACTGAAGCATCCCACGGCGGCGTCGCCGCGCAACCCCTGGAGAAATGACGTGAGTGAATTGATGACTGAAGTCAGCCCCGAGTTTGAAAGCACCATCATGGAACTGCTGGTGTTCTCCGGCAGCGCGCGCAGCAATGCGTTGATGGCGCTGCGGCAAGCGCGCGCCGGCGACTTCGCCGCCGCGGCCAAGCACATGGCCGAATCCAAAGAATGGGTGAAGAAGGCGCACCTGATCCAGACCGAGCTGATCGGCCTGGACGAAGGCTGCGGCAAGCTGGCGATCAACCTGATCACCGTGCATGCGCAGGACCATCTGATGAACGCCATGGTGATCCAGGATCTGGCCGACGACATGATCGAGCTCTATCGCCGTCAGTCGCAGACGGAGGGCCGCCCATGAGCACGCTCAAAATCGCCGTGATCGGCGGCGGCAGCAGCTACACCCCCGAACTGGTGGACGGGCTGATCCAGCGCATCGAGGAGCTGCCGGTCACCGAACTGGCACTGGTGGACGTCGAACCGGGCCGGCAAAAAGTGGAAACCATCGCCGCCCTGACCCGCCGCATGCTGGCGTGCCACGGGCTGGAGCAGGTGAAGGTCAGCGTGCACTTCGCGCTGGACGACGCCATTCGCGACGCCGCTTTCGTGCTGACCCAGTTCCGCGTCGGGCAACTGCCGGCACGCGCCGCCGATGAACGGCTGGGCCTGAAATATCAGCTGCTCGGCCAGGAGACCACCGGCGTCGGCGGCTTCGCCAAAGCGCTGCGCACCATCCCGGTGATGCTGGATATCGCTCGCCGGGTGGAAAAGCTGGCACCCGACGCCTGGATCATCAACTTCACCAACCCGGCCGGCATCGTCACCGAGGCGGTGTCTCGCTTTACCAAAGCGAAGATCATCGGCCTGTGCAACGTGCCGATCAGCATGCATCACATGATCGCCAACATGCTGCAGGCGCCTTACGCCGACGTACAGCTGCAGTTCGCCGGCCTGAACCACATGGTCTGGGTGCATCAGGTCACGCACCTGGGGCGCGACGTCACCGCCAAGGTGATCGACATGCTGTGCGACGGTGCGGCGCTGACCATGAACAACATCAAGGAAGAGCCCTGGCAGCCGGACTTCCTGCGCGCGCTCGGCGCGATCCCCTGCCCGTACCACCGCTATTTTTACCAGACCCGCGAGATGCTGGCGGAAGAGATGGCCGCCGCCGGCGAGCGCGGCACCCGCGCCGAGCAGGTGATGCAGGTAGAAAAAGAGCTGTTCGAGCTGTATGCCGATCCGCAGTTAAACACGAAACCGGAGCAGCTCAGCTTCCGCGGCGGTTCTTTCTATTCCGAAGTTGCGCTGGAGCTGATTCGTGCTATCCATAATAATCTCGGCACGCAATTAGTGGTCAACACCGCAAACCGCGGCGCAATCCATGGCCTGCCGGACGATGCTGTGATAGAAATCAACTGTATCGTCGATGCCCAGGGCGCACACCCGCTGACCTTCGGCCCGCTGCCGGAGCCGATGCAGGCCCTGACGCAGCAGGTGAAAGCCTACGAACGTCTAACCATCGAAGCCGCGGTGCACGGCGATCGCCGCAGCGGGTTGCTGGCGCTGATCGCCAACCCGTTAGTGGGCAACGCCAACCTGGCGCAGCCGCTGCTGGACGAGGTGTTGACGATAAACGCGCCGTACTTGCCGCAGTTCAGGTAAGCGGCTATACGCAGCCAGACAGGGGTTCGGCGCGCCGAACCCATTTTTTTAGCCGTAATTCAGGAGTGGGACGATGGTGACACTGGAAGATGTCGCGGCGCTGGCGGGCGTTTCGCGCGCCACCGTATCGCGCGTGGTGAACGGCGACAGCAACGTCAAGGCGCCGACCCGCGAGAAGGTTGAACGCGCCGTCGCCCAGCTCGGTTATACCCCCAACCCGGCGGCCCGCGCGCTCGCCTCCAGCCACAGCAATACCCTCGGACTGGTCACCACGTCGTACCGCGGCGGCTTCTTCGGCGCGCTGATGGACTTCGTGCAGACCGAGGCCGAATCCCACGGCAAACAGCTGCTGGTGACCCAGGGCCGCAACAGCGCCGAAAACGAATGGCAGGCGATACAGCGGCTATTTAGCCTGCGCTGCGACGGCGTGATCCTGCACGTGCGTTTTCTCAGCGACGATCGGCTGCGCCAATTGGCGGCGGAACAACGTGATTTCGTGTTGCTCGATCGTCTGGTACCGGGGCTGGAAGCCCGCTGTGTCACCTTCGATCACCCGCTCGCCAGCCGCATGGCGACGCAGCAACTGCTCGATGCCGGGCACCGGCGCATCGCCTGCATCAGCGGCCCGCGTGAACGCCCGTCGAGCCGCCTGCGGCTGCAGGGGTTTGAAGAGGCAATGCAGGCGGCGAATATCGAACCGGTGGCCTGCCTGGAGGGCGTCTACGATCTGGAAAGCGGTTACCGCTGCGCCGATCGACTGCTGCAGCAAGCCGCGCGGCCCAGCGCCATCTACTGCTGCAACGAAGAGATGGCGATCGGCGCGCTGCTGGCGATCAACGAGCACCGCCTGCGGGTACCGCAGGATATCTCCTTGATCTGCTACGACAGCGGCGAACGCGCGCCTTTCGTGCGCCCGGCGTTGAGCAGCGTCCATTTTCCCATCAGCGAGATGGCCCAATACGCGGCGCGCAGGCTGATCGACCCCGCCACCCCGGCGCACCGGTTTGAGCCGACGATAGTCAACCGTGATTCCATTGTGACGGTACGCAAATAGATCACAATAATGCGCATCACCCCTTCATGGGTTACATCAAAAAATCGACAGCCATCACAAAAAATCCCGTTGTCTGTGCTAGGATCCGCCCCCTGGTGGCCTGATCGGGACTTTTTTCTGCGTTTGTCAGGAAAAGCCAGCGGCCTTATGCCAGCTTTAAAACCTCTAACAGACATATTCAGGCCTATACAATGAATGACAGTAACCGCATACGGCTTACCTGGATCAGCTTCTTTTCGTACGCGCTGACCGGTGCTTTAGTGATCGTCACAGGGATGGTGATGGGAAACATTGCAGAGTACTTTAACCTGCCGGTTTCCAGCATGAGTAACACCTTTACTTTCCTCAACGCCGGTATTTTGATTTCGATCTTCCTCAATGCCTGGCTGATGGAAATCATCCCGCTGAAGCGTCAGCTGATCTTCGGCTTTGTCCTGATGGTGCTGGCGGTCGCAGGGCTGATGCTCGGCAAGAGCCTGACCATGTTCTCGCTGTGCATGTTTATCCTCGGCGTGGTTAGCGGTATCACCATGTCGATAGGCACCTTCCTGATCACGCACATGTATGCCGGCCGCCAGCGCGGTTCACGCCTGTTGTTCACCGACTCCTTCTTCAGCATGGCCGGGATGATCTTCCCGATCGTCGCCGCGATGCTGCTGGCTCGCCACATCGGCTGGTACTGGGTTTATGCCTGCATCGGCCTGCTGTACGTGGGGATCTTCGTGCTGACCCTGTGCTCCGAATTCCCGGTGCTGGGCAAGAAAGGCGCCGACGCCGGTCAGCCGGTCGAAAAAGAAAAATGGGGCATCGGCGTGCTGTTCCTGTCGATCGCCGCACTGTGCTACATCCTCGGCCAGCTGGGCTTCATTCAGTGGGTGCCTGAGTACGCCACCAAGTCGTTCAACATGGACATCGGCCAGGCCGGTAAGCTGGTGAGCGACTTCTGGACCTCTTACATGGTCGGCATGTGGGTGTTCAGCTTCATCCTGCGCTTCTTCGATCTGCAGCGCATCGTTACCGTGCTGGCCGCATTGGCTACCGGCGCGATGTACCTGTTCGTCAGCACCGACAACCCGGAGCACCTGGGCTACTACATCATGGCCCTGGGCTTCGTTTCCAGCGCCATCTACACCACGCTGATCACCCTCGGCTCGCTGCAGACCAAGGTCTCCTCACCGAAGCTGGTCAACTTTATCCTGACCTGCGGCACCATCGGCACCATGCTGACCTTCGTTGTCACCGGCCCGATCGTGGCGAAAGGCGGCGCGCACGCAGCGCTAACCACCGCCAACGGCCTGTACCTGGCGGTGTTCGTGATGTGTCTGCTGCTGGGCTTCGTGACCAAGCACCGCAGCCACGGTCACGTGACGCACTAACGTCTTCGCATCAAATACATCAAGGGCGCCCGCAAGGCGCCCTTTTTTTGCGCCTTAGCGCCGAAAATCCACCGTCTCATCCTGCTGCAAATGCAGCGTGGTTTCCGCCGGCCGCGTTTCGGCGATCACCGCTCCCTGGCGAATCGAATAACGCACCGGCGTCTGGCGGCGCACTGCGTCGAAGCCGCTTTCCGCCGGCAGGATCACCAGGTTGGCGCTGTTGCCGGCCGCCAGGCCGTAGTCGCTCAGGTTAAGGGTGCGCGCGCTGTGGTGGGTGATCAGCTTCAACCCATCGTCGATCTGGCCATAGCCCATCAGCTGGCACACGTGCAGCCCCATATGCAGCACCTGCAGCATGTTGGCGGTGCCGAGCGGGTACCAGGGATCGAACACGTCGTCATGGCCGAAGCAGACGTTGATCTCTGCCTCCAGCATCTCCTTCACCCGCGTCACGCCGCGCCGTTTCGGGTAGCTGTCGAAACGCCCCTGCAGGTGAATATTCACCAGCGGGTTGGCGACGAAGTTGATGCCGGACATTTTCAGCAGGCGGAACAGCCGCGAGGCGTAAGCGCCGTTGTAAGAGTGCATCGCCGTGGTGTGGCTGGCGGTGACTTTCGCCCCCATCTCCAGCTTCAACGCCAGCGCCGCCACGGTCTCGACGAAGCGCGATTGCTCGTCGTCGATTTCATCGCAGTGCACGTCCACCAGCCGATCGTATTTTTGCGCCAGCGCGAACGCCTTATGCAGCGACTCCACGCCGTATTCGCGGGTGAATTCGAAGTGCGGAATGGCACCCACCACGTCGGCCCCCAGCCGCAGCGCCTCTTCAAGCAGCGCTTCGCCGTTAGGATAGGAAAGGATTCCCTCCTGCGGGAAGGCGACGATCTGCAGCGTCACCCAGGGCGCCACCTCCTGCTTCACCTCCAGCATGGCACGCAGCGCGGTCAGCGTGGGATCGGAAACGTCGACGTGGGTGCGCACATACTGCACGCCGTTGGCGATCTGCCACTTGAGCGTTTGCCAGGCGCGCTGTTTGACGTCTTCATGGGTCAGCAACGCTTTACGTTCGGCCCAGCGCTCAATGCCCTCGAACAGCGTGCCGGACTGGTTCCAGGCCGGCTGACCGGCGGTTTGCGTGGTATCCAGGTGGATATGTGGTTCGACGAACGCCGGCAACGCCAGCCCGCCCTGCGCATCCAACACGTCGCTGCGCCACTCCTGCCCTTCCGGCTGCGGCACCAGATGCGCGATGCGCCCCTGTTCGATCGCCAGTTGCCACAACCCTTCATGCCCGCTTAAACGCAGGTTGTCGATAAACTTCAATGGACGTTTCGCCACCCTTCACCTCTGCCGTTGCGCTGGTTTTCTTCATCATACTGGCAGCGGATCGCGCTGACAAAGTCGCCGTTGCCTGCCTACCCCCTGTGTTTACTCCCTGTGGGGTAATTTGCATGCAAACTGACTCGCTTCAGCTAAAGGTGAATAAAATCCGCAACTTATCAAAAAACGTGAAAAATCATCCATATACCACGTTAGAGGTATATAAGGGTGTGATTGATTTGCATCAATAAATTGCCCATCGGGAGAGATAAGGTAAGCCTAGGAAACCAGAATTTTGAGGCAATAATGAGCAGAGTCAAACTTGCCGTCGTCGGCAATGGCATGGTCGGCCACCGGTTCATCGAAGATCTGTTGGATAAAGCAGACAAAGACCAGTTCGAAATCACCGTATTTTGCGAAGAGCCACGCATCGCTTACGATCGCGTGCACCTTTCCTCCTACTTCTCGCACCACACCGCCGAAGAGCTGTCGCTGGTGCGCGAAGGCTTTTACGAAAAACACGGCGTGAAGGTGCTGGTCGGCGAGCGCGCTATCACCATCAATCGCGACGAGAAGGTGATCCACTCCAACACCGGCCGCACCGTCTATTACGACAAGCTGATCATGGCCACCGGCTCCTATCCGTGGATCCCGCCGATTAAAGGCTCGGATAGCCAGGACTGCTTCGTTTACCGCACCATCGAAGATCTGAACGCCATCGAAGCCTGCGCGCGCCGCAGCAAACGCGGTGCGGTAGTCGGCGGCGGACTGTTGGGGCTGGAAGCCGCCGGCGCGCTGAAAAGCTTGGGGGTGGAAACGCACGTGATCGAGTTCGCTCCGGTGCTGATGGCCGAACAGCTCGACCCGATGGGCGGTGATCAGCTGCGCCGTAAGATCGAGCGCATGGGCGTCAAGGTACACACCGGCAAAAATACCCAGGAGATCGTCAACGGCGGCGGCACGGCGCGCAAAACCATGCATTTCGCCGACGGTAGCCTGCTGGAAGTGGATTTCATCGTGTTCTCCACCGGCATCCGCGCCCAGGACAAGCTGGCGCGTCAGTGCGGGCTGGAGATTGGCCGCCGCGGCGGCATCGCCATCAACGACAGCTGCCAGACGTCGGATCCGGACGTGTACGCCATCGGTGAGTGCGCCGCCTGGCGCGATCGCACCTTCGGCCTGGTGGCGCCGGGGTACAAAATGGCGCAGGTGGCCGTCGATCACCTGCTGGGCCGCGAAAACGGCTTCCAGGGCGCCGACATGAGCGCCAAGCTGAAGCTGCTGGGCGTAGACGTCGGCGGCATCGGCGATGCCCACGGCCGCACCGAGGGCGCCCGCAGCTACGTTTATCTGGATGAAAGCAAAGAAGTCTACAAACGCATCGTGGTCAGCGCCGACAACAAAACCCTGCTCGGCGCGGTGCTGGTGGGCGACACCAGCGATTATGGCAACCTGCTGCAGCTGGCGTTGAACGACATCGAACTGCCGGAAAACCCGGACGGCCTGATCCTGCCGGCCCACGCGGGCAGCAAACCGGCCATCGGCGTGGATTCGCTGCCGGAAAGCGCGCAGATCTGCTCCTGCTTCGACGTCAGCAAAGGTGACATCATCCAGGCAGTCAACAAAGGCTGCCACACCGTAGCGGCGCTGAAGGCCGAAACCAAGGCCGGCACCGGCTGCGGCGGCTGCATCCCGCTGCTCACCCAAGTGCTGAACGCCGAGCTGAGCAAGCAAGGCATCGAGGTCAACCACCACCTGTGCGAACACTTCGCCTATTCGCGCCAGGAGCTGTTCCACCTGATCCGCGTCGAAGGCATCAAGTCGTTCGAGGCGCTGCTGGCCAAATACGGCAAAGGCTACGGCTGCGAAGTGTGTAAACCCACCGTCGGCTCGCTGCTGGCCTCGTGCTGGAACGAATACATCCTCAAGCCGCAGCATACGCCGCTGCAGGATACCAACGACAACTTCCTCGGCAATATCCAGAAAGACGGCACCTACTCGGTGATCCCACGCTCCGCCGGCGGCGAAATCACCCCGGACGGCCTGCTGGCCATTGGCCAGATCGCCAAGGAGTACAATCTCTACACCAAAATGACCGGCTCGCAGCGCATCGGCATGTTCGGCGCGCAGAAAGACGATCTGCCGGCCATCTGGCGCAAGCTGCTCGCCGCCGGCTTTGAAACCGGCCACGCTTACGCCAAGGCGCTGCGCATGGCGAAAACCTGCGTCGGCAGCACCTGGTGCCGCTACGGCGTCGGCGACAGCGTCGGTTTCGGCGTCACGCTGGAACATCGCTACAAAGGCATCCGCACCCCGCACAAAATGAAGTTCGGCGTCTCGGGCTGCACCCGTGAATGCGCCGAAGCGCAGGGCAAGGACGTCGGCATCATCGCCACCGAGAACGGCTGGAACCTGTACGTCTGCGGCAACGGCGGCATGAAACCGCGCCACGCCGACCTGCTGGCCGCCGACCTCGATCGCGAGACGCTGGTGCGCTATCTCGACCGCTTCATGATGTTCTATATCCGCACCGCCGATAAACTGCAGCGCACCTCGGTGTGGCTGGAAAGCCTGGAAGGCGGTATCGACTACCTGCGCAAGGTGATCGTCGACGACAAGCTCGGCATCAACGACCAACTGGAAGCGGAGATCGCCCACCTGCGCGACGCGGTGATTTGCGAGTGGAAAGAGACCGTCGAGCATCCGGAAACGCAGCTGCGCTTCGCCCACTTCATCAACAGCCCGCTGCGCGATCCGAATGTGCAGGTGGTGGCCGAACGCGACCAGCACCGCCCTGCGCGCCCGGACGAGCGCATTCCCGTCACCCTGATCGATACCGAGGAGAGCCACGCATGAGCCAGTGGATTACCGTTTGTCCCGTCGCCGACATTCTGCCCGGCACCGGCGTGTGCGCCCTGATCGGCGATCGGCAGGTGGCGGTGTTCCGCCCCTATGCCGACGAGCAGGTGTTCGCCATCAGCAATATCGACCCGTTCGCCCAGGCCAGCGTGCTGTCGCGCGGCCTCATCGCCGAGCATCAGGGCGAGCTGTGGGTCGCCAGCCCGCTGAAGAAACAACATTTCCGCCTGTACGACGGCCACTGTCTGGAAGACGACAGCCGTTCCGTCGCCAGCTTCACCAGCCGGGTGGTCGACGGCATCGTGCAAGTCGCGGCATAACCTTTCGGGAGGCAACATGTTTACCGACACGATCAATAAATGCGCCGCCAACGCGGCGCGCATCGTCCGCCTGGCGAAGGAGAGCCCGCTCGGCTTCTGGATCAGCTCGGCGATGGCCGGTGCCTACGTCGGCCTCGGCATCATCCTGATCTTCACACTCGGCAACCTGGTCGACCCAAGCGTGCGGCCGCTGGTGATGGGCGCCACCTTCGGCATCGCGCTGACGCTGGTGATCATCGCCGGTTCCGAGCTGTTCACCGGCCATACGATGTTCCTGACGCTCGGCGTCAAGGCCGGCACCATCCGCCAAAGCCAGATGTGGGCGGTGCTGCCGCAAACCTGGCTCGGCAACCTGCTCGGCTCGGTGCTGGTGGCGCTGATGTATTACTACGGCGGCGGCAGCCTGCTGCCGGTGGATACCAGCCTGGTGCACAGCGCCGCGCTGGCGAAAACCACCGCGCCGGCCGAAGTCCTGTTCTTCAAGGGGGTGCTGTGCAACTGGCTGGTTTGCCTGGCGATTTGGATGGCGATCCGCGTAGAAGGCGCCGCCAAGTTCATCGCCATTTGGTGGTGCCTGCTGGCCTTTATCGCCTCGGGTTACGAACACTCCGTCGCCAACATGACGCTGTTCGCCCTCTCCTGGTTCGGCAACCACAGCGAGGCCTATACCCTCACCGGCATCGGCCACAACCTGCTGTGGGTGACGCTGGGCAATATCCTGTCCGGCTCGGTGCTGATGGGCCTGGGGTATTGGTACGCCACGCCGCGCGCCGAACGCCCGCAGGCGGCGAAAGCCGCCGCACGTCAGACCGCCTGAGTTTTCGGGGGCGCATTTCGCCCCCACACTGATTACCCCGAGGAGTGCCGATGGACTACCTGCCGATTTTCTGCCAACTGCAACATAAAGCCTGCCTGCTGGTGGGCGGCGGCGAGATCGCCGAACGCAAGGCGCGCCTGCTGCTGGACGCCGGCGCAGCGCTGACCGTCAACGCCGTGGACTTCACCCCGCAGTTCCGCCTGTGGGCGGAAGAAGGCCGGTTGACGCTGGCCGAAGGCGAATTCAGCCCGGCCCTGCTGGCGGAAAAATGGCTGGTGATCGCCGCCACCGACCGGCTGGAGGTCAACGCACTGGTGTATCAGTGCGCCAACCGGCAGCGGGTGTTCTGCAACGTGGTGGACGATCCGAAACGCGCCAGCTTTATCATGCCGTCAATCATCGATCGTTCGCCGATCATGGTGGCGGTGTCCTCCGGCGGCAAAGCGCCGGTGCTGGCGCGGCTGCTGCGCGAGAAGCTGGAAGCGATGCTGCCGCAGCACCTCGGCAAGCTGGCCCAGCTGGGCGGCTCGCTGCGGCAGCGGGTAAAACAACGCTTCAGCAGCCTCGGCGCGCGCCGTCGCTTCTGGGAACGGTTATTCGCCCACGATCGGCTGGCGCAGTCGCTGGCCAACGACGACGCCACGCTGGCCGAACGCCAGCTCGAGCAGCTGTTCAGCGAACAGCCGGAAGATCGCGGTGAAGTGGTGCTGGTGGGCGCCGGGCCGGGCGATGCCGGCTTGCTGACGCTGAAAGGGCTGCAGCAGATCCAGCAGGCCGACGTGGTGGTTTACGACCGGCTGGTCTCCGAAGAGATCATGACGCTGGTGCGCCGCGACGCCGAACGCATCTTCGTCGGCAAACGCGCCGGCCACCACTGCGTGCCGCAAGAGCAAATCAACCAAATCCTGCTGCAGCAGGCGCAGCAAGGCAAACGCGTGGTGCGCCTGAAAGGCGGCGACCCCTTTATCTTCGGCCGCGGCGGCGAAGAGCTGGAGACGCTGGCGGACGCCAACGTGCCGTTCTCGGTGGTGCCGGGCATCACCGCCGCCTCCGGCTGTTCCGCCTACAGCGGTATCCCGCTTACCCACCGCGACCATGCGCAGAGCGTGCGCCTGGTGACCGGCCACGCCAAGGCCGACGGCGGATTGGACTGGGCGACGCTGGCCGCCGGGCAACAGACGCTGGTGTTCTATATGGGGCTGTCGCAGGCGGCGGAGATCCAGCGCCAGCTGATCGTGAATGGATTGGCGGCCACCACGCCGGTGGCGCTGGTAGAAAACGGCACTTCCTGCCACCAGCGGGTGATCGAAGGCGAGCTCGGCCAACTGGGCGCCCTGTCACTGCAGGCCGCCAGCCCCAGCCTGATCATCGTCGGCAGCGTGGTCAGCCTGCGCAGCAAACTCAACTGGTTCGCCAGCGAGGCATCACCCGTCAGCCTGGCGCAAATGGCGTGATACCGACATAAAAAAAGCGGCCCGTGGCCGCTTTTTTTATTTTCGCCGGCGTTACGCCTGCGGCGGTACGAAACCAACGGCCTGATAGACCTTCGCCAGGGTTTCCTGCGCGCGTGCGCGGGCCTTGGCGGCGCCGTCGCGCATCACCTGCTGCAGATAGGCTTCGTCGTTACGGAAGCGGTGATAGCGCTCCTGCAGCTCACCCAGCATGCCGGAGACGGCTTCCGCCACCGCGCCTTTCAGGTGGCCGTACATCTGGCCTTCGAACTCGGCTTCCAGCTGCGCGATGCTCTTGCCGGTCACGCCGGCGAGAATATCCAGCAGGTTAGAGACGCCCGCCTTGTTGACCACGTCGTAACGCACGACAGGCGGCTCTTCCGAGTCGGTCATTGCGCGCTTAATCTTCTTGGTCACCGCTTTCGGATCTTCCAGCAGGCCGATCACGTTGTTGCGGTTATCGTCCGACTTGGACATCTTCTTGGTCGGTTCCTGCAGCGACATCACGCGCGCGCCGGATTTAGGAATAAACGGCTCCGGCACTTTGAACACGTCGCCATACAGCGCGTTGAAACGCTGCCCCACGTCGCGGCTCAGTTCCAGGTGCTGCTTCTGGTCTTCGCCCACCGGCACCTGGTTGGTTTGATACAGCAGGATATCCGCCGCCATCAGCACCGGATAGCTGAACAGCCCGGCGTTGATGTTCTCCGCGTAGCGCGCGGATTTGTCTTTGAACTGCGTCATGCGACTCAGTTCGCCGAAATAGGTGTAGCAGTTCAGCACCCAGCTCAGCTGCGTGTGCTCAGGCACGTGCGACTGCACGAAGATGGTGCTTTTTTCCGGATCGATACCGCAGGCCAGGTACAGCGCCAGCGTATCCAGCGTGGCCTTGCGCAGTTTCTCGGCATCCTGGCGCACGGTGATGGCATGCAGATCGACGATGCAGTAGATGCAGTCGTAGTCGTCCTGCATCTGCACCCACTGACGCAGCGCACCCATGTAGTTGCCGATGGTCAGTTCGCCGGACGGCTGCGCGCCGCTAAATACGATGGGCTTACTCATGTTTAAATTTCCTGATTCTCTAAAGATGACAGCCCAAGAGCGGGCAACAAATCGGCGAAGCGCTCCAACACCCGATCGGGGTGGCTCAGGGCTATCGATTCACCGTAGTTATAACCGTAGGTAAAACCGACGCTTGGGCAACCGGCGCCCTGCGCGGCTTGAATATCGTTGCGTGAATCGCCGACGAACAGCAGTTCATGCGCGCGCAGCCCAAGCTTGCCGAGCACCAGATACAACGGCGCCGGGTGCGGTTTCTTTTCCGTCACGTCGTCGCCGCCGATCACCAGCGAGAAATAGTCGCCAATCCCCAACGATGCCAGCAGCGGCGCCACGAACGGCGTCGGCTTGTTGGTCACCAGCGCCATCGGGTAGCCGTGCGCGGCCAGTCGGGCCAGCGTCTCTTGCACCTGCGGGAACAGGCGGCTGCCGCTGTCGACGGTCTGCGCATAGAAATGGTCGAAGCGTTCACGCAGCCGGCCGCACTGTTCCGGCGTGCCTTCCGCTTCCGCCCAGCGCAGCGCGCGCTGCACCAGCACGTCGGCGCCGTTGCCGATCCAGGTGCCAACCCGCTCCTCACCCGCTTGCGGCAGGCCCGCTTCTTCCAGCGCCATATCGATGGCGGCCGCCAGGCCCGGCGC
Organism: Serratia sp. A07; assembly: GCF_058725505.1. Classification (NCBI taxonomy): domain Bacteria; kingdom Pseudomonadati; phylum Pseudomonadota; class Gammaproteobacteria; order Enterobacterales; family Yersiniaceae; genus Serratia; species Serratia sp. A07. Next base: position 47,584 of record NZ_JBZXDO010000007.1, read on the forward strand.
GCTGTCGACCAGCGTGCCGTCCAGATCGAAGGCCAATGCGCGGATCGCGCCGAAATCAGCCATGGGAAACCTTCGCCAACTCGCTGCGCATCTCGTCGATCACCTTGCGGTAGTCCGGCTGGCCAAAGATGGCGGAACCGGCGACGAACATATCGGCGCCCGCAGCGGCGATTTCGGCGATGTTATCCACCTTCACCCCGCCGTCGACTTCCAGGCGGATGTCGCGACCGCTGTCGTCGATCAGCTTGCGCACCTGGCGCAGCTTGTCCAGGGTGCCGTGGATGAACGACTGGCCGCCGAAGCCCGGGTTAACCGACATCAGCAGGATCACGTCGATTTTATCCATCACGTAGTCGAGATAGCTCAGCGGCGTGGCCGGGTTGAACACCAGGCCGGCTTTACAGCCGTGCTCTTTGATCAGCTGAATGGTGCGATCGACATGCTCGGAAGCTTCGGGGTGGAAAGAGATATAAGACGCGCCGGCCTTGGCGAAATCAGGCACGATGCGGTCCACCGGTTTGACCATCAGGTGCACGTCAATCGGCGCGGTAATACCGTAATTGCGCAGCGCTTCGCACACCATCGGACCGATGGTCAGATTGGGCACGTAGTGGTTGTCCATCACGTCGAAGTGCACCACGTCACCGCCTGCGGCCAGCACGTTGGCGGTATCTTCACCTAACCGGGCAAAATCTGCCGACAGAATGGACGGGGCAATCAAAAACTTTTTCATCCGCTTCTCCAAACGTAGGGTCGAGTTGTTATGCGCCGGGGTGCCCCCGGCTTAGCGATACAGCGCCAAAAGCTCGTTCACTTTGCTGCGGCCGAGAATATTGCGGCTGATCGTGCGGCGCGCTTTCACCACATACAGCGCAGCATTCTGGTACCAGTCGCGCGTCAGTTCGGTATCGTGATTGGAGATCAATACCGGTACCCGGCTCTCTACCGAGAGCTGATGCGCCAGTTGCGCCAGGCTCTGCTGATCGGCGATGCTGAAGCTGTTGGTGTGGTAAGCGGTGAAATTCGCCGTCGCCGACAGCGGCGCATAAGGCGGATCGCAATACACCACGGCGCCGGCCACGGCCTTCGCCATGGTATCGCGGTAATGCTCGCAGACAAAAGTGGCATTGCGCGATTTTTCAGCAAACCAGTAGAGCTCTTCTTCCGGGAAGTACGGTTTCTTGTAGCGGCCGAACGGTACGTTGAACTCGCCGCGCAGGTTATAGCGGCACAGGCCGTTATAACAGTGGCGGTTCAGGTACAGGAACAGCAGCGCCCGGCGGTAAGGCTCGGTGCTAGTATTGAACTCTTCTCGCAGCAGGTAAAACTGATCCGAGTTATTGAATTCATCGGCGAAAAGCGTGCGGGCATCGCGCACGAAGTCATCCGTGCGCAGCTTAACGATGTTATACAGGTTGATAAGATCGCTATTGATGTCGGCGAGAATGTAGGCGTCGTAATCCGTATTCAGGAAGACGGATCCCGCACCCACGAAGGGCTCGATTAAGCAGTCTCCCGCCGGCAGATGGCGACGAATCTCGTCTACCAGCGGGTATTTTCCACCAGCCCATTTTAAAAAAGCGCGGTTTTTCTTCATGCCGTCAATTAGCTACTTATACAATTCAGAGCGGCGGATTGTACTCTGTTTCAGACAGCACATCAGCGCACAAATTTAAATGATTTATTTTTTAAGATCTTGCTGTACCTGATGTACAGGTCGGACCCATGGTTTTTTCGCCTGTACATCCGCCGGCAACGAAGCAATGGCGCGCTTCGCTTCTGCGGAAGACGCGTAGTTGCCGCTTACCAGCACATACCACGGTTTGCCGTCACGCTTGGTGGCGTACACCAGGTAGTTCTGCAGCTTCTGCTGTTTGGCGTAGGCGTTCAGCGTATCGGAACGCGAAGCGCTGCTCAGCTGCAGCGTGTAATGGCTGCCCGGTGCAGACTGCAGCGAACTGCCGCTGCTGCTGACCGCTCCCGCTTTCGCGGTGGAAGACGGCTTGACCGGCGGCGTATACACCGTAGTCGGCGATTTATGCTGCGTCGCGGTCGGTTTGGTGGCGGCGGTTTTCGCCGGCGTTTTATGCTGTTGCTGCGCGGTACCTTGCACAGGGCGAGTCGCCTCGCGCGCCGCGGTGCCGCTCATCACCGTCGCCGGTGCGGTCGGCAGCGTCGACGCTGCGCCGGTCATGCCCTGGGTCGCGGCATCCACTTGCCCCTGCTGCTGCGACAGCGCATCCGCCATGTTGCCCGGCAGATCGACGCGCTGCTGCGCACCGCCCTGCTGAGGCTGAGTTTGCGCTTCGGTCGGCGTGCCGGAGATCGGCGGAACGCTGACGTTCTGCGGTTGCTGCGGCTGAGTCGTACTCACGCCGTTGTTGTCGTGGGTATCCGTCGTGCCGCCCGGCACGCCGTTGTTGGCGGTGGTCAGCGACGAAGAACCGGACAGGTTGATATCGCGAGCCGCGCCGTTTTGCGCGCCGCTATCCTGAGCCGCCTCATGCTTGGTCGGCGCCTTCAAGGCGGAACCGATACCGATAATCAGCAGCAACAGCACCAAAATGCCGATGCCGATCATCAAATGCTGGCGCGAAACGGCGAAGCGCGGCGCGGCGGCCGGCTTGCGCGAACGCGTAGGACGACGATCGCTGCTATCAGGTCTGAGATCGTCTTCCGGTTTAAACTCGTCCATCTGAAACCCTCCAACTAGAGGCAAAAGCCCACCACCGTAGACCTACCGTGGCACGGGCAGATTAACCCGATGATGGCAAAGCGACACCCGTCGTGCTCTGCTCACTGTATTAATATAGATGCAAATGGCGGCTAAGCCACTGTTACTTGGTCCGATTTAATTACGCTGCTGCTCAGGCAGGCAGGCGGCGATCGACGCCAGCACCAGCTCATGCCCTACGCCGCCGCGCACTTCCGCCGCACCGATCGCGGTCGGCAGCACCAGACGCAGTTCACCCGCCAGCACTTTCTTGTCGCGCAACATGTGCGGCAGATAGGATTCCGGCGTCATTTCCTGCGGCCCGCAGACCGGCAAGCCGGCGCGCAGCAGCAGCGCTTTGATGCGTTCGATATCTTCAACGGAGAACTGGCCGAGACGGTGCGCGGTTTCCGCCGCCATCACCATGCCCGCAGCCACCGCTTCGCCGTGCAGCCATACGCCGTAGCCCATTTCGGCTTCGATGGCGTGGCCGTAAGTATGGCCCAGATTCAGCAAGGCGCGCAGGCCGCTTTCGCGTTCGTCGGCGGCCACGACCTCAGCCTTCAGCTCGCAGCAGCGGCGGATACAGTAGGCCAACGCCTGCATATCCAACGCCATCAGCGCATCGATGTTGTTTTCCAGCCAGACGAAGAACTCGCGATCGAGGATGATCCCGTATTTGATGACTTCAGCCAGACCGGAAGAGAGTTCACGCGTCGGCAACGTTTTCAGGCAATCCAGATCAACCACCACCGAAGCGGGTTGATAGAAAGCGCCGATCATGTTTTTGCCGAGCGGGTGGTTGACGGCGGTCTTGCCGCCCACGGAAGAATCCACCTGCGACAACAGCGTGGTGGGAACCTGAATGAAGCGCACGCCGCGTTGATAGCACGCGGCGGCAAAGCCGGTCAGATCGCCGACAACGCCGCCACCGAGCGCGATCAGCGTCGTGTCGCGCCCGTGCGGTTTTTCCAGCAGCGCCGAAAACACCTGCTCCAACACCGCCAGAGATTTGTACTGCTCACCATCGGGAAGGATCACCTGATCCACCACGATGCCGCCCCGCTCCAGCACCTGCCGGACGCGCTCCAGATAGAGCGGCGCCAGGGTCTGGTTGGTGACCAACATCGCTTGCTCACCCGCCTTCAACGGCATAAAAGAAGCCGGATCGTTAAACAATCCGGCGGCGATGGTAATCGGGTAGCTGCGCTCCCCAAGCGTTACAGTAATTCTCTCCATGTCGCGCTCAGTTCTCTGTATGGTGCGGCGGTGGTTGATCCCCGCAGCGGCGGGGAACACAAATCAGTTTTCCGCATTGGCCGACGGCGAACGCGAAAATCGACAATCAGTTGCTTTCCAGCATGTTGATGATCTGGTTAGCAACCACTTTAGCGCTCTGATCGTCGGTGCGGATGGTGACATCGGCAATCTCTTCATACAACGGATTGCGCTCTTTCGCCAAGGCTTCCAGCACTTCACGCGGCGGAGAATCGACCTGCAGCAGCGGGCGTTTTTTATCACGCTGGGTACGAGCCAGCTGCTTTTCGATCGTGGTTTCCAGATAGACCACCACGCCGCGCGCGGACAGACGGTTGCGCGTTTCGCGCGACTTCACCGAACCGCCGCCGGTCGCCAACACAATCCCTTGTTTTTCCGTCAGTTCATTAATGACTTTTTCTTCACGATCGCGGAAACCTTCTTCCCCTTCCACGTCGAATACCCAGCCCACGTCAGCTCCGGTACGTCGCTCAATTTCTTGATCGGAGTCGAAGAACTCCATATTGAGTTGCTGAGCTAACTGACGGCCAATAGTGCTTTTGCCGGCACCCATAGGCCCAACCAGAAAGATATTGCGTTTCTCTGCCATGTTTTTCGGTATTACTAAGACAATTCGTTAATGTTAACCCGCCCCGCCAATCAAATCAGCGGCGGGACCTAAACTGAAACCTCATGAGCGATAGTGCGAGATCAGACGAAAAATTATCTCAACACTCTTGGTAGTTTGGCAACCGAATAAATCGCAATCCACGCCGCGGGAGGGAAACCATATGTTTTTAACGGCGTCTTGACGCTAACAAAAAACCTCGGTGCTCAATTCGGTAACCCTTGTAAGCTAAATCGGCCGCAGCGTCAAACGCAGATCCCCCCAAGGAGATAAAAAAGTGTATCTGCTCATCAACTTTAGGAGATTTGCCGTCCGGCTGACAGGTAGCCGCTTATCCCTTAATCAGGGTCGGCGTAATGAAGATCACCAGCTCACGTTTTTTCTGTTGTGCGCCGCTTTGTCGGAACAAGCCTCCCAATAACGGCGCATCCGCCAATCCCGGCACCTTGTCCGCCGTCTTGCCGCTATGCCGTTGAAAAATACCGCCGAGCACCAGGGTTTCACCGTTTTTCACCGTGATCTGCGTTTTAATCTCCTGTTTATCGATGGTCAGCGCTTCCCCCGCGCCCCGGCTGATGGCGCGCCCCGGCATATTTTGGCTGATGTGCAACGTCAGCGTGATGCGCCCGTCCGGCAACACTTTCGGCGTCACCTCCATGCCCAGCACCGCCTCTTTGAACTCGATGGCGGTCGCACCGCTGGCGCCGCTTGACACTTCGTAAGGGATCTCGGTTCCCTGCTTGATGCTGGCGGTTTGCAGGTGCGCCGTCAGCAGGCGCGGGCTGGCGATGATCTCCACCTGATTCTCCTGTTCCAGCGCCGTCAGCTCGAGGCTCAGCAAACGCCCGCTGATGCGCGCCAGATGGAAACCGGCGTTCACCGCGCTGCGCTCCAGCGGCAGGTTGACGCCGAGATTGCCCGGCCGCAGCGGCTGCGCCGGCCTGTCGTCAGGCGCCAATCCCCAACGCACGCCGAGTTCGCGCAGGCTTTCGCTGTTGATGGTCACGATATGCGCCGCCAGCTGGACCTGTGCCAGCGGCGCGTCCATTTCCGTTACCCGCTTTTTCAACTGCGCCAGGATCGGCGCGGTGTCGCGCAGCAGCAGCGTATTGGTGCGCTTATCCGCCAGCACGCTGCCCCGCTCGCTGAGCAAGGCGCCGCGTTGGGCATTGAGGCTTTCGGCAATCTCCGCCGCATCGCCGTTCTGTAACGTCAGGCTCAGGCTGTGCAGCGGTTGCCGCTGCGCCAGCGCCTCTCGCTGCTGCCTTTTTTCCTGCGCGTCCGGCTCCGGCGCAATCAGCATCACGTTACCCTCACGCGTCATCGCCAATTTGCCCATGCGCAGGGTCAGCGCCAGCGCCTGAGGCCAGGGCACATTCTCCAGCCGCAGCGTCAGGTTGCCGCTCACGCCGGGCGCGGCGATCAGGTTCATCTGCCGATAATCCGCCAGCGCCTGCAGGATGACCGTGACCGGCGCATCCTGAAACTCCAGCGAAATAACCTGTTTATCCTGCGCCTGTGCGGCGCCGAGCGTCAGACACCACAGCGCCACGCCCAATCCAGCGCGTCCTTTCATGGTTTCCCATCCTTGTTGTCCATTATCAGCGAGATGTCGCCCTGGCTCGCCGGGCAATCCGGTTCGGCCGCCAGCGCCGTTAACGTCAGGCTGCGCGCCTGCACCTGCGTCACCTGCCAACGCTCGGCCAGCACCCGCTGCTGCGGCCGCAGGCGCAGCCACTGCCCCGCCGGCGTCACCACCCAGCCATAGCGCAGCGTCGGTTGCCCGATGACGCCTTTCAGTCGCCAGCCCGCCGGCGATGCCGCCGTTTGGGCACAAGCAGGCAGCGGAGGCGGCGCAAACGGGTCGCGCGGCTCAGCACATAGGGCCCACGGCCATAGCAGCCACCACCACCCACGGCCGGGTCTTTTACTCATCTGCCTGCTCCTCGGTGGCATCCTGCAAAACCAACCGCGCCGTCATGCCAAGGGGCAGCGTCTCCACGCTCAGCTGCTCGAGGCGCAAATCGGCGGGCAGCGCCTCCAGCAGCGCCAACAAACCGGCGTAGTCAATGCGCAAACTCAGCGTTTGCCGTAGCGGTTTTTCCTGCCGCTGCCAGCGCAGCAAAGCGCTCCCCGCCCGTTGCAGCACGCTCGCCAAATCGCCGGTGGTGGTCGGCGCAAGCACCGCCGCCGGGATAATGGTTTGCGGCGTCTCTTCCAACTGGCTCTGCACCATAGCGATCTGTTGCAGCAGGCGCTGTTGCCGCTCCGCCGCATTTTCCCGCTGACGCCATTCGTCTTGCAGCAGCCAACCGCCGCCCAACAGCGCCAGCGTGCCGATGCCCAACCCTTGCGACAGCAGCAATAGCCAGCCCGGTAAGCTCAGCCAGAGGCGCAGCCCGGAGGACAAACGGCTATCCATCACGCCCCCACTGCGCCGCCAGATGAAAGGAGTACAGGCCGTCTTCGCGTTGCGCCATCTCCGCCAAATGCAGCCGTGGCAACGCAGGTATCCCCGCCAGCCGCCGTTCGAACTGCGTGATGGCCGCAGGAGAGCGGCTCAATCCACGCAGCCGCAGGCCGTTCGCCGCATTGCAGTCCAACGCCGTGAGCCACAGCGGCGGAGGAATGCTGGAGGACAATTGCTGCAGCAGCTGCAAATAACGCCGGTTATGTTGGGCGTTATTTGCCTGCCGTTCGGCGCGGGCACTGTGCATCGCTTGCTGCGCCCGCTCTTGCTGCTGCTGGCGGGCGAGCGACGTCAATGCCGCCAGCTCCTCACCCAGCATCGCCTGCCGCGCCTGCCGCTGCGTCTGTTGGTGACGCAGTTGGCCGGCGGCCAGGAACAGTGCCAGCAGCAGCGCCGTTACCTGCAACAGCAGCACGCCCAGCCAGAAATAGGCGCGTCGCCGATCGCGGCGCTGGCGCCAGGGCAGAAAGTTAACCTGATACATCAACGATCCTCCTCGCGCAGCGCCAGACCACCGGCCAACGCGAACGCCGAGGGATGCACGGGCAACGGCGGACGCAGCTGCGTAAAGGCGCTGAGCGGCGACCAGGCCAGGCAGCCGGCGGGCAGGGCTCCCGCCAGCACGCTGCCGGCATAGACAGGCCGATCGTCGCCCGCCGGCGTCTGGGCTTGCAGCGCCCGCAGCGCCTGGGCGCCATCGTCGCCCGGCGCCAGACCAAAGGCGAAGGCGCCATCGGCCGGCGCCACCCACAGCCATTCTCGTTCGAGGCGATGCATCAGCCCCGCGGCGGGCGGCACGCCTGCCGCCGTCGCCATCATCCGCAGCGCGCAGGGGGTGATATCGACCGCCTGCGGATGCAGGCCAGCCTGACGCAGACAAAGCAGCCACTGCTGCAGTTCCTGCCGCCGCGCGGCGGTCAACAGCAGCGCCGCCTCATCCCCCGGTGCGGCGCGATAGTCGAGCGCCAGCGTCTGGCCGTCGAGCGGAAACTGCTTCAAACCGTGGCCGCCGATATAGTCGCTGCGTTCCGGCTCGCGCAGCCGCGCATCAGGCCGTGCCATACGCTGCTGCAACACACGCTGCGCCGGCAGGGCAATGCGTAAGGAAATATGTCGCGGCAGCTGGACGCGCCATTGCCGCAGCGCCCGGATCAGGAATTCGGAAGGTTCCAGGCAGCCGTCGCGTAAAACTGCCTGCGGCAGCGCCTGCTGCCACCAGTGGCGCAACTGCCAGCCGTTGCGGCGGCGTTGGGCCGCCACCGCCCGCACGCAGTCGATTTGTATATCCAGCCCCACCTGCCATGCTTGAGGGAACATGTTTCGCAAGCCTCCATAACATCAGATGATAAAAGAACATATCCATGTCGCAGGCTTGCCTTTATACTACCGCGCGGTTGTTTATAAACTGCCCAAATGACTTAGAAATGGGAAATCTCAGGTGAAGTTCGTAAAGTATTTACTAATCCTTGCAGTATGTTGCATCGTGCTGGGAGCAGCCTCGATTTTCGGCTTGTACAAATATGTCGAGCCACAGCTGCCCGACGTCGCAACGCTGAAAGATGTGCGGCTGCAAATACCGATGCAGGTTTACAGCGCCGATGGCGAACTGATCGCCCAATACGGCGAGAAGCGCCGCATTCCGCTGAAGCTGGATCAAATTCCACCGGTGATGGTGCACGCATTCATCGCCACCGAAGACAGCCGCTTCTACGATCACCACGGCGTCGATCCGGTCGGCATCTTCCGCGCCGCCTCCATCGCGCTGGTCTCCGGCCACGCTTCGCAGGGGGCCAGTACCATTACCCAACAGCTGGCGCGTAACTTCTTCTTAAGCCCGGAACGCACCCTGATGCGTAAAATCAAGGAAGCCTTCCTGGCTGTGCGCATCGAGCAGATGCTCACCAAGGATGAAATCCTTGAGCTGTATCTGAACAAGATCTATCTGGGTTACCGCGCCTACGGCGTGGGCGCCGCCGCGCAGGTCTATTTCGGCAAAGACGTCAGCCAGCTGACCCTGAGCGAAATGGCGACCATCGCCGGCCTGCCGAAAGCGCCGTCCACCTTCAACCCGCTCTATTCGCACGATCGCGCCGTTGCCCGTCGCAACGTGGTGCTGTCGCGCATGCTGGACGAACACTACATCACGCAGGCGCAGTACGATCAGGCGCGCGCCGAAGATCTGGTCGCCAACTACCATGCGCCGGAAATCAGCTTCTCCGCGCCGTATCTCTCCGAGATGGTGCGTCAGGAGATGATCAAGCGCTACGGTGAAAATGCCTATACCGACGGTTACAAGGTTTACACCACCGTCACCAAGCGGCTGCAGCTGGCGGCGCAGGAGTCGGTACGCAACAACGTGCTGGCCTATGACATGCGCCACGGCTACCGCGGCCCGTCCAACGTGTTGTGGAAAGTCGGCGAAGCGGCCTGGGATCGCAAACAGATTGTTGATTCGCTGAAAAACCTGCCGAACTACGGCCCGCTGGCGCCGGCGGTGATCACCGCCGCCAACCCGCAGGAAGCGACGGCGATGCTGGCCGACGGCAGCAGCATTGCCCTGCCGATGGCGACCATGCGCTGGGCGCGCCCATACCGTTCAGACACGCAGCAAGGCCCAACGCCGAAACGCGTCACCGACGTGGTGCAGGCCGGCCAGCAGGTGTGGGTGCGTAAAGTGAACGAGGCCTGGTGGCTGTCGCAGGTGCCGGACGTCAACTCGGCGCTGGTCTCAATCAACCCGAACGACGGCGCGGTGAAAGCGCTGGTTGGCGGCTTCGATTTCAACCAGAGCAAGTTCAACCGCGTCACGCAGGCTCTGCGCCAGGTAGGGTCGAACATCAAACCGTTCCTGTACACTGCCGCGATGGATAAAGGCCTGACGCTGGCCACCATTCTGAACGACTTGCCGATTACCCGTTGGGATGCCGGCGCCGGCACCGACTGGCGGCCGAAGAACTCGCCGCCGACCTACGACGGCCCGATTCGCCTGCGGCAGGGACTGGGGCAATCGAAGAACGTGGTGATGGTGCGCGCGATGCGTGCGATGGGCGTCGACTACGCGGCGGAATATCTGCAGCGCTTCGGCTTCCCGGCGCAGAACATCGTGCATACCGAATCGCTGGCGCTGGGCTCCGCCTCCTTCACCCCGATGCAGCTGGTACGCGGCTACGCGGTGCTGGCGAACGGCGGTTACCTGGTTGACCCGTACTTCATCACCAAAATTGAAGACGACAACGGCAATACGGTGTTCGAAGCCAAACCGAAAGTGGTGTGCAGCAGCTGCAACCTGCCGGTGATCTACGGCGACACCCACCGTTCGGCGGTGCTGTCCGACGACAACATCGAAAACGTCGCTACCTCGCAGGAAGGCAGCAACAGCACGGTGCCGATGCCGCAGCTGGAGCAGGTTACCCCGGCTCAGGTGCAGCAGGACGGCGACCAACAGTATGCGCCGCACGTGATCAGCACGCCGCTGGCCTTCCTCATCCACGACGCGCTGAACAGCAACATCTTCGGTGAACCGGGTTGGATGGGCACGGCCTGGCGCGCCGGGCGCGATCTGAAGCGTCATGACATCGGCGGCAAAACCGGTACCACCAACAGTTCCAAAGACGCCTGGTTCTCCGGCTATGGCCCGGATACCGTGACGTCGGTGTGGATCGGTTTCGACGATCACCGCCGCGACCTGGGCCGTTCGACGGTATCCGGCGCCATCCCGGATCAGATTTCCGGCGGTGAAGGCGGAGCCAAGAGCGCCCAGCCGGCGTGGGACGACTTCATGAAGACCGCGCTGGAAGGCATCCCGGAGCAGAAAGTCACGCCGCCGCCGGGCATCATCAGTGTCACCATCGACAAGAGCAGCGGCAAGCTCTCTGGCGGTGGCGGCGGTAGCCGTTCCGAGTACTTCATCGAAGGCACTCAGCCGACGGACTACCCATCGCGCGATACCGGCACTACGTTGACCGATCCGGGCGGTGAAAGCCACGAGCTGTTCTGATCGAAAAGGGCCAGAGAAATCTGGCCCTTTTTTTGTTTGGCGCGAAGCGTATCAGCGCGAAGCGCGCAAAAATGCCTCTGAGAGGAACAGCGCGCTGACGTTGCGCGCCTCACGAAAATCCGGTTCCGCCAGCAGCGCCATCATGTCGGCGATCGGCCAACGCACCTGCGGCAGGGGCTCCGGCTCATCCCCTTCCAGACTCTGCGGATAGAGATCGTGCGCCAGCACGATATTCATTTTGCTGGAAAAGTATGAGGGCGCCATCGTCAGCTTGCTGAGAAAATCGAAGCGCTTCGCGCCGTATCCCACCTCTTCCATCAGCTCGCGGTTGGCGGCCTCCAGCACCCCCTCACCGGGATCGATCAGCCCTTTCGGGAACCCCAGCTCATAGGATTCGGTGCCTACCGCATATTCGCGGATCAGCAGCAGGTCATCGCCAATCACCGGCACGATCATCACCGCTTCGCGATCCGAAGGACGCATGCGCTCATACACCCGCCGCACACCGTTGCTGAATTCCAAATCGACCGACTCGACGTTGAACAAACGCGAACGCGCGACGGTTTCCACTTTCAGAATTTTAGGTTTTTGCAGGTGTTTATCCATGATTGCCTCAAAGAGGTTACCCAGGCGCGGACGGGGCAACCGAAATAATGATTGGCGTAACGCACGGCTCGTTGGCGCTCAAACGCTGACCAAATTCGATCCTGATCACATTGTGCGTTAAGGGTAAGCTCCGCCGCAACGAGCATGAGCAGTAATTTACTTTCTTTTAACAAGCGTAGCCAGCGGCGGGCGATTTTCCGTACTGATTCAGCAAACAGCACGCATGAAAATAGGATAATACCGATATCGACGGCAGAGGCCGGTTGCTAGTATCACGCAGGCAAGAATCAGTGATAAAATGGCCTTGCGTCATGAAGGAATGAGATCCAGAGCGAGAATCTGTTTGTTCCCTCATTAGTTCTGGGTGCCTCCTGGCGGTTTACTCCGTATAATATTCACCTTTTCATCAGGTTGGCGAAATTCACGGGTGTGAGATGGGGATTGCATGAGCACAATAGTGTTGATATTGGCCTTAGTGCTTGTCTGCCTGATTGCCGCCGGCCTGTACCTGTGGTTCAAGGCGCGCAACCCGTCGGCGCTGGCGCACGCGCTGCCGTTTATCAAACCTGCCCACCGCAAGCTGACCGACGAAGAGCGTGCTGCGGTCGAGTTCTATCTCAATCAGCAAAACAAGCTGAGCAACAAGCTGTTGCCCGGCGGCGGCGCTACCTTGCCCGCAGCCAAACTGGCGCTCACCCCGCAAAGCGATAACGTTTATCCCGTCACGCACGCCATCACCCGCTATGGGCTGGCCAGCGACGATCCCAATAAATGGCGCTATTACCTCGATGCCGAAGAGGTGCACCTGCCGCCGTTTTGGGAACCCTATATCACCGCCGACAACCATGTGGAAGTGATCCGTACCCAGACGCTGCCGCTGGTGATTTCGCTCAACGGGCACTCGCTGAAAGATCATATTCACGACCGGCCGCAACCGCCGGTGGTGAGCGCCGTGCCGACCAAAAACGCCTCTATCCGCAAGGAAGAGAGCGAGCATGTCGAGCTGGTCAATATTCGCAAGGAAACGCCGGAAGAGCATGCGCTGAACCGGCCGAACGGCATCCGTGAAGCCGTCATCATCTCCGCCGCGCTGCTGCTGCTGTTCTTCAGCCTGATAAGCCCGGTGCTGGTGATCCCCTGGATGATTTTCGTGGCGGTGCTGATGATCGCCTGGGGATGCTGGAACCTGTTCCGCCGTCCGGCGTCACGCGAGCTGAAAGAGATCCACTGTCTGCGCGGTACGCCGAAGCGCTGGGGCCTGTTCGGCGAATCCGGCCAGGGGCAGATCAGCAACATTTCACTCGGCATCATCGATCTTATCTACCCGCCGCATTGGCAGCCTTACCTGACGCAGGACCTGGGCAAGACCACCGATGTGGACGTCTACCTCAATCGGCAGGTAGTGCGCCAGGGGCGCTTCCTCTCGCTGCATGACGAAGTGAAAAACTTCCCGCTGCAGCAGTGGGGCCGCAACGCGGTGCTGGTCGCCAGCTCGGCGCTGGTGCTGCTGTTGCTGCTGATCTATATCCCGCTCAACCTGCCGCTGACCCTCAGCATGGCCTGGCTGCAGGGTGCGCAAAAAGTGGAAGTGACCAGCGTTCAGGCGCTGGAAGCCACGCCGCTGCGCATCGGCGACACGCTGAAAGTGCGCGGCAGCGGCATGTGCTATGTGCCCCCGCCGGCCAATGGGGGCAGCGCCGTCAATTTTGCGCCGTTCGACTGTTCCGGCATCTACTGGAACAACGCCGCCCCACTGCCGCAGCCGGAATCGGAAGTCATAGACAAAGCGACGGCCCTGCTGGCCACGGTCAACAGCCAGCTGCATCCGAGCGGCGCCGATCAGAAGGTCAACCCGCAGTTGGCCAGCGCCATCGAGAAATCCGGCATGATCCTGTTGGACGACTTCTCTGATATCGTTTTGAAAACACAGGATTTGTGCCAGGCAGAAAGCGACTGCGTGCGGTTGAAGAACGCCCTGGTCAACCTGGGCAACGCCAAAAACTGGAGCGGCCTGGTGAAACGCGCCAGGTCCGGCGCGCTGCAAGGCGTCAACGTTCTGCTGCGCCCGGTGAGCGCCGAGTCGCTGGAAAGCCTGACCAAAGTGGCCACATCGTCGTTCATCTTCAATGAAACGCGTTTGGCCGCCGCAGCGCTCAACAGCCCGCCGCCGGGCGGTTTCCTGATCAGCAGCGACGAAGGCCGCCAGCTGGTCAGCCATCCGCAGCCGTCGGCGCCGCAGAGCGAATACAACGCCCTCGACCAGTGGAATGAGTTGCAGCGCCTTTCCACTCTGCTGCTGCACACCCCCTTCCAGGCACAGGGCGTGATCACCAGCCTCAGCGTCGACGCCAACGGCACCCGTCATGTGGCGCTGCACAGCGAACCGGACATGATCACCCTGTGGCGCTACCTCGGTACCAGTCTGCTGTTGCTGGCGGTCGTCATCAGCCTGGGCTATAACGCCTGGCGGCTGGTGCAGCGTCGGCGCATCAATCAGCACCGCGTCGCCGATATCCAGCGTTACTACGACAGCTGCTTCAATCCGCAGCTCAATCCGATGTCGATGCGGCCGATGGCCTGAACCTGACGCCGGGGCCTCCGCCCTGTCATCTGCTTATGCTACGCTAACGCTATTATTCTCATCTGCGGACCGCCCGTCGGTCCGCCCGTGGAGTTTTTATGGTTCCCGAGTTTGATTGGCCGCAGATCGATACCGTGCTGCTGGATATGGACGGCACCTTGCTGGATCTGGAGTTCGACAGCCACTTTTGGCTCAGCCTGGTGCCGCAGGCGCTGAGCGAAAGGCGCGCCATTCCTTTCGACGAAGCCCGTCATATCATTGAGCGGGAGTATCAGGCGGTGCAGCACACCATGAACTGGTATTGCTTCGATTACTGGAGCGAGCGGTTGGATCTGGATATCTACCGCATGACCAGCGAAGTCGGCAGCCGCGCCCGGCTGCGCGAAGACACCGAGCCGTTTTTACGGGCGCTGCGCGACGCCGGTCTGCAAACCATTTTGCTGACCAACGCCCATCCGCACAGCCTGGCGGTGAAAATCGAGCATACCGGCCTCGATCGGCACCTTGATTTATTGTTTTCCACCCACACATTTGGTTATCCGAAAGAAGATCAGCGTCTGTGGCAGGCGGTGCAACAGCACACCGGATTCAATCCGCAGCGCACGCTGTTCGTCGACGACGGCGAGCCGATCCTCGACGCGGCGCGCACTTTCGGCATTCGTTACTGCCTGGGCGTGCAAAACCCGGACTCCAGTACGGCGGAGAAAAGCTTCCAGCGCCATCCGTCGATGCGTGACTACCGCCTGCTGATACCGGCGCTGGCCAAGGGGGAAGCATGAAGGAAAAAGCGACGCGCGACGACGCGGTACGGCTGGATAAGTGGCTCTGGGCCGCTCGCTTCTATAAGACCCGTGCGCTGGCACGCGAAATGATCGACGGCGGCAAGGTGCATTACAACGGCCAGCGCGGCAAGCCGAGCAAGATTGTCGAACTCAACGCCGAGCTCAAGCTGCGGCAAGGCAACGAAGAACGTACGGTGATCGTGCTGGCGCTGACCAGCCAACGCCGCGGCGCCGGCGAGGCGCAGCAAATGTATCAGGAAACCGAAGCCAGCACCGCCAACCGCGAAAAGATGGCGCTGGCGCGCAAGATGAACGCGTTGACCATGCCGCATCCGGACCGTCGTCCGGACAAAAAGGAGCGGCGAGACCTGATGAAATTTAAATTTGGTGAGCCGGAATAACCCCTCACCGCAATGAGAGAAGATTATGTCCAACCATGACCAATTGCACCGTTACCTGTTTGAAAACTACGCGGTGCGCGGCGAGCTGGTTACCGTCAGCGAAACCTATCAGCAGATCCTGAACAACCACGACTACCCGGCGCCGGTACAGAAGCTGCTGGGCGAACTGCTGGTCGCCACCAGTCTGCTGACCGCGACCCTGAAGTTCGACGGCGACATCACCGTGCAGCTGCAAGGCGACGGCCCGCTGAAGCTGGCGGTGATCAACGGCAACAACCGTCAGGAGATGCGCGGCGTTGCGCGCACCCAGGCGCCTATCGCCGACGACAGCACCTTGCATCAGATGATCGGCAACGGCGTCATGGTCATCACCATTTCGCCGACGGAAGGCGAGCGCTATCAGGGCGTAGTCGGTCTGGAAGGTGAAACCCTGGCCGAATGCCTGGAAGCCTACTTCCGCCAGTCCGAGCAGCTGCCAACCCGCCTGTTCATCCGCACCGGCGAAGCGGAAGGCAACGCCGCGGCGGCCGGTATGCTGCTGCAGGTGCTGCCGGCGCAGGACGGCAACCTCGATGATTTCGATCATCTGGTGCAACTGACCAACACGGTAAAAAGCGAAGAGCTGTTCGGCCTGCCGGCCAACGAAGTGCTGTACCGCCTGTATCACCAGGAAGAGGTCACCCTGTACGAACCGCAGGACGTGCAGTTCCGTTGCACCTGTTCGCGCCAGCGTTGCGCCGACGCGCTGCTGACCCTGCCGACCGACGAAGTGGCGGACATGCTGGAGCAGGACGGCAATATCGACATGCACTGCGACTACTGTGGCAGCCACTATGTCTTTGACCCGGTTGATGTTGCCGCTTTGTATGCGGGTAACACCGGCGAAAGCGACCAGTTGCACTAAGTCACACCCCCTCGGCGGGCGCGCTCGGCGCCCGCCAACGCCCGCCGTTTGCACGTTTGCTTTTTTCCGTGTGCTATCTCTCAGATCGTAACGAAATACCGCCTAAAACGTTAAATATTTGATACCCATCGCGGTTACGCACCGTTAGATCCCTACAATTGCCGCCAGAAATTCTGTGACCAAGGAGTAGTAACATGCGCGTTAAAGGTATAACCCCTCAGGATCTGGCCGCTTACGGCATTCACGACGTTAGCGAAATCGTTCACAACCCGAGCTATGAACTGCTGTTTAAGGAAGAAACAGACCCATCTCTGGAAGGTTTTGAGCGTGGGGTAGTCACCAAGCTGGGTGCCGTCTCCGTCGATACCGGCATCTTCACCGGCCGCTCGCCGAAAGACAAATACATCGTCCGCGACGACATCACCCGCGATACCGTGTGGTGGGCCGATCAGGGCAAAGGCAAAAACGACAACAAACCCCTCAGCCCGGAAGTGTGGGCCGATCTGAAACACCTGGTCACCGAACAACTGTCCGGCAAACGCCTGTTCGTGGTGGATACCTTCTGCGGCGCCAACGCCGACTCGCGCCTGAAAGTGCGCTTCATCACCGAGGTGGCCTGGCAGGCGCACTTCGTGAAAAACATGTTCATCCGCCCGAGCGATGAAGAACTGGCTGACTTCGAGCCGGACTTCGTGGTGATGAACGGCGCCAAATGCACCAACCCGAACTGGCAGCAGCAAGGCCTGAACTCGGAGAACTTCGTCGCCTTCAACCTGACCGAGCGCATGCAGTTGATCGGCGGCACCTGGTACGGCGGCGAAATGAAGAAAGGCATGTTCTCGATGATGAACTACCTGCTGCCGCTGAAAGGCATCGCCTCGATGCACTGCTCGGCCAACGTGGGCGAGAAAGGCGACGTGGCGGTGTTCTTCGGCCTGTCCGGTACCGGCAAGACCACCCTCTCCACCGATCCGAAGCGTCAGCTGATCGGCGATGACGAGCACGGCTGGGACGACGACGGCGTGTTCAACTTCGAAGGCGGCTGCTACGCCAAGACCATCAAGCTGTCTGAAGAAGCCGAGCCGGACATCTATCACGCCATCAAACGCGACGCGCTGCTGGAAAACGTCACCGTGCTGGCCGACGGCAGCATCGACTTCAACGACGGTTCGAAAACCGAGAACACCCGCGTTTCTTACCCGATCTACCATATCCAGAACATCGTCAAGCCGGTGTCCAAGGCGGGTCACGCCACCAAGGTGATCTTCCTGACCGCCGATGCCTTCGGCGTGCTGCCGCCGGTATCGCGTCTAACCGCCAACCAGACTCAGTACCACTTCCTGTCCGGCTTCACCGCCAAGCTGGCCGGCACCGAGCGCGGCGTAACCGAACCGACGCCAACCTTCTCCGCCTGCTTCGGCGCCGCATTCCTGTCGCTGCACCCGACGCAGTACGCCGAAGTGCTGGTGAAACGCATGCAGGCCGCCGGCGCCCAGGCTTACCTGGTCAACACCGGCTGGAACGGTACCGGCAAGCGCATCTCGATCAAAGATACGCGCGGCATCATTGACGCCATCCTGAGCGGTGAAATCGACAAGGCGGAAACCGTTACCCTGCCGATCTTCGATCTGGCGATGCCGACCGCGCTGCCGGGCGTGAACCCGGAGATCCTCGATCCGCGCAATACCTATGCCAGCCTCGAGCAGTGGCAGGAAAAAGCGCAGGATCTGGCCGAGCGCTTCATCACCAACTTCGACAAATACACCGACACGCCTGCGGGCGCCGCGCTGGTCAGCGCCGGCCCTAAGCTGTAATTCGGTAGCGTTACCTCTTCAGCTAAGGCGCGGATCCCGCGCCTTTTTTTATTTTCAGCGATTGCTTTTTAACCAGCAAGGCGAGAAAATAAGTCAATGCAATCATTGATAGCAAAGGAGGTTTCAATGGCTACTATCACCGTCAGAAATCTGGACGACGAAATCAAAGAGCTGCTGCGTATTTCAGCGGCGAAAAACGGCCATTCTATGGAAGAGGAAGCGCGCATGATCCTGAAACAGGCGCTGGTGAAAAAGCCACCGCGCTATGGGTTAGGAACACGCATGCATCAGTACTTCGCCGAATTCGGCGGCGTTGAGTTGGAGATCCCCCCACGTGATGAAGCCCCTCATCGTATTGTCAACTTTGATGAAGACGATGAAAAATGATTGTGCTGGATACCAACGTCGTTTCGGAATTGCTGCGGCCGGCGCCTCACTACAATGTATTGCGCTGGTTAGATGAGCAGGATACGTATCGGTTCTATTTGAGCGCCATCGTGGTTGCGGAGCTGTATACGGGCATCGCCTGCATGCCTCACGGCAAGAAACAGCTCGAACTGCAAACTAACCTCGGCGACATGCTGCAGGAAGAGTTTTCAGACAGAATCTTACCCTTTGACGTCGGCTGTGCGATGCAGCATGCGGAATTAATGGGCGCCAATCGCCGCCGAGGCATTGGCGTCAGCATGCCGGATACCCAAATCGCCGCCACCTGCCTGCATTACGGCGCCGCCCTGGCCACCCGCAATACCAAAGACTTCCTCCACTGCGGCATCGAGTTAATCGATCCGTGGCAGGCGCCGACCGGCCGTCGGTTGCATGAGGATGCGGCGGAATACTACGTGATGAGCAGGAAGTCCTGACGGGGCCGCAGCAACGCGGCCCGCGCCAAGAGCGTCAGGCGTTTTCCCTGGCGGTTTGATGGCCGTTGGCCGACTCTTTCTTCTCCATCGGCAACGGAATATACGCGCGGATCAATAGCCCGCCGCGTTCGCTGGTGCCGATATCCAGTTCGCCGTCGTGCGCGTCGATAATGCGCTGCACGATCGCCAGCCCCAGACCGGTGCCGCTGGTGCTGCGCGCGCTGTCACCGCGTACGAACGGCTGCAACAGATGCTTCAATTCTTCCGGCTTGATGCCCGGGCCGTCATCCTCCACCTGGAACCAGCCGCGCTGCAGCTCACGGCCGCTGCTGACCTTGATCCAGCCGTTGCCGTAACGTGCCGCGTTCACCACCATGTTCACCGCCGCCCGCTTAATCGACAGCGGATGCACGTTCATCATCAGCTCGCCCGGCGACAGCGCGGTTTCAATCACCCGCTCATAGCCGCTCTCCGCCGCGACCACCTCGCCCAAAATGGCGTTCAGATCGCTGCTTTCGGTCGGCATCTCCTGCCCGGTGCGCAGGTAATCGATGAACTGCTCGATGATGGCGTTGCACTCTTCGATGTCTTTATTGATCGACTCGGCCAGATAGCCGTCTTCGGCGCTCATCATCTCCGTTGCCAGCCGGATGCGCGTCAACGGCGTGCGCAGGTCATGGCTGACCCCGGCCATCAGCAAGGTGCGGTCGTCCGCCAGCTGCTTGACGCCCGACGCCATCTGATTGAATGCGCGAGTCACCGACCGCACTTCGGAAGCGCCATACTCGCGCAGCGGCGGCGGAATGATGCCCTTGCCCACCTGCAGCGCCGCATGTTCCAGCTCCACCAGCGGGCGGTTTTGAATGCGGATAAATAGCCAGGCGCCGCCGATCGCCAGTAGCATGATCGCCAGCGTATAGCGGAACAGCGGAGAGAAGTCGCCCTGGTGGATTTCCGTCAGCGGTACGCGCACCCAGATATCGGGCTGCAGCCAGGTTTTCAGCCACACCACCGGGGAGTTCTTGTTCACCTCCACCCGCACATCGGTCGGCCCGCCGAGCTGCTGCGCCATCTGCTGGCTGAGGAACTGGTAGTGCTGCGCCCAGCGCAGGCCGCTCTCCTCCGCCGCCGAGTTGGTGTAGAGAGAGATGCCCAGTTCGCGGTAGATCTCACGGCGGAACGCCGGCGGCACTTCCAGCAGCGTGCCGTCCTCCAGCTGCAGCCGATCGGTCATCAGCATACGCACTTCGTACGCCAATACCTTGTTGAACTGCTGCAGACTGGGCAGGATGGCGAAGTTCAGCACCACCAGATAGGTCGTCACCAGGCTGACGAACAGCAAGGTGACGATCAATAACAGGGTTCGGGCAAACGAGCTACGCGGTGAAAAGCGCAATCGCCTCATGCCTTGCTGCCGTCCGGGACGAACACGTAGCCGAGACCCCAAACGGTCTGGATATAACGCGGATGCGCCGGATCTTCTTCCACCATGCGGCGCAGGCGCGAGATCTGCACGTCGATGGAGCGCTCCATGGCGCTGTATTCGCGGCCACGCGCCAGGTTCATCAGCTTATCGCGCGACAACGGTTCACGCGGGTGGCTGACCAGCGCCTTCAGGACCGCGAACTCGCCGCTGGTCAACGGCATCGGTTCGTCTTCGCGGAACATCTCGCGGGTGCCGAGGTTCAGTTTGAATTTGCCGAACGCGATCACCGCTTCTTCCTGCGAAGGCGCGCCCGGCAGTTCGTTAGCCTGGCGGCGCAGCACCGCGCGGATGCGAGCCAACAGCTCACGCGGGTTGAACGGCTTAGGAATGTAGTCGTCGGCGCCGATTTCCAGCCCCACGATGCGATCGACCTCTTCGCCTTTGGCGGTGACCATAATGATCGGCATAGGGTTGCTCTGGCTGCGCAGGCGGCGGCAGATGGACAGCCCATCTTCGCCCGGCAACATCAGATCGAGCACCATCAGATGGAAGGATTCACGGGTCAGCAAGCGATCCATTTGCTCAGCGTTGGCAACGCTGCGAACCTGGAAGCCCTGCTCGGTTAAATAACGTTCTAAAAGCGCGCGCAGGCGCATGTCATCATCGACAACCAGGATCTTATGATTCTCTTGCATGGTATTACTCCCAAAGGCTTTATTGCCTGACTCGAATATTGTTAGAAAACCTTGCCATTTGAGACAGCGTTTAATGGTATGTATTCTAGACGAAATTGTTACAAAGCTTATTCTTTTCCCCATTTATCAACAATTTTCATCGAATGTCGACGGGGGTTCGTCAAAATTTCGCCCTTTATCGGCGCAATGTGGGGCAGTGGCCCAATTTTACGCAATTTCGCCACCGGCAAACCGCACGGTGGCGTTTTGACGACGAGTCAGGAAGTCTGCAGGAAACGCGCCAGCTGCCGGCGCAGCTGCCGGTTCTCTTGCTGCAGTGCATCAACCCGGTCGAGCAGCGTCAGCGCCATGGCGATCCCCGGCCAATCCAGATCCAGTTCGGCCCGCAGCCTGCGCGCACGCTGCAGATGGCTCAGCGCCGGGTAATCGAACTCCCAGCTCGGCTGCGCCGGCTCCAGCGGCACGATCACGCCCAGGCCGACGATCTCGACCAGCTCATCCTCTGAAATCTCCACCCTCTGACACAGTTCCACCACGGTGAATGTGATCTCTTTTTTCATCATGTGCTTTACTCCCATTCCGCGCGCGGGTTGAACGCCGCCTGTTCAGCCAGTTCTCGCCACAGGGCGCTGGCCTTCTCGTTCGGCTTCGGCGGCATCACCACCTTGAGAATGACATACAGATCGCCGGGCTCTTTCTTGCCCGCCAGCCCCTTGCCCTTGACCCGCAGCCGTTTGCCGCTCTGGCTGCCGGCCGGCACGGTCAGCGCGATTTTGCCGGTCAGCGTCGGCACCTCGATGCTGGCCCCCAGCGCCGCTTCCCACGGGGCGAGCGGCGCCACGATGCTCAGGTTGTGGCCGTCAATCTCGAACAGCGGATGCGGCGCGAGGCGGATGACCAGATACAGGTCGCCGTTCTGGCCGCCGCCCACGCCGGCAACGCCCTGCCCCTTGAGGCGAATGCGCTCGCCGTCACCCACGCCGGCCGGGATTTTCACGTTCAGCGTTTTGCTGGCTTCGCTCACCTGCCGCCCCAGCTCGTCGTACACCGGCAGCTTGTAGGCGATCTCGCGGCTTTGGCCATGCAGCGTTTCCTCGAGGAACAGCGGCACCTCCATCTCGAGATCCTGGCCGCGGAAGCCATGCCCGCCGTGCGAGTGCGAAGCGGAGCGGTGCCCGCCCGCCGCACGCCCGCCGAACATGCTTTCGAAGAAATCGGAGAAGTCTTGCGCGTCGGCGCCGCCGCCGTGCCATGAAGCGCTCTGCTGATAGCCGCCGCGATCGCCGCGCGCCTGGCGGCCAAAGTTCGGATCGTTGCGGTGCAGCCGGATCTGATCGTACTCGGCGCGGCGCTCTTCGTCCTTCAGCACCTCATAGGCTTCGGCCAGCTCCTTGAATTTGCTCTCGGCGTCTTCTTCGGTGCTCACGTCAGGGTGATATTTACGCGCCAGCCGGCGGTAGGCCGTTTTGATGGTTTTCAGATCGGCGTTGGGCTCAACGCCCATCGTTGCGTAGTAATCTTTAAATTCCATGCGGTAATACCTTCAATGTGTTGGGTTGTGCGCCAAAATTCCTTGTCTCTCTCGCCAGATATCCTCCTTTCGTCACATTCCTTTTCCGCTATCGCTAAGCATACTCCCGATTGTTAAAAGCTGCGCAAACTGAATAAAAACCGTGCGACAACACGCAGGCCCGCACGCCATTTCTAAAGCCCTGCGCATTCACGTACACTGTGGCGGTGGCCCCATAAAGATAAATCACGATGAGAACTCAACTGATAACCCGTGAAGGGTATGACAAGCTCAAACAAGAGCTGGATTACCTCTGGCGCGAAGAACGCCCCGAGGTGACCAAGAAAGTGACCTGGGCCGCCAGCCTGGGCGACAGAAGCGAAAACGCCGACTACCAGTACAACAAGAAGCGGCTGCGCGAAATTGACCGCCGCGTCCGCTATCTGACCAAATGCCTGGAGCAGCTGAAGATCGTCGATTACTCCCCGCAGCAGGAAGGCAAAGTGTTCTTCGGCGCCTGGGTGGAAGTAGAGAACGAAGACGGCGAGACCAAACGCTTTCGCATCGTCGGTTACGACGAGATCTTCGGCCGCAAGGATTACATCTCCATCGACGCGCCGATGGCGCGCGCCCTGCTGAAAAAAGAGGTCGGGGATGTCGCCACCGTCAATACGCCGCTGGGCGAGGCGCAGTGGTACGTGAACGAGATAGACTACCCGAAGTAAGCTTTCAGCTTTTTCCGAACCGCCGCCAACGCCGCCGCCTGAGCTGTTCTCCACGCCGCGGCCGCGCGGCGGCGGCCCGCTCCGCTGGCATTTTCCGCGATCAATCCGTATAACTGTCCCCTGTTTATTCACCGTTCTCAATACAGATACCAGACCTATGAATGACCCACTGAGCCGCATTATTGCAACAGAACTGCAGGCCCGGCCGGAGCAAGTCGACTCCGCCATCCGTCTGCTGGATGAAGGTAATACCGTGCCCTTTATTGCACGCTATCGTAAGGAAGTCACCGGGGGCCTGGACGACACCCAACTGCGCCAGCTGGAAACCCGCCTGGGTTATCTGCGTGAACTGGAAGATCGTCGCCAGACCATCCTGAAGTCGATCGATGAACAGGGCAAACTGACCGAACAACTGGCGGGGGCGATCAACGCCACGCTGAGCAAGACCGAACTCGAAGACCTCTACCTGCCGTACAAACCGAAGCGCCGCACCCGCGGCCAGATCGCCATCGAGGCCGGTCTGGAACCGCTGGCGGACGCGCTGTGGCAGGATCCGCAACAGCAGCCGGAACAGCTGGCTGAACGCTACGTCGATGCCGACAAGGGCGTGGCGGACGTCAAAGCCGCCCTCGACGGCGCGCGCTATATCCTGATGGAGCGCTTCGCCGAAGACGCCACGCTGCTGGCCAAGGTGCGCGACTACCTGTGGAAAAACGCCCATCTGGTGTCCAAAGTGGTCGAGGGCAAGGAAGAAGAAGGCGCCAAGTTCCGCGACTATTTCGATCATCACGAACCGATTTCCCAGGTGCCTTCGCACCGCGCGCTGGCGATGTTCCGCGGCCGCAACGAAGGCGTGCTGCAGCTGGCGTTGAACGCCGATCCGCAGTTTGAGGAAGCGCCGCGCGAAAGCCAGGCGGAGCTGATCCTCATCAATCACCTCAACCTGCGCCTGAACAACGCCCCGGCCGACGCCTGGCGCAAGGCAGTGGTCAACTGGACCTGGCGCATCAAGGTGCTGCTACACCTGGAAACCGAGCTGATGGGCACGGTGCGTGAGCGCGCGGAAGACGAAGCGATCAACGTGTTCGCCCGCAACATGCACGATCTGCTGATGGCCGCGCCGGCCGGCATGCGCGCCACCATGGGCCTCGATCCTGGCCTGCGCACCGGGGTGAAAGTCGCCGTGGTCGACGCGACCGGCAAGCTGGTCGCCACAGATACCGTCTACCCACACACCGGGCAAGCGGCCAAAGCCGCCGCCATCGTCGCGGCGCTGTGTATCCAACATAACGTGGAGCTGGTGGCCATCGGCAACGGCACCGCCTCGCGTGAAACCGAGCGCTTTTATCTCGACCTGCAAAAGCAGTTCGCCGAGGTCCGAGCGCAGAAAGTGATCGTCAGCGAAGCGGGCGCATCGGTGTATTCCGCGTCCGAACTGGCGGCGCTGGAATTCCCGGATCTCGACGTGTCGCTGCGCGGCGCGGTGTCCATCGCTCGTCGCCTGCAGGATCCGCTGGCGGAGCTGGTGAAGATCGACCCGAAATCCATCGGCGTCGGCCAGTATCAGCACGACGTCAGCCAGAGCCAGCTGGCGAAGAAGCTGGACTCGGTGGTGGAAGACTGCGTGAACGCCGTCGGCGTCGATCTGAACACCGCGTCGGTGCCGTTGCTGACCCGCGTGGCCGGCCTGACGCGCATGATGGCGCAAAATATCGTCAACTGGCGCGACGAGAACGGCCGCTTCAGCAACCGTGAACAGCTGCTGAAGGTCAGCCGCCTGGGGCCAAAGGCCTTCGAACAGTGCGCCGGCTTCCTGCGCATCAACCACGGCGACAACCCGCTGGACGCTTCCACCGTTCACCCGGAAGCCTACCCGGTGGTGCAGCGCATTCTGGCCGCTACCGAGCAGGCGCTGCAGGATCTGATGGGCAACGCTTCGGCGGTGCGCAGCCTGAAAGCGGTCGATTTCACCGACGACAAGTTCGGCGTACCGACGGTCACCGATATCCTGAAAGAGCTGGAGAAACCGGGCCGCGATCCGCGCCCTGAGTTCAAAACCGCGACCTTTGCCGAAGGGGTGGAAACCCTCAACGATCTGCAGGTGGGCATGATCCTGGAAGGATCGGTCACCAACGTCACCAACTTCGGTGCCTTCGTGGATATCGGCGTGCATCAGGACGGCCTGGTGCACATCTCCTCGCTGGCGGACAAGTTCGTTGAAGATCCGCACACCGTGGTGAAGGCCGGCGACATCGTCAAAGTGAAGGTGATGGAAGTCGATCTGCAGCGTAAACGCATCGCGCTGAGCATGCGCCTGGATGAACAGCCGGGCGAAGGTTCACCGCGCCGCGGCGGCAACGCGCCAGCGCAGGCACGCGACAACGCCAGCCGTTCGGCGGGCGGCAACAAGGCCAAACCGCGCAACGCGGCGCCGGCCGGCAACAGCGCCATGGGCGACGCGCTGGCGGCGGCGTTCGGTAAGAAACGCTAAGTCGGAACCGACAGGGCGGAGCCTGCTCCGCCCTTTCTGATGAATAAAACCTGCGGCATTTTTTGACCCGTCTCAATAAACCGTCATCTTTTTACGCCCCGTTCCTGCGTGACCGTCCTCCCATTATTCAGGCAATAAAAATCCTCTCCGCAGCCATTTATTAACAACTTCGTTAACACGCCTGTTTCATCTCGCGAATTGTGAACGAAACACAAATGGTTACCGCTCGCATTACGCCGGAATAATGTTATTGAATTGCCTTTCGGCGGAAATAAATAAAGGGAAAAAACCCTCGAAGTTTGCAAACGAGAAAACTCGGCTACAAATACGTAACTGATTTAACTCGTCATTCTCATTTGTTCCCGCTCGCCAGCGGTGGTAAAACGTCATTAATCCAGGCAACGCCATCAAAAACTGTCGTCGCCATAATAATTGGTTACAATACCCTTACTTTTTGTATTGAACGCGATAATGATAATTACTATTATTTGCGCTCACTTTATTGCATGACCTTATGGATGAATACCGCCGACGGCGTGGCATTTTCGCCGGCAACGTCCAATTATCATCAGCCCGATGTTCATCGGCACCCGGAAGGTTAATCACATGCAGCTTCAACCTAAACGCACGTATAAGATTGTCGGCTTTTCCGGTGAAATTGCGCCGGCCTACCGCCAGAAATTGTTATCGCTCGGCATGCTGCCCGGCTCTTCGTTCGACGTGGTGCGCGTCGCGCCGCTGGGCGATCCGATAGAAATTAAAACTCGCCGCGTCAGCCTGGTGCTGCGCAGGAAGGATCTGGCGCTGCTGCAGCTCGACGGCCAGTCCTGAGCCGGCACGCCCTCCGTTTGCCGACGCGCCCTTGCGCCGGCGCTGTTCTCCTTGAAGACGACACGCTGAACTATGAAAAAACTCACCATCGGCTTAATCGGTAACCCGAACTCCGGCAAAACCACGCTGTTCAACCAGCTGACCGGCGCACGCCAACGGGTCGGCAACTGGGCGGGCGTGACGGTCGAACGCAAAGAAGGCCATTTCACGACCCCGCAGTCCGACGTGCGGCTGGTCGATTTGCCGGGCACCTATTCCCTGACCACCATTTCAGAGCAAACCTCGCTCGATGAGCAGATCGCCTGCCACTACATTTTGAGCGGCGACGCCGATCTGCTGATCAACGTGGTCGACGCCTCCAACCTGGAGCGCAACCTCTATCTGACGCTGCAGCTGCTGGAGCTGGGCATTCCCTGCATCGTGGCGCTGAACATGCTCGACATCGCCACAAGCCAGCATATCGATATCGACGTCGCCGCGCTGTCGGCGCGCCTCGGCTGCCCGGTGGTGCCGATGGTCTCCACCCGCGCCGACGGCATCGGCGTGCTGAAACAGATGATCGACAATCACCATATCAACGAACAGCAGGCGCTGGTGAACTATCCGCCGCTGTTGCTGAAAGAGGTCGCCACGCTGAGCGACGCCATGCCGCAAACGCTGCCGGCAGTACAGCGCCGCTGGCTGGCGCTGCAGATGCTGGAAGGCGACATCTACAGCCACCGGCTGGCCGGCCCCGCCGTCGCACTGCTGCCTGCAGCCACCCAGGCGTTGCAACAGCAGCAGCAAGAAGACCCGGCGCTGGTGATCGCCGACGCGCGCTACCAGTCTATCGCCGCCCTGTGCGACGCGGTCAGCAACTCGCAGCAGGCGATGCCCAACCGCCTGACCGAGATGCTGGATAAAGTGATCCTCAACCGCTGGCTGGGCGTGCCGATCTTCCTGCTGGTGATGTACCTGATGTTCCTGCTGGCGATCAACATCGGTGGCGCGCTGCAGCCGATCTTCGATATCGGCTCGGCGGCGATCTTCATTCAGGGCATTCAGTGGCTCGGCTACACCCTGCACTTCCCCGACTGGCTGACCGTTTTCCTGGCGCAGGGCATCGGCGGTGGTATCAACACCGTGCTGCCGCTGGTGCCACAGATCGGCATGATGTACCTGTTCCTGTCCTTCCTGGAGGATTCCGGCTACATGGCGCGCGCGGCGTTCGTGATGGACCGTCTGATGCAGGCGCTCGGGCTGCCGGGCAAATCCTTCGTGCCGCTGATCGTCGGCTTCGGCTGCAACGTGCCGTCCATCATGGGTGCCCGGACGCTGGACGCCCAGCGTGAGCGCTTGATCACCATCATGATGGCGCCGTTCATGTCATGCGGTGCCCGTCTGGCGATCTTTGCGGTGTTCGCCGCCGCTTTCTTCGGCCAGGACGGCGCCGGGGTGGTGTTCTCGCTGTACATGCTCGGCATTGCGGTGGCGATCCTCACCGGTCTGGTGCTCAAATACACCATCATGCGTGGCGAGGCCTCGCCGTTCGTGATGGAGCTGCCGGTCTACCACGTGCCGCACCTGAAAAGCCTGCTGCTGCAAACCTGGCAGCGGCTGAAAGGCTTCGTGCTGCGCGCCGGTAAGGTGATCGTGGTGGCCAGCATGTTCATCGGCGGCCTGAACAGCTTCTCGTTCAGCGGCAAGACGGTCGACAATATCAACGACTCCGCGCTGGCCTCGGTCTCCAAGGTGTTGACGCCGCTGCTGCAGCCGATGGGCGTCCACAGCGATAACTGGCAGGCCACCGTCGGTCTGGTGACCGGTGCGATGGCGAAAGAAGTGGTGGTCGGCACGCTGAACACGCTGTACACCGCCGAGCACATCAACAAAGAGGCGTTCGACGCCGCCAACTTCAACCTGCTCGATGAGCTGGGCGGCGCGCTGAACGAAACCTGGGACGGCCTGAAAAACACCTTCAGCCTGAGCGTGCTCTCCAACCCAATCGAAGCCAGCAAGGGCGACGGCGAGATGGGTGTCGGCTCGATGGGCGTAATGAGCAGCAAATTCGGCTCCGGTATCTCCGCTTACAGCTACCTGATCTTCGTGCTGCTGTATGTGCCTTGCGTCTCGGTGATGGGCGCCATCGCTCGTGAATCGAGCCGCGGCTGGATGACCTTCTCTATTCTGTGGGGACTGAACGTGGCCTACTCGCTGGCGACGCTGTTCTACCAGGTAGCCACCTTCAACCAACACCCGCAGTACAGCCTGACGGCGATCCTGGTGGTGCTGGCGGTGAACCTACTGGTGCTGTTCGGCCTGCGCCGGGCGCGCAGCCGCGTTACGGTGCGCCTGGGCAACGCTACGCCGGCGGCCTGTTGCCAGGGCGCCAAGGGGAGCTGTCACTGATGGCCGGGCTGCTGCAGGTGCGCGATGCGCTGGCGCTGCTTGGCAGCGCTCAGGCGCAGCAGCTCAGCCAATCGCTGGCGACGCCGCTGCCGTTGGTGCAGGCGATGCTGGACCGTTTGGCGGCGATGGGAAAAGTAGAGCGTATCGAACAGGATGACGGCGCCTGTCTGAGCGGCAGTTGCAAAGGCTGCCCGCAGGGCCAGGGGTGCAGCACGGTTTTCTACCGGCTGAAGGCCTAACGATCAGGGGCGCCGCAGCGGCGCCCCTTGCCGTTGAAGGCTTATTGCTTGTCTTTGTAAACTTCAGCGATGGCGCTGAATTTACCGTGCTCGCGGCCTGCCAGGATCACGTAGTATTGACCGCCCTTTTCGTCCGCCAGTTTGGACAGCTCATCCTTGGCATCCATCGGCGAGGTGGTCTGCGCCGTGGTGGTCACGGTGCCGATCTTCTCGTATTTACCCGGGTTCTTATCCAGATCTTCCTTGGTCAGCAGGGTTGCCGCCATGGAGCCGAAAGACACCGAACCCAGCACTGCCGCTGCAATAATCATCTTCAATGATTTCATGACACTAACCTCTCAATGGATAATTTATCTGTTATGAAAGCCGTCAAGAATCCATGCGTAGTACAGCAGGCTGCCGCGACATCCTCAGGCCTCGTTGCTTTCCCTGACGGGGCCTGTTTCCCAGAGACGAAACGCCAAAATGAAAAGCGCCGCACGCGGTCTTTTCATTTTGCAGCCAACGCATTGACTCACTAAGTATCGAACAGCTTTGTCTTTTATCCACCCGGCGGCGTTTTTTTTCGCGCCCTATCGTGCGTTTTCCCGCCGCATTCAATGTGCTGCAATAAACGCTTCGATCATCGTCACAAATTCGTCGGGATGAGAGATAAACGGCGCATGGGCGGCTTTGACCACGACCTGCGACGTAGAATTCGGCCAGGCCGCGTCGAGCAGCTCGGCGACCTTGCGCGGCACCAGCCCGTCCAGATAGCCGTAAATCCGCAGCAGCGGCAGCTCCAGCGCGGCCAACGGCGCACGCAGATCGGCGGTGCGCAGGATCTCCAGCCCGCCGTTCAACACCTCGACGCTCGGCGTCGGCTGGTTGAGCACCACCGCTTTCAGCTGGCGCGCATCCTGACGCGCGCTCTCGGTGCCCAGCGTCTGCAGCGCCAGAAAACGCTCGACGGTGCGCTGGAAATCCAGGCTCAGCTGGTGCTGAAAACCGCTCAGCACGTCCGGGCGGATCCCCGGCCACTCATCGCGGGCGGCAAAGCAAGGCGAAGAGGCCACGGTGATCAAGCCCTTGAGCCGCTCAGGTTGCATCAACGCCGCCTGGCTGGCCACCAGCCCGCCGAGCGACCAGCCTAGCCACCAGGCCTGCGACGGGGCGGCCGCCAGCACAATTTCCGTCATCTGCTCCAGCGACAGGGCGCCGAACCCCTGGCTGCGGCCGTACCCCGGCAGATCGACCAGGTGCAGGCGAAAATGCGGCGCCAGTCGCGCCTGAATGCAACTCCACACTTCGGCGTTCAATCCCCAGCCGTGCAGCAGCACAAGATCGCGTTCGCCTTCACCTATTGTTTGCCAGTACAGCGCTGTCATTGGTTATTGTCCTTTCATGCTTATCCGTCTCGGAGGCTCTATGCTATCAATCCGCAGCCGCTGTTGGCTATGCCGACAGCCGTTGAGCCTGATGCGTCATGGCATCTGCAGCTGCTGCCTGCGCCATCTGCCGGCCAGCCCCCCGTGTTGCCCGCGCTGCGGGTTGCCCGCCGGGAGAACGCAAACGCCCTGCGGCCGCTGCCTGCAACGGCCGCCGCCCTGGCAACGGCTGGTGTTCGTCGGCGACTACGTTGCGCCCCTCAGCCAACTGGTAAAGAGGTTCAAGTTTCACCGCGCGCCCGAGCTGGCCCCGGCGTTGGCGCGCCTGATGCTGTTGCGCTGGCAGCAGGCGCGCAGAGAGCAGTATCTGAACAGACCCGACCTGATTTTAGCGGTACCCTTGCATGCATCACGCTGCTGGCGCCGCGGCTATAACCAGAGCGATCTGCTGGCCCGGCCGCTGGCGCGCTGGCTGGGCTGCCCCTATCGGCCCGCCGCCTTGCGCCGGGTACGCAAGACCGCCCTGCAACAGCGGCTGAGCGCCGGAGCACGCAGGCGCAATCTGCAGCGCGCGTTCGTCTGCACCGTCTCGGTCGCCGGCCGGCATATCGCCCTGGTGGATGACGTAGTGACCACCGGCAGCACCGTCGCGGAGATCGCGGCACTGCTGCGGCGGCAAGGCGCCGCCTCGGTGCAGATCTGGTGCGTTTGCCGCACGTTGTAGTGCCACTGCAATGGGCGTATTATAACCGACTATAGAAGTCAACTATTGAGCTAATGCTATGATCCGTATAACAGATGCTGCACAGGAACACTTTGCCAAACTGCTGGCAAATCAAGAAGAAGGCACCCAAATCCGCGTATTCGTGATCAACCCGGGCACGCCGACGGCCGAATGCGGTGTCTCTTATTGCCCGCCGGACGCGGTAGAAGCGACGGATACCGAACTGAAGTTCGACAAACTGTCCGCCTATGTCGATGAGCTGAGCGCGCCGTATCTGGAAGACGCCGAAATCGACTTCGTGACCGACCAGCTGGGTTCTCAGCTGACGCTGAAGGCGCCGAACGCCAAAATGCGCAAGGTCGATGACAACGCGCCGCTGATGGAGCGCGTGGAATACGTGCTGCAGTCGCAGATCAACCCACAGCTGGCGGGCCACGGCGGCCGCGTGACGCTGATGGAGATCACCGACGACAACATGGCGATCCTGCAGTTTGGCGGCGGTTGCAACGGCTGTTCGATGGTCGACGTCACGCTGAAAGAAGGCATCGAGAAAGAGCTGCTGCAGAAGTTCCCGGAGCTGAAGGGCGTGCGTGATCTGACCGAACACCAGCGCGGCGAGCACTCTTACTACTGATACCCGGCGCTCACGCCACGGTAGATAACGCAATGCCGGAAGGGGGAACCCGTTCCGGCATTGTCGTTTTTAGCCCACCGACACCTTGCGCCGCCGTTTGTCCAAATCCTTCAGCAGCCGGTTTATCCGCGGATCGGCGAACATCTCCTCCAGCGTTTGGGTCAGCTTGCGCCGCCAGTTAGGGTACTGGTCACTGGTGCCGGGAATATTAACCGGATCGGCCATGTCCAGCCAGTCTTCCGGCTGCAGGCCGAGCAGGGCGCTGGCGCTGTCGGCGACATAACGCTGCAGGCCGCGGTTAAGCAGCGGGCTCATGCCGAGCAGCGCCGCCCTCTTGCCCACCTTCTGCGGCACGCAGCCATAGCGATGCAACCCGTCCAGCAGCCCTTGCTTGGCGCGTTCCCGATCGGCGAACAGCGCCCGCAGGATCTCCGCGTCCGGATAGAGCCCCAGTCGGTTGCCCAGCGTCAGATCACCGCTTTGCCAATAGCCGCGCAACGTCGGCAGATCGTGGGTAGTGATGGTCGCCATCGCCTGCACCGGATAGGCCTGCGGCGCGCGGAAATGGTGTTCACCGTCGCTTTCGAAATACAGCACCTTGTAGGAATAGACGCCGCTGTCGCGCAGCTTGCCGACGATCTCTACCGGCACGGTGCCGAGATCCTCGCCGATCACCATGCAGCGGTGGCGCTGGCTTTCCAGCGCCAGCACCGCCAGCAGATCGTCCACCGGGTATTTGACGTAGGCGCCGCGATCGGCGGTTTCGCCATAAGGGATCCACCACAGCCGCAGCAGCGCCATGACGTGATCGATACGCAGCGCGCCGCAGCTGGTCATGTTGGCGCGCAAAAGATCGATGAACGGCTGATAACCGCGCGCCGCCATCACGTGCGGATCCATCGGCGGCAGGCCCCAGTTTTGCCCCAGCGGCCCCAGGATGTCCGGCGGTGCGCCGACCGACGCTTTCAGGCAGTACAGCTCGCGGTCGCACCAGGTTTCCGCCCCGCCTTCCGCCACCCCGACCGCCAGATCGCGATACAGACCAATCGGCATCTGCTGCTGCCGGCTCTGCTCAAAACACTGCGCAAACTGCGTGGCCGCCAGCCATTGCAGCCACAGGTAAAAGCGGACCGCGTCCTGATGTTCGTCGCAGAACTGCCGCACCGCTTCGCTCTGCCCCCGCCGATAGCCCTCGGGCCAGGCCGGCCATCCCCACTGGCTGGCGTCTTTGGCCGCCAGGTGGGCATGCAGCGCGTCGAACGCCGCCTGCTGATACAGGCTGTCGCCGCCCTCAGTCACGAACCGTTCGAACGCCTGACGCTGCGCGTCGTTCGGCTTGCGCGCCTGAAACAGTGGGAACGTCAGCTTCAGCGCCGCCAGCTTCAGCTGCATCACGGCGGTGTAATCCACCCACTCCGCGGCGCGCGCCTTGGCCAACTGCTTCTGCGTCGCCGGCTTCTGCCACCAGCGCTGCGCTGCGTCGCTGCGCTGGAAATCCTCCACCGCGTTGACGTCGATATACGCCAGATTCAGCCAGCGGCGCGACGAGGGGCTGTAAGGGCTGGCGCTCTCCGGGTTGGCCGGATACAGCGCATGGATCGGATTGAGACCGACGAAGGCACCGCCGCGCTCCCCCACCTGCTCCACCATCAGACGCAGATCGCCGAAATCGCCGATGCCCCAGTTGCGATCGGAACGCAGCGTATACAGCTGAACGCAGGCGCCCCACAGTTTCTTGCCGGTCAGCAAGGCGTCCGGCTCGAAGCAGCGCCTCGGCGCGACGATCACTCGGCATGGCCACTGCCGTGCGCCCTGGCTCAGCGTCAATTGGTGATACCCCGCCGGCAGGTCGCCGGGCAGCGTCAGGGTCTTGCGCGCGCCGACGCGCCCCTGCAGGCATTCGCCGTCTTCACGCTGCAGCACCCACAGGTAGTCGCCTTCGCCCGCCGGGGTCAGCGCCAGCGGCGCGCCCTGATAGAACACCTTAACCGCCGGCAACGGCGATGCCGCCCCTTCCTGCGCGGCATCGGCCCGGTTCATGGCCGCCAGCAGCTTGCGCTTGGTCTCCGGCTCAATCGCCTGCCGCTTGCCGTGGGCATTGATGAAATCGGCAGCGATCCCCGCCTGCGCTGCCGCCTGATCGATACGCTTACGATCCATTCGCTCTCCTTAACGTTTGGCTTGCCAGATGCGCTGCTGGTAATCGCGAATCGAGCGATCCGAGCTGAACATGCCGACGCGCGCAGTGTTAAGGATAGTCCGCCGCGTCCATTCGTCCCGGTCGCGGTACAGTTCGTCGACCCGGCGCTGCGCCTGGCAGTACGAGGCGAAGTCCGCCAGCACCAGATAGGGATCGCCGCCTTCCAGCAGGCTGTGCAGCATCATGTCGAACGCGTGCTTGTCGCCGTGGCTGAACGCGCCGCTCGCCAGCTCGTCCAAAATCGCCTTCAGGTGCTTGTCTTTCTTGCGGTAGCTGAGCGGATCGTAGCCCTTCGCCAGTATCGCCTTCACCTGCTCCACGGTATTGCCGAAGATAAAGATATTGTCTTCGCCCACCTGCTCGGCGATTTCGACGTTGGCGCCGTCCAGCGTGCCGACCGTCAGCGCGCCGTTCAGCGCCAGCTTCATGTTGCCGGTGCCGGAGGCCTCTTTACCGGCGGTGGAGATCTGCTCGGAGATATCCGCCGCCGGGATCATCAGTTCGGCCACCGACACGCGGTAGTCGGGAATGAACGCCACTTTCAGGCGATCTTTCACCAACGGATCGTTATTGATCTTCTCGGCCGCCTGGTTGATCGCGTAAATGATGTTTTTCGCCAGGTAGTAGCCCGGCGCCGCCTTGGCGCCGAACAGGAAGACGCGCGGTACGATGTCCAGATTCGGGTTGTCGCGCAGCTGGCGATACAGCGACAGGATGTGCAGCAGGTTCAGGTGCTGGCGTTTGTACTCGTGCAGACGCTTGATCTGCACGTCGAAAATCGCGTCCGGATCGAGCGTCAACCCCATCACGCCGTGCACGTAATGGGCCAGCGCCACCTTGTTGTCGCGTTTGATCTGCTGATAACGCTGGCGGAACGCTGCGTCGTCGGCGAATTTTTCCAGCCCGCGCAACGCGTCGAGATCGTTCGCCCATTCCACCTTCAGCGTCTCGTCGATCAGGCCCGACAGCGCCGGGTTGCACTGTTTCAGCCAGCGACGCGGCGTGATGCCGTTGGTGACGTTATGGAATTTGTTCGGCCACAGCTGGTGATATTCCGGGAACAGATCCTTCACCACCAGATCCGAGTGCAGCTGCGCCACGCCGTTGACCGCAAAGCCGCTGACCACGCACAGGTTGGCCATGCGCACCTGCTTGTTGTGATGCACCGCCAGTTTGGCCCACACCGCCTCGTCGCCTGGCCAATGCTTATCCACCTGCTTTTTGAACCTGGCGTTGATCTGTTTGATGATGGAGAAATGGCGCGGCAGCAGGCTGCGCACCAGTTTTTCATCCCAGCACTCCAGCGCTTCCGGCATCAGGGTGTGGTTGGTATAGGCGAAGGTGTTGCTGGTGATCGCCCAGGCCGCCTCCCACTCCAGCTGGTGTTCGTCCAGCAGAATGCGCAGCATTTCCGGAATGGCGATGGTCGGGTGGGTGTCGTTCAGCTGGATCACTTCGTACTTCGGCAGCTCTTCAATCTTGCGGCCGGCCTGATGGTGCTTGCGCAAAATGTCCGCCACCGAGCAGGCGCACTGGAAATACTGCTGCATCAGGCGCAGGCGCTTGCCGGCCTGATGGTTGTCGTTCGGGTAGAGCACCTTGGTCAGCTTGTCGGCTTCTACGCCCTGCTTCTCCGCCTGCAGGAATTTGCCGTCGTTGAAATCGCTCAGGTTGAACGGATGCTGATGGGTCGCCTGCCACAGGCGCAGCGGCTGCGCCACGCCGTTGCGATACCCCAGCACCGGCAGATCCCAGGCTTCGCCGCGCAGGGTGAAGGCCGGGCGCCACAGTTCGCGGCCGTCGGCCTGCTTTTCCAGCTTGCCGCCGATGCCCACGTCCACCGCCAGCGCGGCGTTGTGGCGGAACCACGGGTAGCTCTCGCGCTGCCAGTTATCCGGCGCCTCTTGCTGCTGCCCGCCCTGGAACGACTGGCGGAACAGCCCGTACTGGTAGTTCAGCCCATAGCCGGTGGCCGGTTGCTCCACCGTCGCCATCGAGTCGAGGAAACAGGCCGCCAGGCGCCCCAGCCCGCCGTTGCCCAGCGCCGGATCGGTTTCCTGCTCCAGCAAATCCGCCAGCTTGACGTTCTGCTCCGCCAGCGCCTGCTCGACGGTGTCGTACCAGCCCAGGTTGATCAGGTTGTTCGCCGTCAGCCGGCCGATCAGAAACTCCATCGAGATGTAGTTCACGTGGCGCAGCGGTTTGGCGCTTTTGCGCGGCGCCGGCTGCGCGGCCAACTGCTCGGCCAGCGCCGCACTGACGGCTTCCCACCATTGATGCTGCGTCATCTGCTGTGCGGAACTGAGGCCGAACCGTTGCCACTGGCGGGCAAGCGCCGCCAGAAAAGCATCCTTCTTGAGCGTAGGCTGTGACATAAGGAAAACTCTCTATCCAGTAAGTGGGTCAAATTGCCGCTATCGTGCCGGTGAGAAAGCCTGACGGCATCATCCCGCCTGGGGATTAGCTGGGGAGGAGGATTGGGGCGTAGCTGGAATTGTGATCTCAGGCACTTTTTGACTCCCTTGCAACGATGCAAAAAAGCCCGCCAACGCGTGCGGCGAGCACTGAGAACGTTAACCATGACGTTAGCACAAGTATTCGCACTGCTGAAGTTTTGTCCATGGCCGGAAATGCGATCTGCAACCGCATCGCCGCGCGCCGGCGCCAAACGTAAAAAAGTGTGATCGATAGCAACTTAACTCCAAGCCGATGCGGAAGCTTGTTGCAATACGTTTAGGGTTGGCAGAAGTTAGGGGGAGCTATTAATTACGAACCATAAAATAATTAGCGCCACTCCAATCCCGGCGGGAACCGCGATTTATACCCTGGAATACTATGCTGATCCCATCAAAACTGAGCCGCCCGGTACGGCTGCAAAATACCGTGATCCGCGATCGCCTGCTGGCCAAACTGGCCAGCGCGGGCAACTATCGCCTGACACTGGTCAATTGCCCGGCGGGATACGGGAAAACCACGCTGATCGCCCAATGGGCGGCCGGCAAGGCCGATCTGGGCTGGTATTCCCTGGATGAGAGCGACAACCAGCCGGAGCGCTTCGCCAGCTACCTGATCGCCGCGCTGCAGCAGGCCAGCGGCGGCCGCTGCGTCAAGAGCGAGGCGCTGAGCCAGAAGCATCAGTACGCCAGCCTGTCGGCGCTGTTCGCCCAGCTGTTTATCGAGCTGGCCGACTGGCACCAGCCGCTGTACCTGGTGATCGACGACTACCACCTGATCACCAACGACGCCATCCACGAAGCCATGCGCTTTTTCCTGCGCCATCAGCCGGAAAACCTGACGCTGATCCTGCTCTCGCGCACCCTGCCGCCGCTCGGCATCGCCAATCTGCGGGTGCGCGATCAGCTGCTGGAAATGGGTACGCAGCAGCTGGCGTTTACCCATCAGGAAGCCAAACAGTTCTTCGACTGCCGCCTGGCGGCACCGATGGAACAGCAGGACAGCAGCCGCCTGTGCGACGAAGTCGAAGGCTGGGCCACCGCGCTGCAGCTGATCGCGCTGTCGGCCCGTCAGTCCGCCTCGTCGGCCCAGCTGTCGGCCAAGCGCCTGGCGGGGTTGAACGCCAGTCACCTGTCCGACTACCTGGTGGACGAAGTGCTGGATCACGTCGATGCCGATGCGCGCGCCTTCCTGCTGCGCTGTTCGGT
Source organism: Serratia sp. A07 (assembly GCF_058725505.1). Lineage (NCBI taxonomy): Bacteria > Pseudomonadati > Pseudomonadota > Gammaproteobacteria > Enterobacterales > Yersiniaceae > Serratia > Serratia sp. A07. The sequence goes on from NZ_JBZXDO010000007.1 coordinate 85,492, forward strand.
GCTGCGCTCGATGAACGACGCGCTGATCGTGCGGCTGACCGGTGAAGACAACGGCCAGCAGCGGCTGGAGGAGCTGGAGCGCCAGGGGCTGTTTATCCACCGCATGGACGACACCGGCGAATGGTTCAACTTCCACCCGCTGTTCGCCTCTTTCCTGCGCCAGCGTTGCCAGTGGGAACTGGCGCTGGAGCTGCCGGGGTTGCACCGCGCCGCCGCCGAAGGCTGGCTGGCGCTGGGATATCCGGCAGAGGCCATTCACCATGCGCTGGCGGCCAGCGACGTCAGCATGCTGCGCGATATCCTGCTGCAACACGCCTGGTCGCTGTTCCACCACAGCGAACTGGCCTTGCTGGAAGAGTGCCTCAACGCGCTGCCCTATGAGCGCCTGATCCAGAATCCCAAGCTGGCGCTGCTGCAGGCCTGGCTGGCGCAGAGCCAGCACCGCTACGGCGAGGTCAACACCCTGCTGGAACGCGCCGAGCGCACCATGCGCGAACAGAAAATCGAGATAGACCAAACGCTGCACGCCGAGTTCGACGCCTTGCGCGCACAGGTGGCGATCAACGCCGGCAAACCGGAAGAGGCCGAACGGCTGGCGACCGAAGCGTTGAAATTCCTGCCGCTGTCCAGCTATTACAGCCGCATCGTCGCCACCTCGGTGACCGGCGAAGTGCACCACTGCAAGGGCGAGCTGGCGCGCGCGCTGCCGATGATGCAGCAAACCGAGCAGATGGCGCGTCGCCATCAGGCCAACCATTACGCGCTCTGGGCGCTGCTGCAGCAGAGCGAAATCCTCATCGCCCAGGGCTTCCTGCAGGCCGCTTACGAAACCCAGGATAAAGCGTTCGAACTGATCCGCGAGCAGCACCTGGAACAACTGCCGATGCACGAATTTCTGCTGCGCATTCGCGCGCAGATCCTGTGGTCGTGGTCGCGGCTGGACGAGGCGGAAGACGCGGCGCGCACCGGGCTGAAAATCCTGGCGAACTACCAGCCGCAGCAACAGCTGCAGTGCATCGCCATGCTGGCCAAATGCTCGCTGGCGCGCGGCGATCTGGACAATGCCAATACTCACCTGCAGCGCTGCGAAACCCTGCTGCACGGCGCCCACTACCATCGCGACTGGCTGACCAACACCGACAAGTCGCGGGTGATCCACTGGCAGATGACCGGCGACACCGCCGCCGCCGCCCAGTGGCTACGCCACACCGAAAAGCCCGGCATGGCGGACAACCACTTCACGCAGGGCCAGTGGCGCAACATTGCGCGGGTGCAGATTCTGCTCGGCCAGTATGACGAGGCCGGCGTGGTGCTGGATGAACTGAACGAGAACGCCCGCCGGCTGCGGCTGGTGAGCGATCTCAACCGCAACCTGCTGCTCAGCAACCAGCTGTACTGGCTGCAAGAGCGCAAGGGCGAAGCGCAGCAGGCGTTGATCGAAGCGCTGTCGCTGGCCAACCGCACCGGCTTCATCAGCCACTTCGTCATCGAGGGCGAAGCGATGGCGCAGCAGCTGCGCCAGCTGATCCAGCTCAACACGCTGCCGGAGCTGGAACAGCATCGCGCCCAGCGCATCCTGCGCGACATCAACCAGCATCATCGGCACAAGTTCGCGCATTTTGACGAGAACTTCGTCGATAAGCTGCTGACCCACCCGCAGGTGCCGGAACTGATCCGCACCAGCCCGCTCACCCAGCGCGAATGGCAGGTGCTGGGGCTGATCTATTCCGGCTACAGCAACGACCAGATCGCCGGCGAGCTGGACGTGGCGGCCACCACCATCAAGACGCACATCCGCAACCTGTACCAGAAGCTCGGCGTGGCCCATCGCCAGGAAGCGGTGCAGCAGGCGCAGCAGCTGTTGAAGATGATGGGGTACGGCGCCTGAGAGTCAGCGCTGGCCGTAATAGGCACCGGCGCCATGTTTGCGGCTGAAATGCTTTTCCAGCAGATAGTCATCGATCCGCCGTAGGCCGGGGTTAATATCCCGGCTGATCCACGCCATTTTCGCCACCTCCTCCAACACCACGGCGTTATGCACCGCCTCATCCGGCGTCCTTCCCCAACTGAACGGGCCATGCTGATACGCCAGGATACCGGGAATGTGCAACGGTTCACGCCCTTTCAGGGTTTCTATAATCACCCGACCGGTGTTCAGCTCATATTCCCGCGCCACCTCTTCCGCCGTCAGCCCGCGGGTACAAGGAATATCGCCGGAAAAATAGTCGGCGTGGGTGGTGCCGAGCACCGGTATCGCTTCCCCTGCCTGCGCCCAGGCGGTGGCATGGGTGGAGTGCGTATGCACCACACCGCCGAGTTGAGGGAACGCCCGGTACAGCGCCAAATGCGTCGGCGTATCGGACGAAGGCCGCAGTTGCCCCTCAACAACCTCACCTCGCGCATTCACCACCACCATATCCTCAACCCGCATCGTTTCATAAGGTACGCCGCTGGGTTTGATCACCACCAGCCCACTGGCCCGATCGATGCCGCTGACATTGCCCCAGGTATAGGTCACCAGCCCGTGCTCAGGCAACGCCATATTGGCTCGGTACACCTGACTTTTCAGTTGCTCCAGCATGCTACCTCCTTATTTCCAACCCGGCCTCGACCATGCGTTCAACCACCCAGGCACGCGCCTCCCGCACCGCCCGCAGCGGATCGTTCGCTTTCTCGCTCCACATCTCGAGCAGATAGGGACCACGATAGCCGCTCGCAAGCAACGTTTCGAAACAGCGTACGAAATCCACTACGCCCTCGCCGAACGGTACATTCTTAAACTCCCCCGGCCGCGTATCCTTAACGTGTACCGCCACAATATGTCCGCGCCCGGCCATGAGCTCCATCGGCACATCGTTGTCCCAGGCAGACAAGTTGCCGATATCCGGGTACAGCTGAAACCACGGGTTATTCAGGTAGTGGGCATAGCCCAGCGCCTTGCTGATCGAGTTCATCAGCGGATAGTCCATGATTTCCATCGCCAGCATGACCTGTGCACGGCTGGCCATCTCTACCGCCTGCACCAATCCGGCGCGGAAACGGGGGCGGGTCTGCGCAGTAGACTGCTGGTAATAAACGTCATACCCGGCCAGTTGGATCACCCGGATGCCGGTATCCTGCGCCAGCCGAATAGCTTTTCGCACGATCTCCAGTCCCCGCTCGCGCGTCGTGTCGTCTTCACTGCCCAACGGAAAACGCCGGTGGGCGCTGAGGCATAAAGAAGGCACGCGCACACCGCTCGCCGCAACGGCGCTAACCAACGCGAGCCGCTGTTCAACGCTCCAGTCCAGCCGCGCCAGGCGGCCGTCGCTTTCATCGATCGACATTTCAACGAAATCGAATCCCAACTCACCCGCCAGTTGCAGGCGCGTCAGCCAGTCCTCGCCCGGCGGCAACGCTTTCTCATAGATGCCCAACGGCACGGATTTGTGCAACATAACCGCTCCTCAGTCCCACCGCTGGGCGATGACACGTTTAAATTCCCGCGCCGCCGCGACCGGATCGGCGGCATCACGAATGCTGCGCCCGGCGATAAAGACATGGATGGGAATACCTTGGAACAGAGGCAAATCCTCCAGCGCCAGTCCGCCGGTGACCGTCACCTTAAAACCCATCTCGCTCAGGCGACGAACCGCGCGGATATCGTCATCGCTCCAGGATACCCCCGCCGCCTGCGCGTCACGGCTGCGGTGATACACCACCTGACCAATTCCCGCTTCACGCCACGCCTGCGCCTGTTCCCAGGTCCAGAATCCCGTCAGTTCTATCTGCACGTCACCACCGAACTCATGCGCCACCTGCAGGGCTCCCTTGGCCGTATTGATATCGGCGCAGCAGATCACCGTGATCCAATCGGCATGCGCCTCGAAGCACATTCGCGCCAAAATCTGACCCGCATCGGCGATTTTTGCGTCCGCCAACACGATGCGATCCGGATACAGCGCTTTTAAATCGCGTACGGCTCGCACGCCTTCCGCCACGCACAAAATAGTGCCGACTTCGATGATGTCGACTTCGGCCGCGATCAGGCGAGTCGTGTCGTAAGCCGCAGCCATAGACAGGTTATCCAGCGCCACCTGCAACATCGGTAAATGCGTGTTCATTGGTTGTCTCCTTCAATTCGCCGCCGCCGTAGACGTTTTGTCGATCAACGCCAATACCTCGCTCGCGTGGCGACAGGCCCGCAAGCGATCGAAATTCGCCTCATCTTCAAACAGGTTCACCACTTGCATGATCCCCACCTCCTGATGCGTTTTGGCGTCCACCGCCGCCATGGTGATCAAGATGTCTATCGGATCGTTGTCCTCATCGCCGAAACACACCGGCGTCTTCAGGGTGACTAAGGCGAAGCCGGTTTTCAGCACCCCTTCCTCCGGCCGGCCGTGCGGCATCGCCAGGCCCGGCGCCAGCACGAAGTAAGGGCCGTGCCGTTCGACGCCGGCCAAAATGGCGTCAAAATAGCGGGGTTCCACCACGCCGGCGGCCACCAGCAGATCGACCCCCAGTCGCACCGCCTGGCGCCAGTCGGCAGCCTCCGCCTGCAGTTGGATAGCGTTATTCTGCGCCAACGAATCGCTCAGCTTCATGACTCGCTCCTCACTGCTTCAAATCTTGCGGAAAATGCGCGCCGATGACGTCCATCAGCTTCGGGCCGAAGTCCGCCGCCGAGAGCATATTGCGTACCCCAACCACGTATTTGTTGCCGCTGACGACGATTTCATCCGCGACATGGGTGGAAGCAATGATGATGTCAGCCCCATTCAACTCGGATTTGTATTCCCCCACCGCACAGCTGTTGACCGAATGATCCACGCCTTGCTGCGTTAAAAATTGGTCGACTTTCATTTTCATGATCATGGAACTGCCTTGTCCGCAACCGCATACCGCCAGGATTCGTACCGTCATAATCTGCACTCCTATTAACGTGACGCCGATTCAACCGATTGTTTTTCAGCATCTTCTTCCGCACGCAGGGTGCGTCCGGCGAAGAACATGTACAGCAGGGCGATAACGATCACCACGCCCATAAACCACAGGCCCAGACTCAGCCCTTGCATCAGCGGCGGCGCCAGAATCGACCAGTCCGCCATGCCCATCCAGGCACTTAGCCCAGTCAGTTTGATGGCCCACACGCAGCCGAAGATCTCTATCATTCCCATCACCAGACAGATCTTCATCGCCGCGCGCCAGCCACCAAAGTGGTTAGCGAATACGCCGATGGTGGCGTTAGAAAAGAACATGGGAATGAAACCGGGAATAATCATGATGGAAGAGCCAAGCGCTAACAGTATGCCGACGGCGATCAGTTGGCCGATGGTGCCCCACATAAAACCCCACACCACGGCGTTGGGCGCGAAGCTATAAATGGCGGCACAGTCGATGGCCAGTACCGCGCCGGGGATCAGACGTTGGGAAATGCCGTTAAAGGCCTCGGTCAATTCGGCGACGAACATGCGCACGCCCTGCACGATGATGAAAATCGCCACCGCGAACATCAGCCCGGTTTGCAGGATATAGATGCTCCAGTGAGTTTTACCGGCCATCGCCTGCAGAGTGTCCAAGCCGAACGAGCACAGAATGATGCCGAAAAACAGCGTCATCACGATGGCGGTGGACACGATGTTGTCATGGAAAATGTTCAGCCATCCGGGCAGCTTCAGATCTTCTACGCTGTCCTCTTTTTTACCGAGATACGGTGCGGCCTTGTATGCCAGCCACGAAGCGAACTGCTGTTGGTGCCCAATGGAGAAACCGCTGTTTTCCGTTACCGCCTGCGTCGGTTTGAACATCATGTTGGAGGTGATGCCCCAGTACAGTGAAGCCAAGAGCGCACTGCACAATACCGTCGTCCACATGCCGTAACCCAGAATGTAGAAAAATACCGCGATCAGCCCAACTTGCTGAAACATGATGTGGCCAGTGAGCATAATGGTGCGGATGCCGGTGATGCGCCTCAACAACACGTAGAGTATGTTCAGCGCCAATGCCAGCAAGACCGCGTAGCCGACCCAACTATAGGCGTCCCCCATACGTTCGATGGTGGCCATCATCGAGGCATAGGTGTCCGAAATCGCCCCGTTGATGCCGTATACCTCGGACAACTTCGCCACAACGGGTTTGAACGTGCCGGTCAGGATGCCGGAGCCGGCCTGCAATAACATGAAACCGATAATGGTTTTGATCGTGCCTTTGATAATGACCGCCGCGCTTTTGCGCAGCAACGTGTAACCCAACAGCGTAACCAACCCCAACAGCAGCGGTGCATTGGTCATCACCTGGTTAAAAAAGACGGTGAAGATGGTGTAAAGAGTTTCCATACGGCTCTCCCGAAAAGGTTGGCATGCAGGTAACGCCTTCACCATACCAATCACAATAAATCACAAAAAGATCATAAATGATTATTTGTGAACAACTTCGCAAGTTAAAAATCAATTCCACTAACATTCAATGAATTAGACGACTCACACTTTATTACCTATTGAATTTAATAGCAGTTAATCAAACGAAAAGGAGAGAAAACGCCGGCGCAGCGCGTAAATTCTGCGGCGTTTACGTGTATTTCGATCGTTGTCAGTTGAAAAAAACGGTGCTAGATTCGATCAAAACAAATCACATAAAATCTTTAAATGATTATTTGTGATTTTATTATCACCACCAACGAGGAAAGACCCATGAGTAAAGTCAACGACATCACCCGCGAGTCCTGGATATTGAACACCTTTCCCGAATGGGGCACCTGGCTGAACGAAGAGATAGAGCAGGAGAACGTCGCGCCCGGTACTTTCGCCATGTGGTGGCTGGGCTGCACCGGCATCTGGCTCAAGTCTGAAGAAGGCGCCAACCTGTGCGTCGATTTCTGGTGCGGCACCGGCAAGCAGAGTCACGGCAACCCGCTGATGAAAACCGGCCACCAAATGCAGCGCATGGCCGGGGTGCGTAAACTGCAACCGAACCTGCGCACGACCCCATTCGTGCTCGATCCGTTCGCCATTACCCAGCTCGACGCCGTGTTGGCCACGCACGATCACAACGATCATATCGATGTGAACGTCGCGGCGGCAGTGCTGCAGAACTGCGCCCCCACCGTCCCGTTTATCGGGCCGCAAAGCTGCGTAGATATCTGGATCGGCTGGGGCGTGCCGCCGGAGCGCTGCATCACCGTCAAACCTGGCGACGTGATAAAAATCAAAGACATTGAAATTCATGCGCTGGATGCTTTCGATCGCACGGCACTCATCACATTGCCGGTGGAACAAAAAGCGGCGGGCGTTCTGCCGGACGGCATGGACCTGCGGGCGGTCAACTACCTGTTCAAAACGCCGGGCGGCAACCTTTATCACAGCGGCGATTCCCACTACTCCAACTATTACGCCAAGCACGGCAACGATCATCAGATCGATGTCGCCCTCGGTTCCTACGGCGAGAACCCGCGCGGCATTACTGACAAGATGACCAGCGCCGACATCTTGCGCATGGCGGAATCGCTGAACGCCAAGGTCGTTATCCCCTTCCACCACGATATTTGGTCTAATTTCCAGGCAGATCCGCAGGAGATCCGCGTGTTGTGGGATATGAAAAAGGACCGGCTCAAGTACGGTTTCAAACCGTTTATCTGGCAGGTTGGCGGCAAGTTCATCTGGCCGCAGGACAAAGACAATCTGGAATATCACTACCCGCGCGGGTTCGATGATTGTTTCATCCAGGAACCCGACCTGCCCTTCAAGTCTTTCTTGTAATCAATCGGTGTTGCATACGGATGCGCGCTTTTGAACGGCAATGATTCAAATCGTCAAACGGCGCGCATATAATCGAAGGCAACGACGTTTTTTCTCTCCACGGAGCCCGCATGACAGAGTCCCAACGCCACAACGCTATTCTCGATCTCTTGCAGCGCAAGGGGCAAATCTCCGTGGCGGACGTCATCGCGGCGTTTGACATCTCTCCGGCCACCGCGCGCCGGGACATCAACAAGCTGAATGAAATCGGCAAATTGCGCAAAGTACGCAACGGCGCCGAAGCCACGCAAACTCCGCGCCCGGCTTGGACGCCGCTCAATATCCACCAAACCCAGCACCTCGATGAAAAAATGCGCATTGCGGCGGCCGCGGCACAGCTCTGTCAGCCGGGTGAAAGCGTGGTGATCAACTGCGGCTCCACCGCATTTCTGTTGGGCCGTGAAATTTGCGGCAAGCCGGTTCAGGTGATCACCAATTATCTGCCGCTGGCCAATTACCTGATCGATCAGGAACACGACAGCGTGGTGATCATGGGAGGCCAGTACAACAAAACCCAGTCGATTACTCTGGCGCCTCAGGAAGGCGACGCAACCCTGTACGCCGGGCACTGGATGTTCACCAGCGGTATCGGCCTCACCGCTGACGGTTTGTATAAAACCGATATGCTGACCGCGATGGCAGAACAGAAGATGCTCAACTATGTCGGTAAACTGGTGGTGCTGGTCGACAGCAGCAAAGTCGGCCAACGCGCCGGCATGCTGTTCAGCCGCACCGAGCAAATTGCCATGGTGATCACCGGCCGGGCCGCCGATCCGGCAATCGTTGAGCAACTGCGTCAGCAAGGCGTTGAAGTGCTGCTGGTGTGACAAAACCACAACCTTACTCTGGTCTTAAACGCCGCAGAGTTGGTTACAATAGCGGCGTCCCCCAATTACGAGGCAGTCAGCAGTATGGAACAGTTCGAAGCGATCAACGTTGAGCAGGCGTACACCCGCTGGAAAGAGGGCAGCGCCGCCCTGGTCGACATCCGCGATCCGCAAAGTTTTGAAGCCGGGCATACGCCGGGCGCCTTTCACCTCACCAACGCCACCCTGTCGGCCTTTATGCAGCAAAACGACTTCGAGCGGCCGGTGATGGTGATGTGCTACCACGGTAACAGCAGCCGCAGCGCGGCGCAGTACCTGCTGCACCAGGGGTTCGACGCGGTCTACAGCATCGACGGCGGCTTCGAGGCCTGGGCCCGCCAGTATCCGCAGGACGTGGAAACCTCTGCCTGATTCCCGCCGCCCGCCGTGCGTCGGCGGGCTTCCCCTTCATTTTTGTGCGCGTTTTCGCGGGTTTTTCGCAGATCCGTTTGCCAGCGCTCAGGATTTCGACGTTATAATCGGCCGTCAGGGTCGCCGGCGAGCAAGCCGCGGCCAAAATCATTCACTTACGACGGAAGAGCAATGGTTAGAGTAATCGCCATATCCAACCCGCGCCTGGCGCTGGCCTTTGTCGACTATATGGCGACCCAGGGCATCAGGCTTGAGCTGCGCAACAGCGGCGAGGCGGCGGAAATCTGGCTGGCCGACGACGGCCACCTCGAACAGGTGCAACACGAGCTGCAGCAGTTTCTGGTCGATCCGCTCAACCGCCGTTATCAGGCCGCCAGCTGGCAGACCGGCCATACCGACGCCGGCCTGCACTATCAGAGCGAATCCTACCTGCACACCCTGCGCAGCAAGGCCGGGCCGCTGACGCTCGGCGTGATGGTGCTGTGCATCGCGGTCTACATCCTGATGCAGGTGCTGGGCGACAACACCGTGATGTACTGGCTCTCCTGGCCGCAGGACAGCAGCCAATACACGCAGCTGTGGCGCTGGGTCAGCCATGCGTTCCTGCATTTCTCCCTGCTGCATATCCTGTTTAACCTGATGTGGTGGTGGTATCTCGGCGGCCAGATGGAAAAACGCCTCGGCGCCGGCAAGCTGTTCGTGCTGGCGGTGGTGTCGGCCTTCTTCAGCGGCTGGGCGCAATCGCTGTTCAGCGGCGCGCTGTTCGGCGGGCTGTCGGGCGTGGTCTATGCGCTGATGGGCTATGTGTGGCTGACGGGCGAGCGGGCGCCGGAGCGCGGCCTGATGCTGCCGCGCGGGCTGATGGTGTTCTCGGTGCTGTGGCTGGTGGCCGGATATTTCGATATTTTAGGAATGTCGATCGCCAACGCGGCACACGTAGCCGGTTTAGTGTTAGGGTTATTGATGGCATTTTGGGATACGCGTCATCGCGCACACAACGAACAATAACAGCCGGGAGCTGTGCCCAGCGGGCACAGCGGGCGTTTTAGGGGATTATCGTGAAGCAAACACAGCGTCATGACGCAATTATCGAGCTGGTGCGCCTGCAAGGTTACGTCAGCACGGAAGAGCTGGTGGAACATTTTGACGTCAGCCCGCAAACGATTCGCCGCGATTTGAATGACCTGGCCGACCAGAACAAGATCCAGCGTCACCACGGCGGCGCGGCGCTGCCTTCCAGCTCGGTCAACGCTGCCTATAACGATCGCAAGGTGATGTGGTCGGAAGAGAAAGCCCGCATCGCGCAGCGCGTCGCCAGCCAGATCCCGGACGGCGCCACGCTGTTCATCGATATCGGCACCACGCCGGAAGCGGTGGCCCATGCGCTGATGAACCACAAGAACCTGCGCGTGGTCACCAACAACCTCAACGTCGCCACCCTGCTGACCGCCAAGGAAGACTTCCGCCTGATCCTGGCCGGCGGCGAAGTGCGCACCCGCGACGGCGGCATCATGGGCGAAGCCACCCTGGACTTCATCTCTCAATTCCGCCTCGATTACGGCATTCTCGGCATCAGCGGCATCGATATGGACGGCTCGCTGCTCGAATTCGACTATCACGAAGTGCGCACCAAACGCGCGATTATCGAAAATTCCCGCTGCGTGATGCTGGTCACCGACCACTCCAAATTCGGCCGCAACGCCATGGTCAACCTGGGTAACATGAATCTGATCGACTACCTGTTTACCGACCAGTTGCCGCCGCCGAGCGTGATGAAAATCATCGAGCAGTACGACGTGCAGCTGGAGCTGTGCTGATCCGCTGTTAACCTGCGGGGCGCGCCGCCGCCCCGTTTCCTCCCCCCCCGCCCCTCTTCATCGACAGCCGTTTGCGCGCTTGCGCCATATCCACATCATTTATGTGACTATCATCACCAAACTGTTACCTCTATCACGCCTAAATGTTTTTGTTTGGTTAAGTCTTGGCTTGCTTGTTGGTTTTTGATTACAATCATGAGCGAAAACGAACATGAAAGAGCTATTTCGAACATCTGGAGGAAGATGACGTGGAAACCAAAGACTTGATCGTTATCGGTGGCGGCATCAACGGTGCCGGCATCGCGGCGGATGCTGCCGGGCGCGGGCTGTCGGTACTGCTACTGGAAGCGCAAGACTTGGCCTGTGCTACGTCTTCCGCCAGTTCCAAACTGATCCACGGTGGCCTGCGCTACCTGGAACACTACGAATTCCGTCTGGTGAGCGAAGCGCTGGCCGAGCGTGAAGTGCTGCTGAAGCTGGCGCCGCACATCGCGTTCCCGATGCGTTTCCGCCTGCCGCACCAGCCGCACCTGCGTCCGGCCTGGATGATCCGTATCGGCCTGTTCCTGTACGATCACCTGGGCAAACGCACCAGCCTGCCGGGCAGCAAGGGCTTGCGCTTTGGACCAGAGTCGGTGCTGAAGCCTGAACTGAAGCGCGGTTTCGAATATTCCGACTGCTGGGTCGACGATGCTCGCCTGGTGGTGCTGAACGCGCAGGAAGTGGAAAAACGCGGCGGCGAAGTGCGCACCCGCACCAAAGTGACCCGCGCATGGCGTGAAAACGGCCTGTGGATGGTGGAAGCGGTCGATATCGACAGCGGCAAAACCTTCACCTGGCGCGCCAAAGGCCTGGTGAACGCCACCGGCCCGTGGGTGAAAAACTTCTTCGACGACGGCCTGAAGCTGAAATCGCCTTACGGCATCCGCCTGATCAAAGGCAGCCACATCGTGGTGCCGCGCGTGCACGATCAGCCGCAGTCTTACATTCTGCAGAACGAAGACCACCGCATCGTGTTCGTGATCCCGTGGAATGACGAGTTCTCCATCATCGGCACCACCGACGTGGAGTACAAAGGCGATCCGAAGGACGTGAAGATCGACGAGAACGAAATCGCTTATCTGCTGAAAGTGTACAACGATCACTTCAAGAAGCAGCTGGGCCGCGACGACATCGTCTGGACATACTCCGGCGTGCGTCCGCTGTGCGACGACGAATCCGATTCGCCGCAGGCGATCACCCGCGATTACACGCTGGACGTGCACGACGAGCAAGGCAAGGCGCCGCTGCTGTCGGTCTTCGGCGGCAAGTTGACCACCTACCGCAAGCTGGCCGAGCACGCGATGGAAAAACTGGCCCACTACTACCCAGGCTGCGGCCCGGCGTGGACCAAAAACGCCACGCTGCCGGGCGGTGACATCGGCGGCGATCGCGACGGCTACGCAGCCAAACTGCGCCGTGCACACGGCTGGCTGCCGGAAGCCCTGGCGCGCCGCTATGCCCGCACCTACGGCAGCCAGAGCGAGCTGATCCTGGCCGGCGCCAACGGCCTCGGCGATCTGGGCGAAGATTTCGGCCACGGTCTGTATGAAGCCGAACTGCGCTACCTGACCGACAAAGAGTGGGTCGTAGAGCTGGACGACGCCATCTGGCGCCGCACCAAGCTGGGCATGTGGCTGGACGACGCGCAGCAGGCGCGGGTGAAAACCTGGCTGGCGGAACACGCGAAAACGAAAGCGCTGTCTCTGGCTTCCTGAGCCGCAGCGTAACGAAAAAGGGCCGGTTATCCGGCCCTTTTCTTTGCGCTTTCTCTTCCGTCTTACAGCTTCACCGGCTGAATGTGCCAGATTTCGTCTGCGTATTCCTGAATGGTGCGATCGGAGGAGAAGTAGCCCATGTTGGCGATATTCAGCACCGCGCGCCGCGTCCACTCGTCCTGATTGAGATACACCTCGTCCACCTTGTCCTGCGTATCCACGTAGCTGCGATAATCCGCCAGCAGCTGGTAGTGATCCCCCAGGTTCACCAACGAGTCGAACAGGTTGCTGTAGCGCTTCGGTTCGTCCGGGCTGAACACGCCGGTGGCGATCTGCGTCAGCGCCTGATGCAGCTCGGGATCCTGCTCGTAGTATTGATGCGGGTTGTAACCGTTGCGGCGCAGTTCCTCCACCTGTTCGGCGGTATTGCCGAAGATAAAGATGTTCTCCTCCCCCACGTGCTCGCGCATCTCGACGTTGGCGCCGTCCAGCGTACCGATGGTCAGCGCGCCGTTCAGCGCAAACTTCATGTTGCTGGTGCCTGAGGCTTCGGTGCCCGCCAGCGAGATCTGTTCCGACAGATCCGCCGCCGGGATAATGATCTGCGCCAGGCTGACGCCGTAGTTCGGAATGAACACCACCTTCAGCTGGGTATGCACGCGCGGATCGTTGTTGATCACTTTGGCCACGTCGTTGATTAAGCGGATGATCTGCTTGGCGGCGTAGTAGGCGGACGCCGCCTTGCCGGCGAAGATCACCACCCGCGGCACGCGCTCGATCTCCGGATCGTCCAGCAGGCGGTTATACAGCGTGATGACGTGCAACACGTTGAGCAGCTGCCGTTTGTACTCGTGGATGCGCTTGATCTGCACGTCGAACAGCGCATCCGGGTTGACCACCACGTTGAGCGTTTTGGCGATGTACAGCGCCAGCCGCTCCTTGTTCTGCCGCTTGGCGCGCTGCACCGCCTGCAGGAAACTCGGGTAATCGACGTTGGCTTTGATCTCGCTCAGCTGGCTGAGATCGGTGCGCCAGGTTTGCCCGATGCAGTCGTCCAGCACCGCCGCCAGCGGCGGGTTGGCCAGCGCCAGCCAACGGCGCGGCGTCACCCCGTTGGTTTTGTTGCAGAAGCGATTGGGGAACAGCCGGGCAAAGTCGGCGAACAGCGACTGCACCATCAGCTCGGAATGCAGGGCGGAAACGCCGTTGACCTTGTGGCTGGCCACCACTGCCAGCCACGCCATGCGCACCCGGCGGCCGTTGGTTTCATCGATGATCGAGACCCGCGCCAGCAGGTCGTTGTCGCCCGGCGCCACTTCCTGCACCATCTTGAGGAAGTGATCGTTGATTTCGAAAATCAGCTGCAGATGGCGCGGCAAGATGCGCCCTATCATGTCCAACGGCCAGGTTTCCAGCGCCTCGCTCATCAGCGTGTGGTTGGTGTAGGAAAACACCTGCTCCACCACTTCCCAGGCGTCGAGCCACTTGAATTTGTGCTCGTCGATCAGCCGGTGCATCAGTTCGGGAATCGACAGCACCGGGTGAGTGTCGTTGAGGTGAATGGCGATCTTGTCCGCCAGGTTGTCGAAGGTTTTGTGCATCAGCCAATGGCGGTTGAGGATGTCCTGCACCGTGGCCGACACCAGGAAATACTCCTGCCGCAGCCGCAGCTCGCGCCCGGAGGAGGTCGAGTCGTCCGGATACAGCACGCGCGACACGTTCTCCGAGTGGTTTTTATCCTCCACCGCGGCGAAATAATCGCCCTGGTTGAACTTGCCGAGGTTGATCTCGTTACTGGCCTGCGCGCTCCACAGCCGCAGGGTGTTGGTGGCGTCGGTGTCGAAACCGGGGATCACCTGATCGTAGGCGATGGCCACGATCTCTTCGGTTTCCAGCCAGCGCGCCTTGGCGCCCTCCTGCTGCACGCGGCCGCCGAAGCGCACCTTGTAGCGGGTGTTGTGGCGCGGAAACTCCCACGGATTGCCGTACTCCAGCCAATAGTCCGGCGATTCCATCTGCTGGCCGTTGACGATGTTTTGCTTGAACATGCCGTACTCGTAGCGAATGCCGTAGCCGCGCCCCGGCAGCGCCAGCGTCGCCAGCGAATCGAGGAAGCAGGCCGCCAGACGCCCCAGACCGCCGTTGCCGAGGCCAGGGTCGTTCTCTTCTTCCAGCAGTTCACCCAGGCTCAACCCCATTTCGTTCAGCGCGTTGTCGATGTCCTGATAGATGCCCATCGACAGCAGCGCGTTCGACAGGGTGCGGCCGATCAGGAACTCCATCGACAGGTAATACACCTGCCGCACGTCCTGCGACAGCTGGGCGCGGTTGGAGCGCAGCCAGCGTTCAACCATGCGATCGCGCACCGCGAACAGCACGGCGTTCAGCCAGTCGTGCCGGTTGGCGATGGCCGGATCCTTGCCGACGATAAACATCAGCTTATAGGCGATGGAGTGTTTCAGCGCTTCCACACTGACCGTAGGTGAGGTGTAACTAAACGGTGAAGTCATGGCTTTTTGATCCCTTTTAGGGAGCCCAGCCATTCGCCGCGGAATAGCTGGCCCCGCTGAACATGGACGCGGTACGCCGCGCCCCGACAATCAACCCAAACGGCTGCCCGCCGCGCGTCAACCCAAGACGCGAAACGCAGGCTACAAACGTTGATAAAGCGACAGATACTCTTTCGCCGCCACCGGCCAGCCGAAGTCCACGCTCATGGCGTGACGCTGAACGTGGCGCCAGTGTTTCGGCCGGCTCCACAGCACCATGGCGCGGCGGATGGCGTTGCCCAGCGCGACGGCATCGCAATCGTCGAACACGAAGCCGCTGGCAGTGCCGTCGGCCAGATTTTCCAGCGCGCAGTCCACCACCGTGTCTGCCAGCCCGCCGGTGCGGCGCACCAGCGGCAGCGTGCCGTATTTCAGGCCGTAGAGCTGCGTCAGGCCGCAGGGCTCGAAGCGGCTCGGCACCAGAATCACGTCGGCGCCGCCGATGATGCGGTGGGAGAAGGATTCGTGATAGCCGATCTGCACCCCAACCTGTTCGGGATAGTCGGCGGCGGCAGCCAGAAACGCCTGTTGCAGCACCGCGTCGCCGGCGCCCAGCAGCGCCAGCTGCCCGCCCTGCGCCAGCAGCTCAGGCAATGCCTGCAGCACCAGGTCCAGACCTTTTTGGCTGGTCAAGCGGCTCACTACCGCGAACACCGGCAGCGATTCGTCCACCTTCAGCCCCATGGCCTTTTGCAGATGCAGCTTGTTTTTGACCTTGCTTTTCAGATCGTCGGCGTCGTAGCGGGTACTCAGCCGCGGGTCGTGGGCCGGATCCCAAATCTTGTCGTCCACCCCGTTGAGGATACCGCTCAGCCGGCCCTGCCGCTGCCGTTCCTGCAGCAGCCCCTCCATGCCATAGCCGAACTCCGGCCGGGTGATCTCGCGTGCATAGGTCGGGCTGACGGCGGTCACGTGGTCGGCATAAAACAGCCCGGCCTTGAGGAACGACATCTGGCCGTAGAACTCCAGGCCATAAACGTCATAAAACGACGCCGGCAGCCACAGCTCGGTCACATGATGGGCGGAGAACAGCCCCTGATAAGCCAGGTTGTGCACCGTGAACACCGAGCGCGCCGGGTGGCCGTTGGCGGCCAGATAGGCGCAGCTCAGGCCGGCGTGCCAGTCGTGGGCGTGCACCAGCTGCGGGCGCCAGTAGCGATCCAGCCCCTTGGCCAGCTCGCAGGCCATCCAGCCCAGCAGCGCAAAGCGGCGATGGTTGTCGGGGTAGGCGTACATGGATTGGTCGTGGTACGGGCTGCCCGGCCGGTCATACAGCCAGGGCGCATCGATGAGATAGATGCCCACGCCATGGTAGGTGCCGTAACGCAGGCCCACCCGGCCGGCGAACGAGTCGATTTCCGCCACCAGCACGGTGTCCGGAATGCCGTTGCGTACGTCAGGGAAAGCGGGCAATAGCACCCGAACATCGGCGCCTTCGGCGATTTGCGCCGCCGGCAGTGCGCCAACCACGTCTGCGAGTCCGCCCGTTTTCAGCAGGGGGAACATTTCAGAACATACGTGTAAGACCTGCATTATCACTCCTGAAAGTCGGCCGAAGGCCTCTGGATAAGAAATAAAGCAGGCTTGCCGCTGTTATGTTTGCCGCGTTGCGCAAGCCATCGAACCGTTCATCAGGCGGCAGGCTATCGTTCTGCCGCCCACGTTAACTCACAATTTTGACAACATTTCGCGCGTCACCAGCACGATGCCGCCTTCCGAGCGATAAAAGCGCTTGCTGTCCTCATCGGCGTTTTCCCCGATCACCATGCCCTCCGGAATGTGGCAGGCGCGGTCGATGATGCAGCGCCGCAGGCGGCAGGAACGGCCGACGTTCACGTCCGGCAACAATACGGTAGAGTCGATGGTACAGAACGAGTTCACTCGCACGCGCGGGAACAGCACCGAATGCACCACCACCGACCCGGACACGATGCAACCGCCGGACACCAGCGAGTTCATGGTCATGCCGTGGCTGCCGGAGCGATCCTGCACGAACTTGGCCGGCGGCAGCGGCTCCATGTGGGTGCGGATCGGCCAGGCGCGGTCGTACATGTCCAGCTCCGGCGTTACCGACGCCAGATCGAGGTTGGCGCGCCAGTAGGCGTCCAGCGTGCCCACGTCGCGCCAGTACGGCGGCAGATCGGGGTTGGAGGTCACGCAGGACAAGGTAAACGGATGCGCCCACGCCGCCTGTTGCGCGGTGATTTTCGGGATCAGATCCTTGCCGAAATCGTGGCTGGAGCCGGGGGTCGACATATCCTCTTCCAATAGCTGGAACAGGTAGGCGGCATTAAAAATATAGATGCCCATGCTGGCCAGCGACATATCCGGGTTGCCCGGCATCGCCGGCGGATCGGCGGGTTTCTCCAGGAACTCGATAATGCGGTCGCTTTCATCCACCTTCATCACGCCGAATTCGCCGGCTTCGCTGCGCGGCACCGGCAGGCAGGCCACGGTGCACTGGGCCCCCTTCTCGACGTGGTCGATCAGCATGCGCGAGTAATCCATCTTGTAGATATGGTCGCCCGCCAGGATCACCACGTATTCGGCCTCATAGCGGCGGATGATGTCCAGGTTCTGGTAGACCGCGTCGGCGGTGCCTTTGTACCAATGTTCGGTGCTGAGGCGCTGCTGGGCCGGCAGCAGGTCGACGAACTCGTTCATTTCCTCGTTGAGAAACGACCAGCCGCGCTGAATGTGCTGCACCAGCGTGTGCGACTGGTATTGGGTGATCACGCCGATGCGGCGGATGCCGGAGTTCAGGCAGTTCGACAGGGCGAAATCGATGATGCGGAATTTGCCGCCAAAGTGGACGGCGGGCTTGGCGCGGGTGGAGGTCAAATCTTTCAGGCGCGAGCCGCGGCCGCCGGCCAGGATCAGCGCTACGGATTTAATCGGCAGCTGGCGCGCCAACATCAGGGGGTCTTTATTTTCAAACCTAACCATAGCGGACTCCTTTTATTATTTCCGTACCAGAACGCAAAGCGAGCGCGCGTCCTGGTGCCAGGCGGGTAACACCGCCCGTGAGTCTTCCTGAGTGAACGGAGCGACAACCTGCCAATCGCCTTCCGGCAACCTCATCTCCACCGTTTGCGGCGTGGCGTTAACCAGCAGCAGCCAGCGCTGCGACAGCAGGATCTGCATAAGCAGATCGCCTTGCTCCCACTGCTGCGCGTCGAGCGCCTGCCCTTGTGCGTTCAGCCACTGCACGCTGCCGTCGTCCTGCTGCCACCAGCGGTCCTGTTGCAACGCGGGGATCCGGCGGCGCAGCGCGATCAGCGCCGCGACGTAATCGGTCAGCGCGTCATCCGCTGTGGACCAGTCGAGCCAGGTGGTGGCGTTGTCCTGGCAATAGGCGTTGTTGTTCCCCTGCTGGCTGTGTCCCTGTTCATCGCCGGCCAGCAGCATCGGCGTTCCCTGGGACAGCAACAGCGTGGCGAGCATCGCCCGCTGGCTGGCCCTGCGGCGTTGCACAATGGCGTCGTCGGCGACCAGGCCTTCCACGCCGTGGTTGTTGCTGAAATTACGATCGCTGCCGTCGCGGTTGCCTTCGCCGTTCGGCTGATTGTGCTTCTCGTTGAAGCTGACCACGTCCTGCAGGGTAAAACCGTCATGGGCGGTCAGCATGTTGACGGTGGCGTAAGGCGCTCGCCCGCGCTGGTTGTACACATCGCTGGAGGCGGCAAAACGCCGGGCGAACTGGCCGAGCGACACGCCGCTCTGCAGCCAGAAACGGCGCATGTCGTCGCGGTAATGGTCGTTCCATTCGGCGAAGCGGCCGGGAAACGCCCCCACCTGATAACCGCCGGGGCCAACGTCCCAGGGTTCGGCTATCAACTTGCAGCGCGACAGCACATCGTCCGCCAGCATAGCCTGGAACAGCGGCGCATCGCGATCGAACCCCGGCGTGCGGCCGAGCACGCTGCCCAGATCGAAGCGGAAGCCGTCGACGTGGCACTCCCGCACCCAAAAATGCAGGCAGTCCATCACCCAGGCCACGCCCTGCGGCTGATCGAGCCGCAGGGTATTGCCGCAGCCGGTGTCGTTGACGTAGTCCCCTTCCGGCGTCAGCCAGTAGTAGCTCTGGTTGTCGATGCCGCTCAGCGACAGCATCGGCCCGTCCATATCCAGCTCGGCGCTGTGGTTGAACACCACGTCGAGGATCACCTCGATGCCGGCTTGATGCAGCGCCTTGACCGCATCGCGAAATTCGTTCAGCGGCGTGCCGTCGGTGCTCAGGCTGGCGTAGCGGTTGTCCGGCGCATAGGGCGCCAGCACGTTATAGCCCCAGTAGTTGATCAGCCCCAGCCGCTGCAGACGCGGTTCGGAGGTATGTTGCTGCACCGGCAGCAGTTCCAGCGCGGTGATGCCGAGGCGTTTGAAGTGGGCGATCATCACCGGGTGCCCCAGCGCGGCGAAGCTGCCGCGCAGCGCCGGCGGGATCTTCGGGTGCAGCAGCGTCAGGCCGCGTACGTGCGCTTCGTAAATCACCGTCTGCCCCCAGGGCGTGGCGGGCGGGCGATCGTCCTGCCAGTCATAGCATTGGTCCACCACCACGCATTTCGGCATCAGCTCGGCGCTGTCGTGCGGATCCGGCCGATCGTAACCGCCGTGCAGGTGCGGGTGGTCCGCCACCGGCCCTTCCACCGCGCGCGCGGCCGGATCGAGCGCCAGCTTGTTGGGGTTGAACCGCTGTCCGTTCGCCGGGTCGAACGGGCCGTAGACCCGGTAACCGTAACGTTGTCCCGGCTTGCCGCCCGGCAAATAGCCATGCCAGATATCGCCGCTGCGCGCCGGTAGCGGCAGGCGCACCTCACGCTGCTGGCCGTCGAACAGGCACAGCTCCACCCGCTCGGCGTGCGCCGAGTACAGGGTAAAATTGATGCCTTCGCCGTCGTAATGCGCGCCCAGCGGCGCGGCGAGGCCGGCCGTCAGCTCCGTCATGGCGCCTCCCGCAGCAGATAAATGGTCGCCAGCGGCGGCAGCGTCACGCAGATGGAAAAGTCGCGGCCGTGGCTGCCGACCGCTTCGGAAGAGACCCGCCCCTGATTGCCGGCGTTGCTGCCGTGATAGTGGTGCGAATCGGTATTGAGGATCTCGCGATAGTCGCCGGCGCGGGAGAGGCCGATGCGGTAGCGGTAGCGCGGCACCGGGGTAAAGTTGCTGATGGCGATCAGCTCATTGCCCTGCGAATCGTAGCGCGCGAACGCGAACACCGAGTTGTCGTGATCGTCGACCACCAGCCACTCGAAGCCGTCCGGGCGATAGTCACGCTCATACAGCGGCGCCTGCTGCCGGTAGCAGTGGTTCAGATCGCGCACCAGCCGCTGCACGCCGTTGTGCCAGTTATCCAGCCCTTCCAGCAAATGCCAATCGAGGCTGGTATCGAAATTCCACTCGCGCCCCTGCGCAAACTCGCAGCCCATAAACAGCAGCTTTTTGCCCGGATGCGCCCACATAAACCCGTAGTAGGCGCGCAGGTTGGCGAACTTTTGCCAGGCGTCGCCCGGCATGCGGTCGAGGATCGATTTTTTGCCGTGCACCACTTCATCGTGCGAGATCGGCAGCACGAAGTTCTCGGTATAGGCATACAGCATGCCGAAGGTCATCTGGTTGTGGTGATACTTACGGTGCACCGGATCGCACTTCATGTAATTGAGCGTGTCGTGCATCCAGCCGAGGTTCCATTTGTAGTGGAACCCCAGACCGTTGGCGTCCGGCGGCAGGGTGACGCCGGGGTAGTCGGTGGACTCCTCCGCCAACGTCACCGCGCCCGGCTGCGCCTGGCCGATAGTCTGGTTGGTATAACGCAGGAAGGCGATCGCCTCCAGGTTCTCGTTGCCGCCGTAGTAATTCGGCACCCACTCGCCGTCGGCGCGGCTGTAGTCGCGATAGATCATCGACGCCACCGCATCGACCCGCAGCGCGTCGATGCCGAAGCGCTCCAGCCAATACAGCGCGTTGCCCGCCAGGTAGTTGCGCACCTCGTGGCGGCCGTAGTTGTAGATCAGCGTATTCCAGTCCTGATGGAAGCCCTCGCGCGGATCGGCGTATTCGTACAGCGCCGTGCCGTCGAAGTTCGCCAGGCCATAGGCGTCGCTCGGGAAGTGCCCCGGCACCCAGTCGAGGATCACGTTGATGCCCGCCTCATGCGCCGCCGCCACGAACGCCCTGAAATCGGCCGGCGTGCCGAAGCGCCGGGTCGGCGCATACAGCCCCAGCGGTTGATAGCCCCAACTGCCGTCGAACGGGTGCTCGTTGATCGGCAGCAGCTCGATATGGGTGAATCCCATGTCCTTCACATAGTCGATAAGCTGCACCGCCAGCTCGCCGTAGCTGAGCCAGAAGTGGTTGTCGGTGTGGCGACGCCATGAGCCGAGATGCACCTCGTAGATAGCGATCGGCTGGTCAAAATCGTTGGCGCGGCGGCGCGCCTGCGTCGACGGCACCACCTCCGGCAGCGGCGCCACCAGCGAGGCGGTGTCCGGGCGCATCTGCGCCTCGAAGGCGTAAGGATCGGCTTTCAGCTGGGTATTGCCGTAGCAATCGACGATTTCATATTTGTACAGCTGGCCGGCCCGCACGCCGGGCAGGAACAGCTCCCAGATGCCGTTTTCACGCCGCAAACGCATCGGATGGCGGCGGCCGTCCCAGAAGTTGAACTCCCCCACCACCGAGACGCGCTGGGCGTTAGGCGCCCAAACGGCAAAGCTGACGCCGTCGACGCCATCCAGCGTGGCGAGGTGAGCCCCCAGGCGTTCATAGGGGCGCAGGTGCGTGCCCTCGGCCAGCAGCCAGCTGTCGATGTCCTGCAGCAGCGGGCCGAACCGGTAGGGATCGTCGACAGTCTGTTGGTGATCGCGCCAGCTGACCTGCAGCTGATAGCGGAAAGGATTTTTGCGCCGCGGCACCACGGCGCTGAAGAAGCCGCGCGGATCGTCGCAGTTCAGCTGCGCCAACCGCCGGCCGGTTTGCTGCTCAATCAGCCAAACCTCGGTGGCATCCGGCAGCAGCGCACGCACCTGCAGACCGTTATCGGTCGCATGCATGCCAAGCAGAGCAAAGGGATCGGCGTAATGGCCGGAGATGATCTGATCAATCACGTCACGATCGGGAAGTACAGGCATAGTCTTCTTCCTTAGATTAACAGCATGATCTAAGCACGGCTTGTTGGTTATTCCTTGGCCGTTTTGGTCATCATGC
Organism: Serratia sp. A07; assembly: GCF_058725505.1. Classification (NCBI taxonomy): domain Bacteria; kingdom Pseudomonadati; phylum Pseudomonadota; class Gammaproteobacteria; order Enterobacterales; family Yersiniaceae; genus Serratia; species Serratia sp. A07. The sequence continues at coordinate 107,831 of NZ_JBZXDO010000007.1, forward strand.
AATGCATTCGGACTCTAAAGCGTGATTGCGGTCGGTTATTGACCAATCTTTACTCTGCCGACCTGAATTTCGCTCTTTATGCTTATTTTTTGAAATATTTCAGTCATGGTGAAAAATTGTTCGCCCATGCGTTAAGCATAGCCAATGTCTGTTAAAAACTGCTCAGCATTGCTCAGGAAAATTCTTCATTAAGAAAACTGCCAGCCCGGCGGCTTCTGCATGCGGCGGCCGACGAGGAGATATGCGGGGTGGAGCCCGGTGAAACGAGGCTTGCGGTGACGTTGCCCGGCGCGGTGCGCGGCGAACAAAAAAGCGAAAAATGAGGCTTTAGGGGGCTGAAATCAGCCAGCCCCCAGGAAGTGCGGGTTTACAGCAGGATGCGCAGCATGCGGCGCAGCGGCTCGGCCGCGCCCCACAGCAGCTGGTCGCCCACGGTGAACGCCGACAGGTACTCCGGCCCCATATTCAGCTTGCGCAGACGGCCAACCGGCGTATTCAGCGTACCGGTCACCGCCGCCGGCGTCAGTTCGCGCATGGTCAGCTCGCGGTCGTTCGGTATCACGCGCACCCAGTCATTGTGCGTCGCCAGCATCTGCTCGATTTCCGGCAGCGACACGTCTTTTTTCAGCTTCAGGGTGAACGCCTGGCTGTGGCAGCGCAGCGCGCCAACGCGCACGCACAGACCATCGACCGGGATCACGCTGCCGGTGTTCAGAATCTTGTTGGTTTCCGCCTGACCTTTCCACTCTTCACGGCTCTGGCCGTTGTCGAGCTGCTTGTCGATCCACGGGATCAGGCTGCCGGCCAACGGCACGCCGAAGTTATCGGTCGGCAGTTTGCCGCTGCGGGTGGCCTCGGTCACCTTGCGCTCGATATCCAGAATGGCGGAGGCCGGGTCCTGCAGTTCCTTCGCCACGTCGGCGTGCAGCATGCCCATTTGGGTCAGCAGTTCGCGCATGTGGCGCGCGCCGCCGCCGGAGGCCGCCTGGTAGGTGGCGACCGACGCCCACTCCACCAGATCGTTGGCGAACAGACCGCCGAGCGACATCAGCATCAGGCTGACGGTGCAGTTGCCGCCGACGAAGGTTTTGATGCCTTTGTCCAGGCCCTGCTGAATCACCGCGTGGTTGACCGGATCCAGGATGATGATGGCATCGTCCTGCATGCGCAGCGAAGAGGCCGCGTCGATCCAATAACCCTGCCAACCGCTGGCGCGCAGCTTAGGATACACTTCGTTGGTATAATCGCCGCCCTGACAGGTAATAATGATATCGAGCGCGCTCAGCGCGTCGATGTCATACGCATCCTGCAGCGTGCCCTGCTGGCCGCCGAAGGCCGGCGCGGCAGAACCGTGCTGCGAGGTGGAGAAAAAGACCGGGCGAATGGCATCGAAATCGCGCTCTTCCGTCATGCGTTGCATGAGAACCGAGCCGACCATTCCGCGCCAACCGATGAAACCAACGTTTTTCATAATATCTGTTTCCCGCCCGGATAAGGGCTATGTAGGTGATAACGAGTTGTGTGCAATATCTCCTCACCTTACAAAATGTCGGCGCGGGCGCAAAGTGAATTTATTCGATGGCTGAGGATTTCTCAGCAATCCTTCTTATAGGCAAGGACGCGGCCGGAAAGGCCGAGGCGTTTTCCCGATCACGAGGTCACCATGACAGAGATGATTTCCGCTACGGTATTGCTGTTTTTAATTATGGATCCGCTGGGCAATCTGCCGATTTTCATGTCGGTGCTCAAGCACCTGGAGCCGCGCAGGCGCCGGGTGGTGCTGATCCGCGAGCTGCTGATCGCCCTGCTGCTGATGCTGATTTTCCTGTTCGCCGGCGAGAAAATTCTGGCGTTCCTCAACCTGCGTACCGAAACCGTCTCCATTTCCGGCGGCATCATCCTGTTTCTGATCGCCATCAAGATGATTTTCCCGTCTCAGGAGGGCAACAGTTCGGGGCTGTCCGCCGGCGAAGAGCCCTTCCTGGTGCCGCTGGCGATCCCGCTGGTGGCCGGGCCGTCGATTCTGGCAGCGCTGATGCTGCTGTCGCACCAGTATCCGCATCAGCTGCCCCATCTGGTGGCGGCGCTGTTGATCGCCTGGGGTCTCTCTGCGGCCATTTTGCTGATGTCGAACCTGTTCCTGCGCCTGCTGGGCAGCAAAGGCGTCAGCGCGCTGGAGCGGTTGATGGGGCTGATTCTGGTGATGCTGTCGACCCAGATGTTCCTGGACGGCGTGCGGGCTTACATGAAGCTGTAGGCGCCTGACGGCGCCGACGACGGCCCGCGCTTAGCGGGCGGTGATGCGGTTGATGCAGGCGAGCGTGTCGGCGACCACGCCGTCCAGCGGCTGGTTGATGTCGATCGCCTGCACATCCGGCTCCTGCTCGCCCGGCTCTTCCAGCGTGGCGAACTGCGAAACCAGCATCTGCGGTTTGAAGAAGTGGCCTTTGCGCTGCTTCAGGCGCTCCTCAATCACCGTTTTATCCCCTTTCAGGTAGAGGAAATGCAGGTTGCGATTGCCTTCGCGCAGGCGGTCGCGATAGCTTTTTTTCAGCGCCGAACACACCAGCAGCGACACCGGATTGGTGCGTTGCATGGCGAAGATGGCGTCGTTGAGCGCAGCCAGCCACGGAGCGCGATCGTTGTCGTCCAGCGCATGCCCGGCGGCCATTTTGTTGATGTTGGCGCGCGGGTGCAGGTAATCGCCGTCCAGCATGGCGGCATCGGCTTCCCGGGCGACGGCGCTGGCCACGGCGGATTTACCGCTGCCGGACACCCCCATCAGGATAAATACGTGATTCTGCGGATTACTCATTGTGTCATGCCCTTATGGGAACTGGCGCGAGCGCGCCAAATGCGTCCCAACTGATAAAGATACTCTGGAACGCCGACGCCCCGCAGGGCGTCGGATAACGATTATACGACCGTCGCCAGCAGCAGGCAGCCCACCAGGCCGCACACCGAGATGATGGTTTCCAGCACCGACCAGGATTTGATGGTTTCCATGATGCTCAGGTTGAAGTACTCCTTGAACAGCCAGAAGCCCGGATCGTTAACGTGCGAGAAGATAACGCTGCCGGAACCGACCGCAATCACCATCAGCTCAGGGCTGACGCCGGTGGTGGCGATCAGCGGGGCGACGATGCCGCCGGCGGTGATCGCCGCCACGGTGGCGGAACCCAGCGCCAGACGCAGCGCGGCGGCGATCGACCAGGCCATCAGGATCGGCGAAACGTTGCTGCCTTCCATCAGGCCGGCGATGTACTGCTCGACGCCGCTGTCCACCAGCACCTGTTTGAAGGCGCCGCCGCCGCCGATGATCAACAGCATCATGGCGATGATTTTAATCGAGTCGGTGATGGTGCCCATCACTTCATCCATGGTGCGGCCGCGGTTCAGGCCGAAGGTGAAGATAGCGATCAGCACGGCGATCAGGGTCGCCATCACCGGGTCGCCGAAGAACTCGGCGAAGCGCAGCAGGCTGTGGCCCTTCGGCAACACCATTTCAGCCACCGCGCGCAGCGCCATCAGGATCACCGGCACCAGCGACGTGGCGACGCTGACGCCAAAGCTCGGCATCTCTGCTTCGGTAAAGGTTTTCGGGTTGTACAGGCCTTCCGGCACCGGCTTGTCGATGCCTTTCAGGAAGCGGGCATAAACCGGGCCGGCCAGGATCACCGTCGGGATCGCCAGCAGCGTGCCGTACAACAGGGTTTTACCCATGTCGGCATGGAAGATGGTGGCGATGGCCGTCGGGCCCGGGTGCGGCGGCAGGAAGCCGTGGGTCACCGACAGCGCGGCGGCCATCGGCACGCCGACGTACAGCAGCGGGATGCGCGCGGAGGCGGCGATGGTGAACACCAGCGGCAACAGCAGCACGAAGCCCACTTCGTAGAACAGCGCGAAGCCGACGGTGAAGCCGGTCAGCACCACCGCCCATTGAATATGTTTTCTGCCGAACTTGTCGATCAGCGTGGTGGCGATGCGCTGTGCGCCGCCGCAGTCCGCCAGCAGTTTGCCGAGCATGGCGCCGAAGCCCATGATCAGCGCCAGGCTGCCCAACGTGCCGCCCACGCCGGCCTTGATGGAGCCGATGACCTTATCGACCGGCATACCCTGTGCGATCCCGACCGCCAGAGCAACCAGCACCAAAGAGATAAAGCCGTTCAGCTTGAAGCGGATCATCAGCAGCAGCAGCAGCGCTACGCCGCCTGCAACAATCACTAATGGCATAATTTTTCTCCAACCTTTTATCGCGACTCTCTTTACGATAGGCGTAAAGCGTGCGGTTGTTTTATTTTTAGGCTCTTTCCCGGTGTTTAAGAAGAGCTGTAGGTGTTGTTGATTCAGAGGTTCAGTCTTGCAGCAAGATGACCGCACGCTCGTTGTTACCGGTATCATGATACCGGTAACAACATGAGCGCCGGAACCGGGTAAGCGGCTAAAATTCGCGTTCTGGGACAGAGATCAAACTTATGCCGGCAACGACCGGCGGGCTTACAGGCGGGATAACCCGCGCGCCTCAGGGCGCGCTGCAAAAAGAAAGGGTGTTAAAACAGAACGTTAAAATGGCTCAGATACTGCCGCCGGGGATCACGGTGAAACCGACGTCCACCATGCGCGGGCACACCGTTTCGCCGCGCAGCCGGGCCAGCAAACGCTCGGCACCGATCTGCCCCATGCGTTCGCGCGGCGTCAGCACGCTGGCCAGCTTAGGCACCATCACCTGGCCGATATCATGGCCGTGGAAACCGGCGATCGCCATGTCCTGCGGGATCGACAGCCCCTGCCGCTGGCACTCGAAGGCCGCGCCGATCGCCAGGTCATCGTTGGTGCAGAAGATACTGTCGATCTGCGGATAGTCGCGCTGCGCCAGGCGCAGCAGCTCGCCGCCGGCGGAATAGGAGGAAGAACGCGCGGTCATGATGCTGTAAGGTTCCAGGCCGGATTCGCGCATCGCCTGCTCATACCCCTGCTGCTTGATGAGGGTACGTTCATCCTGACGGGCACCGAAATAGACCACGTGACGGTGGCCGTGCGCGATGATCTGCTGGGTCATCTGGCGCGCTGCCTCGAAGTTGTTGAAGCCCACCGCCAGATCGATGCACGGCGAGACGCAGTCCATCAGCTCCACCACCGGAATGCCCGCCACCTCGATCATTTTCAGGGTGCGCGCCGTGTGATGGCGCTCAGACAGGATCAGGCCGTCGATATTGTAAGAAAGCAGCGAGGTCAGACGCTCTTCTTCACGCTCCGGCAGGTAGCCATAGTGCGCCAGCATAGTCTGGTAGTTGTGCGCGTCGGTGACGCTTTCGATGCCGCGCAGCACTTCGGCGAACACCTGGTTGGTCAGCGACGGCAACAGCACGCCAATCGCCCGGCTGGTGGCGTTGGAGAGGATGTCCGGCGCGCGGTTGGGGATGTAGCCCAGCTCATCCAGCGCGACGGCGATTTTTTGCTGCAGGGCGGCAGAAACCTGGTCGGGATTGCGCAGATAACGGCTCACCGTCATCTTGGTCACGCCCACCTTGTCCGCCACATCCTGGAGTACCGGCCGTTTTTTCTTCATTATCAATGAACTGACTAACCGTGAATGGGCAGTCATTTTAGCAAAAAAAACGGCGGGCCGATATTGTCGGTTATGCGACGGCCAACGCAAAAAGGCTCACAACGTGAGCCCTTCATACGGTGACAAAGGGGAAAAAGCGTGGTTTTTCCCCTTTGTGATTGTCAGCCGAAAATCAATAAATTGATTTTCCTTGTTTTTATATGCTGCCGGCTTTCAGGCGGGCAACGTCATCAGGCTTGTCGTTAACCTCAAGGGCTCACATCGTGAGCCCTTGAAATTTACCGCTTAATCACACCGGCGGCAGATCGAACAGCAGGATTTCGCTCTCTTCGTCGGCCTGGATCGTCAGCGCCGATTCATCCCACACCGCAAACGCATCGCTGATGCCGGCGGCCTGGCCGTTGACCGAGACCTTGCCGCGCACCACCTGGATCCAAATGCGGCGGCCGGCGGCGATCGGGTACTCACCCTGTTCGCCTTTATTCAGCGCCCAACGCGACAGCGTCATATCCTGGAACACCTTCAGCGAACCGTCGCGCGCATCCGGCGAAAGCACCAGCTGACGGCCCTGCGGCGCGTCGAACATGCGCTGCTCGTAGCGCGGCTCCAGCCCGACCTGATCCGGAATGATCCAAATCTGGTACAGGTGCAACGGACGATCCTGATTGGCGTTGTACTCGGAGTGACGCACCCCGGTGCCTGCGCTCATGATCTGGAATTCGCCGGCCTGGATCTGCTCCTTGTTGCCCATGCTGTCCTGATGTTCCACCGTGCCGCTCAGCACGTAGGTCAGGATTTCCATATCTTTATGCGGATGGGTACCGAAACCCTGCCCCGCGTCGATCACGTCTTCGTTGATCACACGCAGCGCCGAGAACCCCATAAAGTTCGGATCGTAGTAGTCGGCAAAAGAGAAGGTGTGCCAGCTATCCAGCCAGCCATGATTGGCGTGGCCGCGGTCTTCCGCTTTACGTACATAAATCATATTCAACTCTCCTCAATGTTTTTTTACAGTCTAGTCCTGCGGGCAGAATAAGAAAGCGTAAAAAACTCATGCCTCTGTTCAAAAATTTCGATGGAATGAAGCGGCAGATGGGCAACGGATTTGTTGAAGGCGGAAGCGGTTGAAAAAGGGCAAAAAAAAAGCCAGCACCCGAGCTGGCTAAGTAAACACTGGAAGCAATGTGAGCAATGTCGTGCCTTCGCAGCGAGAGTATCAAGGGTTGATGCCCTCCCCGGAACGCATCGCAATAATAATCATTATCATTCGCACCTGTAAAGCGTTTTTTTTGACCCGTTCAAATAATATTGACTCAAGGCAGTAAACGGATAAATTCAGAGGTTATTCAACCGGTAAGCAACAGGAGCAGCGAGATGAGCGAGATCGTGATACGCCACGTGGAAACGACGGATGCGCAAGCCCTGCATCATCTTTATTCTCAGACGCCCGTCTATCGCGATACGCTGCAGCTCCCGCTACCGTCCGTCGAGTCCTGGCAGAAGCGCCTCGCCAATCCCGAGCCGGGCACGCATAACCTGGCGGCCTTCATCGACGGGCAGCTTGCCGGCCAGCTGGCCGTCATGCTGAATCAGCGCGTGCGCCGCCGCCACGTGGCCACCTTCGGCATCGGCGTCGATCCTCGCTACCACGGCAAAGGCGTTGGCAGCCGCCTGATGCAGGCGATGATAGACCTGTGCGACAACTGGGCGGCCATCGAGCGCATCGAGCTGACGGTGTTCACCGACAACCCGGCGGCCATTGCGCTGTACCGCAAATTCGGTTTCGAGATAGAGGGCACCAGTCGCGCCTATGCCATGCGCGACGGCGTATTGGTCGACGCCTACCATATGGCGCGTTTGCGCTCCGGGCAGCCGCACGGCGATGCGTAATCGTCCTCACCCACGGGGGCCGCTGCGCCGGCCCCTGTGCATCAACCGCCGAACCTTTTTACAAGCGCTGGCCGGCCTGACCGCCGCCGTCGGCATATTCTCTCCTCTCACCCCGTTAGGTGCCGCTATGCCAACTTCCGCCGCCGGGCGCCCAGGCGCCCGCAACCTGATTACCGATGTGCCGGGCCTGAAGGTCGGCGTGGCGCAAGACAGCCGGATACGTACCGGCACGACGGTTATCCTGCCGGACAGCCCGGCGATCGCCGCCGTGGACGTGCGCGGCGGCGGCCCCGCCACCCGGGAAACCGACGCGCTGGGTGAAGACAATTTGGTACAGACCGTCGATGCGCTGACGTTCAGCGGCGGCTCGGTTTACGGCCTGGCGGCGGCGGACGGCGTCGCGGCCTGGCTGGGGCAACAGGGCCGAGGCTACGCGCTGCGCCCGGCCCCCGGCGTGCCGGTCTCCCCTATCGTGCCCACCGCCTGCCTGTACGATCTGGCCAACGGCGGCGACAAAAACTGGCAGCTCACGCCGCCGTATCGCCAACTGGGCATCGAGGCGGTCGGCAAGGCCGGATTGGACTTTCCGCTGGGCACCGTCGGCGCCGGCTACGGTGCCATGACCGGCATGGGTAAGCTGAAAGGCGGCCTCGGCTCGGCATCTATCATTGCCGCCAATGGCGCTACCGTCGGCGCACTGGTGGCGGTCAACAGTTTGGGTGCGGTGGTCGCACCCGGCACCCGCGCCTTCTGGGCGACCCCCTATGAAATTGACGGTGAATTCGGCAACGGCGGCGCAGCGGCGCTGGCACAACTGCGCGCGCAGGGCGAAGATTGGATGGAACAAGAGCCGCAGGGCGGCAGAAAGAACACGACCCTGGCCTGCATCGCCACCGACCTGGCGCTGACGCGGGTGGAGTTGAAACGGGTGGCCATCATGGCGCAAGACGGCATGGCGCGCGCCATCCGCCCGCTGCACAGCCCGTTTGACGGCGACGTAGTGTTCGCCCTGTCCACCGGGCAGCGCGAGGTTCAGGGCAGCCGCGAACTGGCGGTGCTGCAGATCGGCGCGCTGGCGGCGGACACCCTGGCCCGGGCGATCGCCCGTGGCGTACATGCCGCCACGCCGTGGCCCGGCAGCCAGGTCGCAACCTGGCAAACGCTCGGCGGCTAACACGCCGCCACCAAAAAAGGGGCGCTGGCGCCCCTTAATCATGATTAACCCTCGTCGCTTAAATGCCGGCGGTTTCCCGAATATAACGGCGCGCTTTTACCGCATACTCGAACGGGTTGGCCAGCGCCGGATCCTGCTCGGCCTCCACCACCATCCACCCTTTGTAACCGCGCTCGTCCAGTAGCTTGAACACCGGCCTGAAGTCGATCACGCCATCACCCGGCACGGTGAAGGTGCCCTTCTTCACGCCGTCGAGGAAGCTCAGCTTGTTGGCTTTCACTTCCGCCACCACCTCATCGCGCACGTCCTTCAGATGGACGTGGTTGATGCGCGGCAGATACTTCTCCAGGATCGCCATCATCGCCTGCTGGCTGCCTTCCGAATAGTAGGCATGGCCGGTATCGAACAGCAGGTAGACGTCGTCGTTGACCATGCTCATGTAGCGATCGATTTCGGCCGTGGTCTGAATGCCGGTGCCCATGTGGTGGTGCAGACACACCTGCATGCCTTTGCCGGCGGCGATCTTCGCCAGCTCGTTGTAACCGTCGGCCACGCGCTGCCACTCTTCATCGCTGAAGTACGGCTTCTCTTCGAACACGCCTTTGGTGGTGCCCTGAATGCTCTTGCTCTGCTCGGAGCAGCCGATCACCCTGGCGCCCATGGCATGCAGGAAATTCATGTGGTTGATAAATTCATCGATGGTTTTGTCTTTCTGGCCGTCGGCGAAAAAGGTGCTGAACCAGGCGTTGCAGATCTGGATGCCGCGAATATCCAGCATCGGTTTCAGCACCGCCGGATCGCGCGGGTATTTGCTGCCCACTTCGCTGCCGGTGAAGCCGGCCAGCGCCATTTCGCTGACGCACTGCTGGAAGGTGTTTTCCTTGCCCAGATCGGGCATGTCGTCGTTGGTCCAGCCGATCGGCGCAATGGCCAATTTCACGTTGTCTTTATTCATGGTCTGCCTCGGTCCTTGGAGGGCCGCCGGTGCAAACGCCGCCGGCGAGCCGAATAAGATTATTTGCCCAACAGCTCTCTTTCGATGCGCTCTCTGGTCGCCACCGCCTGGCTCGGCATCTTTTCCGGGTAGCCGAACAGCGAGGTGCAGATGATCGATTCGCCGCCGACCTTGAAGCTGCGGTTGGCAAATTCCATGTCGCGCAGCGTCTGGAACAGGGCGTCGAAATTCACCTCGCCTTCGCCGATGCCGACGTGCTGATGCACCGCGGCGTCAACGCCCGGCGGGTTGACGATATAACGGCAATGCTTGGTGTGATTCATGGTGTCGGCGATCAGCACGTGGGAAAGATCGTCCCCGGCGTACTGCAGCATGCCGGCCACGTCACCCTGCCCCTTGTCGTAATAGAAGGTGTGCGGCACGCTGTAGAGGTATTTGACGTGGTCGCTGCGCAGCGACTTCACCAGATCGGCGGTTTCGTTGCTCAGCTCGCAGAAGTCCCACGGGTGCGACTGGATCTCCATACGGATACCCTCGCGCTCGACGATCGGCAGCAGCTCCTCCATCGAGCGATACCACAGCTCCTCGCAGATCTCCGGTTCGTTGGGGTTACCCGCCAGTTCGGTGTTAATCACCTGCACGCCCATTTCCACCGCGATTTCGATCATCCGCCGCCAGTTTTTGACCGCCGCCTGGCGGCGATCTTCCCCTGGCCCGGACCAGCGATACACCACGATAAATGAGGAGATCTCCACGCCGGTCGCTTTCAGGGCGTTTTTATACTCCGCCATGATTTCGCGGCTGGCCTTCGGATGCTTGTAAAACGGGTTGATCTGCGGGTGCGGCGACTGTTCGATGTATTTGTAGCCCCAGTCCGCCACCTGCTGCACCATCTTGGTCACGCCCAAATCCCGTATAACGTCGACATCAAAAGCGATCTTCATGGTCACTCCTCTGCAATCGTAGGTATGGGGGACAGGCCGATTATTTGTTGTAGAACACCGGGCGCGCCGGCAAGGTCACCGGCACAATCTCGCCGCTGAGCTGGGCCGCCACGCAGGCGTCGGCGGTCACCGCGGCGGCGTAGCCGTCCCAGGCGGAAGGCCCGGTCAGCTTGCCCGCAGCCACGTCGTTGATGAAACCCTGCAGCTCGACGTCATAGGCGTCGATAAAGCGATCTTTCCAGTCGGTCAGGATTTCGGTCGACAGGCGGGCGCCGCTGCGCATCTGCACCGAGGACGGCTCCGGCAGTTTGGCGATGCCGGTTTCCCCCACCACTTCGCACTGAATGTCGTAGCCGTACTGGCAGTTGACGAAGATTTCGACGTCGATGCGCGTACCCTTGGCGGTTTCAAACAGCACAATCTGCGGATCTTTCAGGTGCGGGAACGCCTTCGGGCTCTTACGCGGGAACACCACCTGCACCGACACGTAGTCATCATCGAGCAGCCAGCGCAGCACGTCGATTTCGTGGATCAGGGTGTCGGTGATCGCCATATCGGTGGTGTAGGCCTCGCCGACCGTCGGGTTGCGGTGCGCGCAGTGCAGCATCAGTGGTTCGCCGATCTGGCCGCTGGTCAGCACCTGTTTCAACGCGCGATAGCCCTGGTCATAAGGGCGCATAAAGCCGACCTGCACCAGCCGCTTGCCGTGTTTCGCTTCGGCATCGACGATGTTTTTGCAGCCCTGCGCGGTCACCGCCAGCGGCTTCTCGCAGAACACCGGTTTGCCGGCGGCGATGGCCGCCAACACGAACTCTTCGTGGCTCGGCCCCCAGGACGTGACCAGCACCGCCTGCACGTCGGCGGCCTTGATCAGATCGTGGCCGTTGTCATACACCCGCGCATCCAGCTGCAGATCGCTCACCACCTTGGCGGCGTTGTCGCGGTTGATGTCGTTTACCGCCACCACGCGGGCACCCTGCAACACTTTGCTGCAGCGACGGATATGATCGCGGCCGATGGCGCCGGTGCCGATAACCCCAATGTTCAATGTCATTTTCGCTACCCTCGAGATTTATGTATGAAAACGAATCAGTAATCGCGCGCCTTATCGATGTTTTCCTGCAGCTTGCGCGCCACTTCGACGATTTTCTCGCTGTCGGCCACCTGAGCGCCGCCCACGCGCCACCAGCTGAGATACTTGTGCACCATGGTCTTCGGCAACACCTTGATGTCCAGCAGCGTGGACACGGTTTGCCTGCGGGCGTCGGCCAGCGCGTCGAGCAGCTGCTGCTCGGTGGTGACCCGATAGGTTTTACAGCCGTAAGCCGCCGCCAGCATGGCGAAATCGACCGGCACCAGCTTGCCGTCGAGCTTGCCGCCCTCTGGATTGCGGAAGCGGAATTCGGTGGTGTAGCTGTCCATGCCGTGTTCCATCTGCAGGTTGTTGATGCAGCCGTTGGTCATGTTGTCGAACAGCACCACGTTGATCTTGCAGCCTTCCTGAATCGAGGTGACCAGTTCGGAATGCAGCATCATGAATGCGCCGTCGCCCACCATTGCGTACACCTCGCGCTGCGGCTCGGCCAGCTTGACCCCCAGCGCGGCGTTCACCTCGTACCCCATGCAGGAGTAGCCGTATTCCACGTGGTAGCCGTGCTCGCTGCGGTTGTGCCACACCCGCTGCAGATCGCCCGGCAGGCTGCCGGCGGCGGCGACGATCACGCTGTCCGCCGGCAGCTCGCGGTTCAACACCCCCAGCACGCGGCTCTGGGTCAGCGCGGAATCGGTCTGGGCGATAAATTCGGCGAACACCCGCTCGCGATCGAGGTGATCGTCGATCTCCGGCACAAAACCCGCGCCGCCGTATTCCACCGCGTAAACACGCGCGGTCTCTTCACGCTGGGCACCGCGCGCCGCGGCGATGGCATCGCCCCAGCCGGCGCGGTAGTCAGCCTGCGCCAGCAGCGCGCCCAATGCGTTCAGGGCCTCGCGGGCGTCCGCCAGCACCTGCACGCCGTCGAGCTTGCCGGCGTCAAAGGCGCTGACGTTGATATTGAGGAAGCTGACGTCCGGGTGTTGGAACAGCCATTTGGACGAGGTGGTGAAATCGGTGTAACGGGTACCGACGCCGATCACCAGATCGGCCTGCCGGGCCAACGTGTTGGCCGCCAGGCAGCCGGTTTCCCCGATGCCACCGAGGTTGAATTCATGGTCGCTCGGCACCGTGCCTTTGCCGGCCTGGGTTTCGGCAAACGGAATGCCGAAGCGCTCGGCAAATTCGCGCAGCGCCCGCCCGGCCTGCGAGTATTTCACGCCGCCGCCGCACACCAGCAGCGGTTTGCGCTTGGCGGTCAGCAGCGCCAGCGCGTCCGCCAACATGCCGTCGGTCGCCGGGCGACGATCGAGCCGATGCACGCGTTTCTGGAAGAAATAGTCGGGATAGTCGTAGGCTTCACCCTGCACGTCCTGCGGCAGGCACAGCGTCACCGCGCCGGTATCCGCCGGATCGGTCAGCACGCGCATCGCGTTGATGCAGGCGCTCATCAGCTGCTCCGGCCGCACGATGCGATCCCAGTATTTGCTCACCGCGCGGAACGCGTCGTTGGTGCTGATGCTGAGATCGTAAGGCTGCTCGATTTGCTGCAGCACCGGATCCGGCTGGCGGGAGGCGTAAACGTCGCCCGGCAGCAGCAATAAAGGAATGCGGTTGGCGGTAGCGGTGGCCGCGGCGGTGATCATGTTGGCGGCGCCGGGGCCGACCGATGAGGTGCAGGCGTAGATCTGCCGGCGCAGCTTCTGTTTGGCGAAGCCGATCGCCGCGTGGGCCATGCCCTGCTCGTTGCGGCCCTGATGCACCCGCAGCTCACCGCTATCCTGTTCCAGCGCTTGCCCCAGCCCCAGCACGTTGCCGTGGCCGAAAATCGCGAAAATGCCCGCGACGAATTTGGTCTCCACGCCGTCGGCCAGCAGATACTGGTTATCGAGAAATCTGACGAGCGCCTGCGCCATGGTTAGCCTGATCTTGCCCATTTACTCACCCTTTAGATTGAGGGCCGCCCCGGAAAGGGCTCGCGCCGAGCCGACAATCCCGTGTTTGTGTTACGCGGCGGCAGCTATTATCTTGAGCAGGCGATGCCCGCTGCTCACGAAGTCGACAACCTGAAACGTGAAGCGATTATAAACAAATATATTTTTCATAAAATCACATTACAGAAGAAACATTTCATTTTGCGATAAAGATCGCATATTGCATGAAAAGCCCGTTTCATCTCGTGCTTCAACCTTCGCTGACTTCGCGCCGCGCAATGGCGGGTGACCACCGTCAGCACTCAGGATGACAGCCTTTTATCCTGTCCTCGCACTCCTTTTCAGCGCGCGCCTGGCCGCCCTTCCGTGGCCGTTTCACCGCCTTTTCCACCCCCTTGCCGATGTTTTAAATGCATCACATTTTTGGGGTGTAAATTTCATTCCATATTGAAATTGAAATTTTCATTCCCCATACTGTCCACATGCTTCCTGCAGGGCGCCACGCTCGGGCCGCCGCCGGAGTTTTGCTTAAACAGAAGGAAACGGGTATGGCTACACAAGAAAAACAGCTTGATGTCATTTGTCTCGGGCGCATCGCCGTCGATTTCTATGCTCAGCAGATCGGCGCGCGGCTGGAAGACGCCGGCACATTCGCCAAGTACCTCGGCGGCTCTTCCGGCAACGTGGCCTACGGCACCGCCATTCAGGGGTTAAAATCCGGCATGCTGGCGCGCGTCGGCGACGAGCACATGGGCCGCTTTCTGCGTGAAGAGCTGCAGCGCGTCGGGGCCGATACCCGCTGCCTCATCACCGACAAGCAACGATTAACCGGCCTGGTGATCCTCGGCATCAAGGATCAGGAAACTTTCCCGCTGATCTTCTACCGCGAAAACTGCGCGGACATGGCGCTGACGCCGGACGACATCGACGAGGCCTACATCGCTTCCTCGCGCGCGCTGGCCATCACCGGCACGCACCTGTCGCACCCGAACACCCGCGCCGCGGTGCTGAAGGCGCTGGAATACGCGCGCCGCCACGGTCTGCGCACCGCCCTGGACATCGATTACCGCCCGGTGCTGTGGGGGCTGACGTCGCTGGGCGACGGCGAAACCCGCTTTGTGGAATCGGACCAGGTCACGCGCGAGCTACAGGAGGTGCTGCACCATTTCGATCTGATCGTCGGCACCGAAGAGGAGTTTCACATCGCCGGCGGCAGCACCGACACGCTGACGGCGCTAAAAAACGTGCGGCGGGCCACGGCGGCCACGCTGGTGTGCAAGCGCGGCGCGCAGGGTTGCTCGGTGTTCGAAGGCGAAATCGCCGACGACTGGGCGCAGGTGAAGCTGCACGCCGGCGTGCGGGTTGAGGTGCTGAACGTGCTGGGGGCCGGCGACGCCTTTATGTCCGGCCTGCTGCGCGGCTACCTGAACGATGAGGGCTGGGATCAGGCCTGCCGCTACGCCAACGCCTGCGGCGCATTGGTGGTGTCGCGCCACGGTTGCGCGCCGGCCATGCCGACCAAACGGGAGCTGGACGACTATCTGCTGCGCGAACGGCAGGTCACGCGCCCGGACCGCGACGCACGCCTGAACCACCTGCACCGGGTGACCACCCGCAAGCAGCAATGGCCAGAGTTGTGCGTGTTCGCCTTCGATCACCGCAAGCAGCTGGCGGACATGGCGCGCGAAGCCGGCGTCGGCGAGGAACGCATTCCGCGCCTGAAAACCCTGCTGCTCACCGCGGCGCAACAGGCTGCCGCGCAGGCCGGGCTCAACGGCAACAGCGGCATTCTGGCCGACACCACCTACGGGCAGGCGGCGTTGAACGAGATCACCGGCCAGGGATGGTGGATCGGCCGGCCGGTGGAGCTGCCCAGCTCGCGCCCGCTGCGCCTGGAGCACGGCAATATCGGCTCGCAATTGATCGACTGGCCGCAGGAGCACGTGGTGAAGTGCCTGGTGTTTTATCACCCGCACGACGCGGCGGAACTGCGCCGCGAGCAGGATGCGCTGATCGCCGACGTCTACCGCGGCTGCTGCAAATCCGGCCACGAGCTGCTGCTGGAAGTGATTCTGCCGGACAACAACCCCGACAAGGACGAACGCCATTACCTGGAGATGATTGAACACTTCTACCGGTTGGGCATTCAGCCGGACTGGTGGAAACTGCCGCCGCTGAGCGCAGAGAACTGGCGGCGGGTCGGTGCGCTGATCGACACCTACGATCCCTTCTGCCGCGGCGTGCTGATCCTGGGGCTCGACTCCCCGGAAGCGGTGCTGAAGGCGGGCTTTGCCGCCGCTGCGGATGCGCGCTGGGTGAAAGGTTTCGCCGTCGGCCGCACCATCTTCGGCCAGCCTTCGCGCCGCTGGCTGCAGGATGAAATCGACGACGCGGCCCTGATCGAGCAGGTGAAACAAAAATACCTGACGCTGATCGGTTTCTGGCGCCAGTACCGTCCGCAGGCGAGCGGCGCGCACTGACAGCGAGCGCGAGTTCACGTCCCCTTAAGGCCATTTCGCCGCTTTAAGGGGATTTTTTTGCCCCTTTTCTGTGAAGTCGCGCAATGTGCGATCGAATAAATCGCTTTTTGAGGAAATGAAATTTCCGCTCCGTCTGTTAAAATACCCTGTCAATATTTCAGGCGTCAGGCCAATGCGCCTTCACCCCACTGCGAGCCGAATGGATGAACAACCCAACTCAACTTTCGCTGTTACAGGACGAGATCCGCCACCGTTATGAAACGCTGAGCAAGCGTTTGAAGCAGGTGGCGCGCTATATTTTGGATAACAGTAACAGCATCGCTTTCGATACCGTTGCCTCCATCGCCGCACAGGCCAGCGTACCGCCTTCCACCCTGATCCGTTTCGCCAACGCCTTCGGCTTCAGCGGCTTCAACGAAATGAAGCAGGTGTTCCGTCAGCATCTGATGGAAGAGACGGTGAACTATACCGAACGCGCGCGCCTGTTCCGCCAAACCTCCACCGACGACAACGTCGCGCCGGAGAAACCGGCGGAAATTCTCAACGTATTCACCATGGTCAACGCGCAGGCGCTGCAGCAGCTGGCGATGCAGATCGCCCCCGAGCAGCTGGATCGCGCCGTCGAGCTGCTCAACAACGCCGAAAATATCTACGTGATCGGCCTGCGCCGTTCGTTCAGCGTCGCCTCCTACCTCACCTATGCGCTGCGCCATCTGGAGCGCCGCGCGTTTCTGATCGACGGCCTGGGCGGCATGTTCACCGAACAGCTGAGCATGGTAAAACCGAAGGACGTGGTGATCGCCATCAGCTATTCGCCGTACGCCCGCGAAGCGGTGGAACTGGTGGAACTGGGCGCCAAGCGCGGTGCGCAGCAGATCGCCATCACCGACAGCCAGGTCAGCCCGCTGGCCGCCTTCAGCGACGTCTGTTTCGTGGTGCGTGAAGCGCAGGTGGACGGCTTCCGCTCGCAGGTGGCTTCGATGTGCCTGGCGCAGACGCTGGCGGTCTCGCTGGCGCTGAATAACGCCCGGGACGAGTAAGGCTGGGGTGAACGCGCCCGACAGGCTCGGGCGCGGCGGGATTATTGCAGCAACAAATAGCGGTAGAGCGCGCTTTCCAGATCCTGCTTCATGCTGATGAAAAGCAGAATCTCCACCGTCTGGCCGTCGTAGTCATAGATGACGCGGTATTCGCTATCGGGATCCAATCGCTCGTGCAACCGTACCCCCATACCCGCCAGCACGGCGTTGAAGCGGTAGCGGGCAGGATCGTCGGCAATTGCCGCAAGGGACGATAACAACAGATTGTCCACGAACACCCCGGCTGCGGCGGCCCCTATCGTTCCGCTCTTGTAAGACTCGATGTCTTTCAGGCTCCATTCCGCCGCCGGCGCGACGGTAAAACGTATTTCCTTGGGCATCCTGCACCTCGGGCCTATTTCCGCGCGTCGCGCAGCCGCTGCAACGTTTCTTCGGGCGACAGACCGCGCTGATTTTTAATCTCTTGCTTCGCCATCATAGTCAGTTTCAGCAACGCGTTGGACTGGCGCTCCAGATTGCGTTCCCGAATTTCGGCCTCTCTCTCAGCCGCCGTTTGCACAAACAGCTCAGCAACACCATTTTTTGTGACGTAAACCCCGCCTTCAAACAGATCGGGCGAACCTAATCCTTCTCGCGCCGCTTTTTGGGACATGGTAGTCGTCATGGTTTTTCCTCCTGCGCATAGGCAATCACGCTGTATCACAGCGGTTCTTTGGATTCACTCAGCCGGGGAGCGATCGCGTGCGGACAGGTTATCATTTGAACAAGATGGAGGGCAAATTTAGGTAAAATTTATACCCTGATAAAAAGAAAGCCCGGCAAGCCGGGCCTCAAGCGCTTATTGCGCGGCGGGATAGCCGTCGCCGTTAATCCAGGCGTGGTCTTTTTCCCAGGTGAATTTCCACTGCCGCGCCGGCCCGGCCATCACGTTGAGATAATAGTTGTCGTAGCCTGCCAGGGTCGCCACCGGGTGATAACCGCGCGGCACTTTCACCACGTCTCGATTGTAGACCGGCATGCACTCGTCGAGTGTGCGATCGTCGGTATAGACACGCTGCATGCAGAACCCCTGCTCCGGCTGAATACGGTGATAATACGTCTCTTCGAGATAGGTTTCGTCCGGCGAGTCTTCCCGATCGTGCTTGTGGCTCGGGTAGGAACTGGTGTTGCCCTCGTCGGTGTAAACCTCCACCACCAGCAGGCTGTCGGCCGGCTCGCTGTCCGGCAGAATGTTGTGCACCAACCGCTGGTTACGCCCCTTGCCGCGCCGCTCCACGCCGATATCCGCCGGCGTGATCAGCCGTGAGGGCAGGTGGCCGCTGCCGGGCGCGCTGCACACCGCCAGTTCCAGATCGGTTTCTGCCCGCACGTCGATGCGATCGTGATGCGGCACATACACCGCGTAAGGCGGCGTGCGCTCGAACGGGCTCATGCGCTTGCCGATATGCGGGTACTCGGCGCGCAGCGTGGCGACGGAGGCGATACCGGCCACCAGCACCAGGCACAGCTCCTTATCGCCGCACTCAAGCTGAAGCGACTGCCCGGCGGCCAGGCGATAAACGTCAAAGCCGACATAGCGCCAACCGGCATTTTCCGGCGTCACGTGCTGGATGCGCCCTTCGGCGTTCGGCGTCTGACATTTGGCAAGCAGTGAAGACATCTCGATTCTCCTGTTAATGATTCGTGCAAAGGCCGCTGCCCCGAAGGAGCAACGGCCTGGCCTGAATATGACAGCGCTTAACCCAGCGTCGGCATGCTGAATTCGGACACCGTCTGCTGCCCGGCCGGCCAGCGCGCGGTGGCGGTCTTCATGCGCGTGTAGAAGCGCACGCCGTCGGTGCCGTGCACGTTCAGCGCGCCGAACACCGAGCGCTTCCAGCCGCCGAAGCTGTGGAACGCCATCGGCACCGGTACCGGCACGTTGACGCCGACCATCCCGGCCTGCACTTCTTGCACGAACTGGCGCGCGTAGTGGCCGCTGCCGGTAAAGATGGCGCTGCCGTTGCCGAACTCGTGGCCGTTCACCGTGTCGATGGCGGTACGGTAGTCCGGCACCCGCACGATGCCCAGCACCGGCCCGAAGATCTCTTCACGGTAGATGCGCATGTTCGGTTTCACATGGTCGAACAGCGTGCCGCCGACGTAGTAGCCTTCAGGATAGCCCGGCACCTGATAATTGCGGCCGTCGGCCACCAGGGTCGCGCCCTCTTCCACGCCCAGATCGATGTAGCCCAGCACCTTCTTCTGGTGGGCGGACGACACCAGCGGCCCCATTTCATTCTCTTCGCCGCCCTGCTGCAAGCCCGGCCCGACGCGCAGCTGCGCGATCAGCGGCTTCAATTTGGCGATCAGTTTGTCGGCGGTATCGTCACCGACCACCACGGCGATCGGCAACGCCATGCAGCGCTCGCCGGCGGAGCCGAACGCGCCGCCCATCAGCGCGTTAACCGTGGCGTCCAGATCGGCTTCCGGCATGACGATCGCCTGGTTCTTCGCCGCCCCGAAGGCCTGCACCCGCTTGCCGTGCGCACTGGCGGTGGTGTAGATATGTTCCGCCACGGTGGAGGAGCCGACGAAGCTCACCGCCTGAATGCGCGGATCGGTGCACAGCTGCGCCGCGTCTTCATTGGCGCAGTGCACCACGTTGAACACGCCGTCCGGCAGGCCGGCTTCTTTCAGCAGCTCCGCCAGGCGCACCGAGGCGGAAGGCACCAGCGCCGGCGGCTTGAGGATGAAGGTGTTGCCGCAGGCCAGCGCGATAGGGAACATCCACATCGGCACCATCGCCGGGAAGTTGAACGGGGTAATGCCCGCCACCACGCCCAGCGGCTGCATCAGCGAGAAGCTGTCGACGCCGCTGCCGACGTCCGGCGAATACTCGCCCTTGATCAGATGCGGGATGCCGCAGGCGAATTCGACCACTTCCATGCCGCGCGTCAGTTCGCCCAGCGCATCCGAGTACACTTTGCCGTGCTCGCTGACGATAAGCTCGGCCAGCTCGTCGCGGTGCTGTTCCAGCAGCGCCTTGAAATTGAACATGATGCGCGCGCGGCGCAGCGGCGTGGTGCGCGACCAGTCGGCAAACGCCCGATGGGCCACGTCGATGGCCTGTTTGACTTCGGCAGCGGTGCTCTGCGTGACGCGCCGCTCAACCTGCCCGCTGGCCGGGTTGTGCACGTCAACGGTTTGATTACTGCTGCTCAGGCACACCTGCCCGCCAATAAAGTTACCCACGGTTTTCATGTCACGCCCTCTTTTCAAGTCCGCTGTCGCCTGGCCACTCGCCGGCGGCGCGGCGTTAATCATCCCGCTCGCCAAACCCCGTCGGCAAGCCGGCTAAATCCTGACCGGATGCAGCAAACTTTATTTCATTGAAAAAAAAGTTTCAAATAAATTGTTTTGGAAAATTTATTTTTAGTGCGTGAGGTCGCAATTTTGCGGTGTCGATCCGGTTGGCGCTTTCATTACCGTGCCAGGGAAAGCGCAACGGCGGAGAAGAAATCCGGGGTAATGCACACTGACTTTGCTACAGAAAACCCGCGCTATGCCTGCCCTGTCGTCGTTACCGCCAGCCCCCGTTCGCCCAAGATGCCCGAATCGCTCGCGACGGTTTTTTTTGAACTGGATCTAAAAATCAATATTCCATTATTCACTAATTATGAAATAAATGTTCTTGTTTGTTCCAGCATTTATCGACGACATCGCCTTGATGACAGGCACGGTTCACACCCTTCCGCTCGCCCTCTTCCCGACACCCCAACCGTGCGGACGGAAGCCAGGATAAAAATCGGAGCAACACATGTCATATCAGCGTAAGCACAATACCGGCTACATATTGCGAATTTGCGGCATCGCCGCCCTGGGCGGCATTCTGTTCGGCTACGATACCGCCGTGATCTCCGGCGCGATCGAAGCGTTAAAAACCTATTTCAGTCTCAGCCCGGCCGAAACCGGTTGGGCGTCTCCAACGTGGTGATCGGCTGCGTGGTCGGCGCCTTCGCCGCCGGGCCGCTGGCGGCGCGCTGGGGCCGTAAAAAGGCGCTGATGCTGGCGGCGCTGCTATTCACCGTGTCCGCCGTCGGCGCGGCCTTGGCCCCGACCTTCACCTGGTTCGTCATCTACCGCATCATCGGCGGGCTGGCGGTCGGCATTGCCGCCACCGTGTCGCCGATGTACATGTCGGAAGTGTCGCCAAAAGACATGCGCGGGCGCGCGCTCAGCATGCAGCAGTTCGCCATCGTCTTCGGTCAGATCGTGATTTTCTACGTCAACTTCAAAATCGCCAGCCTCGCCAGCGAAGCCTGGCTGGTGGAAATGGGCTGGCGCTGGATGTTCGCCTCGGGCGTAATCCCCTGCATTCTGTTCTGCATCCTGGTGTTCGTCATTCCTGAATCCCCGCGCTGGAACGTAATGATGGGGCGCGACGATCAGGCGCTGGCGATGTTGACCAAGGTCTCCAACGCCGCCCACGCGCAGAATCTGCTGAAAGAAATCAAAGACTCGCTGCAGCAGGATCAACAGCAGCAGCACCGGAAGCTGAACTACGGCGATGTGCGGGTACGTTTCATCCTGTTCGTCGGCTGCATGATCGCCATGTTGCAGCAGGTGACCGGCGTCAACGTAATGATGTATTACGCGCCGGTGGTGCTGAAAACCGTGACCGAAAACGCGCAGGAAGCGCTGTTTCAGACCATCTGGATCGGCGTGCTGCAGCTGGTCGGTTCGGTCATCGGCGCCATGCTGATGGATCGCATGGGCCGCATTCCCTTGATGCGTTATGGCACGCTGGGCGCCATCGCCGGCCTGCTGCTCACCTCGTACGCGCTCTACACCCAGGCCACCGGCTATTTCGCGCTGTTCGGCATGCTGTTCTTCATGGTGTTTTATGCGCTGTCCTGGGGCGTCGGCGCCTGGGTGCTGGTGTCGGAAATCTTCCCGAACCGCATGCGCGCGCAGGGGATGAGCATCGCCGTCGGCTGCATGTGGGTCGCCAACTTCGCGGTGTCGCAGTCGTTCCCGATGATCAACGACCACCCGTATCTGTTCTCGCATTTCCACGGCGCCTTCCCGATGTGGATCTTCGCCGCCTGCTGCCTGTTCAGCTACTGGTTCATCGGCCGCTACATTCCGGAAACCAAAGGCGTCTCGCTGGAAAAAATGGAGCAGGTGGTGCTGGCCAAACGCCACCGTCACCCCCTGCCCGACGGCAAGCCGCTGCCGCTGGAAAACGGCAAATCCTGATCTCTCAACCCTGACCGCTGGAGTAATGCCTCATGACACTTGCGCTGGACCGCTTCTGCATTAACCGCAAGATCGCGCCGAATCTCGATCTGGACAGTTTTTTCCGCCTGGTGAAACGCTGCGGGCTCAGCAAAGTTGAGCTACGCAACGACATGCCCAGCGGCAAGGTAACTGACGATCTGAGCGACGCGCAGCTCAACGCGCTCGCCGCGCAATACGGCATCGAGATCGTCACGATCAACGCCCTTGGCATGTTCAATCGGGTAGACGACCCGGCGGCGCTGCTGCAGCGCGCCGAAGCGTTGCTGGCGCAGGCGCAGGCCATCCACAGCCGGGCGCTGGTGCTGTGCCCGCACTGCAGCGCCGATGACAAGCGCAGCGAGCAGCAAAAACGCGACGACACCCTCGCGGCATTGCGGTTGCTGGCGCCGCTGTTTGCGCGCTATGGAGTGCAGGGGTACGTCGAGCCACTGGGCTTCGGCATCAGTTCGCTGCGATCGTCGCTGCTGACTCAGGCGCTCATCCGCGATTCGGGCGCGCCGTACCGCATCGTGCTCGATACTTTCCACCACTACCTGAGCGATGTGACGCAGGCCGACTTCGATGCGCAAATCCAGGTGGCGCAGATCGGCCTGGTGCATCTGTCCGGCGTGGAAGACGGGCGGGATAAAGGTGCGCTGAGCGACGAAGAGCGCATCATGCTAAGCGCAGGTGATCGGCTGGAGAGCCGCCGCCAGGTGCAGAACCTGGAACGCCTGGGCTACACCGGCGTCTATGCCTTCGAGCCCTTCTCTTCGCAGCTGGACAGCTGGAGCGAGGCGGATATCGAACGGGAAATCCGCCACAGCATTGCCCTGCTGCAAGGGTAAAAAAACGGCCTCCGCGGAGGCCGTTTTTCATGGCGTTACTTCAGGTTGCCGACCACCAGCTGGTGGCGCTCGTTGTAAAACTTACGGTAGGCCAGATAGCAGGCGATGATGGTCGACAGGCTGGCGGTAGACAGCAGCATGAAGGTCACCATAATCTGGTATTTGATCGCTTTCACCGGGTCGATGCCGGCGAAGATCAGCCCGGACATCATGCCCGGCAGGCTAACCAGCCCAACGGTTTTCGCCGAGTCCACGGTCGGGATCAGCGAAGCGCGGATGCTGTCGCGGATCAGCGTCGCCGAAGCGAACTTGGGCGTCGCCCCCAGGCTGAGCATCTCCTGAATCTTCTGCTGTTCGCTTTTGAAACGCTGGCCGAGGTTGGTGTAGCACAGCCCCACCGCCACCATGGCGTTACCGGCGATCATCCCGGAGATGGGGATCACCTGCATCGGCGTAAATTCGATGGAACCGGTCAAGACCAGCACCGCCAGCGTCAGCACCGCGCCGGTGGTGATGGCGATAAACGACGTCACGAACGCGTGTTCGACGTACTTGCTGCGTTTCTTGGCGTTGTAGGCCGCGTTAAAGCAGATGAACAGCACCATCAACACGGTAAGCACCGCGTTATCCAGGTCGAAAATATACTTCAGCACATAGCCGACGATGATCAGCTGCACCACCGCGCGGCAGATGCTCCAGATAATGTCCTTTTCCAGCGCCAGCTTTTCCCGGTGGCTGATCAGGATGGCGACCACCACCAGGATCATCGACAAGCCTAAGGATTCGTTGGTGATGTTATGCTGATTCATGCTGTTGCTCCTGTTGCTCGGCGCCGTGCGCGCGCAGGGTGATCACCTCATCCGCATGCGCTATCTCTTCGGTATCGTGCGTCACCCACAGCACCGCCAGCCGGTGCTCCGCCACCAGCTGATGCACTATCTCATTGACGTTGCGTTTGTTTTCCTCGTCCAGCGCGCTGGTGATCTCATCGAGCAGCAGCACCCGGGGCATAAACTGCAGGTTGCGGATCAGGGACACGCGCTGCTTCTCTCCGCCGGACAGCTCATTGATGCTTTTGGTCAGCATCGCCTCCGGCAGCCCGAAACGCGTCAGGTCGGCCTTCATTTTTCGTTCATCCGGCGACTGCTGACGGATCTGGTAGGGCAGCGCCAGATTGTCATAAACCGTATTGCCGAACAGCGCCGGCGTCTGGAAGCAGTAAGAAACCTGCTTGCGATACGCCTCCGGCGACATCTCGGCGATCGCCTGGCCGTCGAAATAGAGGCTCCCGCGGGTCGGATCCATTAAGGAAGAGATGATTTTCAGCAGCGTGCTTTTCCCGCAGCCGGAAGGCCCGGTGATCAGTTTGAACTCGCCCTCACCCAGCGTGAAAGAGACAGAGTCCAGGATCACCTGGTTGTCTATTTGATAATGAATATCATCCAATCTCAGTATGTCTTTCTTTTCCTTCATTACGATGCCGGCTCCCTACACCTGTTCCCGTCTGAGCGATAAGTATATGGCCGCAAAAAACATCTTAGCAATGCCTGCGCGGATGGCAGAGAGCGGAAAGGAGGATTGGCGGAGCAAAACGCCCCGCCAAATGATAAGATTAATTAATGATTAGCTGTAGAGATAGTCAAAAGCGACCGCCAGGGTCGAATCACTCTTTTTTTAGCGCTGCCTGTTCGTCGCCGCTGTACCAGCGTAGAGAATTGTTGATGCTGCGGTGGGTGCAGTGGACCTTGCCCTCCTTTTCCAGCGCCAGCAGCAGGGTTCGGGTGGTATAAATGTTTTCACCGCATTTATCCGCCAGCTCGCGCGTCTTCGGCCACTGCTCCGGCGGGGGATGGTGGCCCCCTGACCCTTCGACACGCTCTCTGCACAATCCTTGCAACACATTCAGCATCAGCGATTTTCTGCTTTCAAACGTTTTCGGCGCCTTGGCCATAGCATTCCTCCTGAGTGGTTACTGCTGAGCTCCCCCGCTCACGGCTGCACGTCAGCGATGCGCAGGGTATAAATCATGGTGGCGTCCGGGGGGATTGCCGGCGGGCTGCCCTGCTTGCCGTACGCCAGCGCCGGCGGCACCACCAGCGTGATCGAGCCGTGGCGCTGCAGCTTCTCGATAGCGGCGCGAAACAGCGGCGGATAGCGCGTCAACGGCTGCGAGATCACCGTCCCTGCCAACTCCATATCTTTGACCACCCGGCCGTCGACCAGGCTTTCGCGCACCACGATATCCACCCGATCGTCGGCGCCAATCGCCCCATTGCCGGCATAGTCCACCCGGTAGTAGAAACCGAGCGCATCCTGCTTGACGCCCTCCTGACGGGCGAAATCGGCCAGATAGGCTTTGTCGTCCCGCGGTGGCGGTGGCGCCTGTGTCTGCTGCAACCGCTGCTGCGCCGTGCGCAACGCGCTGTCGATGGCGGCCTCATCCAGCCGCAACCGCCCGGCCAGGGTATCGGCGATGCCGGCCAGCAGCAGCCGGCTGTCCGCCTCCAGCCCCGCGCGCCGGTTCTCCTGCTGCAAATGCACAATGTCGCGCCCCAGAGACACGCCGGCGGCATACGCCTGTTGGTCCGCCTCGCTGGCCAGCAAGGGCGGTTCGGTGGCCTGCTGCCGCTCGGCCAGCAAGGTGTCGATCCGCTGCTGCTGCTGCGCCAACTGCGCCGCCAACCTTGCGCTGCGCTGTTCGGCCTGCGTGAGCGAAGCGGCCAGTGCGCCCACCTCAGGCACCGGCGCAACGGCTTGCCGCAATCCCTTCAGGGCATCGGCCAGCGGCCGAATGTCGACGACGGCCCGCTCCCGTTTCGGCGCCGCCGCGGCCTGAGCCGCCGCTAACTGCCGCTCCAACTGACGAATTTTCTCCGCCTGCTGTTGCAAAGACTGCTTCAGTGAAGTTAAACGAACGCCGTCTGCCCCGGCGATGGCAGCCGATTTGGCGGCCGGTGCGGGTGCCGGTTTACGCGCGGCGTCTTCCCCGAGCGCGGCCGGCGGCGCCTGCCGTTGTTCAGCGAACTTCAACAGGGCGGGAATGCCGTCGTCGGCGGCGCAAGCGGCCCCGTTCGCCGCCAACAGCAAAAAGCCCATCGCCCATCCTTGCGCGCATCGCTTCATGGCTACAGATTCTCAACCCGGCTGGACAGATCGGACATCAGCTCATGCTCGACGTCGGCGCAGAATTTCTCGGTTTTATATTGATAAAGAGCATCAATCGCTTTACGGGTACTCTCATCCACGTTGCCGCGCACCCCGGCATATCCCGAGGCGTTGGAAAGCAGGCCGTTAAAATAGGCAATGCGCTTTTGGTAACTTTGCGGATTAATATTCTTTAACGAATTAACCCGTTGTTGGCAAAGCGCGATGCGTTGTTCATCGGATTTATCATTAGGATTGTTCTGTGAAAGTTTTTTCACAGAATTCAGTTTTGTCTTGCTACCGTCCGCACAGCCAGATAGCACCATAAAAGACAGCAAAAATATAGCCAATCCCACCTTGCGGCGTCCGCCGCAAGCATTAATCATCGTTATCATTCCGTTTATAATCCTTTAATTGTCACTTAGGTCATCATTATGTGGCGAACGGCAGCGGCACATGCCTTAATTTGATTAATCAAAAGGTGTTAGACAGCGAAAAATCCCTATGCCGCAATGCGATAGAATAATTCACTACCGGTGTAATTGTTATTCAATTGTTAATTAATCAGATCTAAACGCAGCTTAAACGCGAATAAGAAACCCAATCACTCGCGAACAGAAAACCACGAAACAACAATAAAAACAATGAATTATGTTTTATATTTTGTTTCTAAAGGGAAATGCATCATCTGCTGCCTAAGGGTGATATTAGCAAAACAATATTGTGAATTGTAGGTGCACCCCTATTTCCCCCGATCTAATATCTCGCATATCGTTATTTATATAGTGATTTATACTGGATAATATTTGTATACGATCTATTGATTTTAAAGCAAATATATTTCTTTTTCCTTTTGGTTTTATATTCTGAATTTGACTTAATTTAATAAAATCTATTTCCAAGCAATACTATTATTTGCAAGAATATTCCCAGCAACACGCCACACATAAAACTCGTATTTTATTTACCAGAAAATCCATTGTCGATTTTCCAAATCTCGTTATTTCTCATAAATAACGGATGTTGGCGTATTGCCCAGAGCAAAAGGATCTGGCTCCAACCGCACGGCCGGCGACATGGCGTTGCCGCCGCTGCGGGGGATTTAGATGTGCTGTTCTTTTTATTTAAAAACTCTCTACAGGAACCTGAGAAATGAAACTGAATAAATTAATGCTGGCAACCGTGATTGCTTTCGCTTCCGCATCTGTTGCTCATGCCGCATCTAATCAGGGCAGCGGTAAAGTCACCTTTACCGGCGAAATTATCGATGCGCCATGCAGCGTCGCGCCGGAATCCGTTGATCAGACCGTGCCAATGGGCCAGATCAGCAGCCGCATCCTGGCCAACCAGGGTAAATCCAGCATGCAGCCTTTCAACATCGAACTGAAAGATTGCTCCATCTCCACCATGAAAAACGTCAAAGTGACCTTTACCGGCACGCCTGATCCGATCAACAGCAAATTGCTGGCTCTGAGCGGCACCGCAACCGGCGCCGGCATCGTGATCTACGACAACCTGCACTCCAAAGAAGTGGAACTGGGCACCGCGACCGACGGCCAGGGCCTGAACGACGGCGACAACTCGCTGAAATTCGCCGCTTACCTGCAGGGCAGCAGCGCCTCAAGCACCGTGGTACCGGGCGACTTCACCAGCGTGGCGAACTTCACCCTGGCTTACCTGTAATACCCCACAGGGGATGTCTCAGGGCATCCCCCGCTTTATTGCATGCCGAGGATACCGGCAAGGGAACAGGGAAAGACAGGGAGACGCCAGTATGACTATCCGCCTTTGCGGCCTGTTGCTCATCGCGCTCAGCGCTGGCAACGCGGCGGCGGCAGCGAAAAATCAGGGCCACGGCAAAGTCAGCCTGGGCGGCACCATCGTCGAAACGCCGTGCGGCATCGCCAGCGACAGCCTGGATCAAACCGTCGATTTCGGGCTGATCTCCATGAGCGACGCCTCGCAGGACGGGCAGTCGGTGCTGATCGGCAGCCGCCGCCATTTCACGATCAAACTGGTGAACTGCGAGCTGGCCAGCCAGGTGAAGCCTGACTTCATCTATCGCGCGGCCAACGTCACGTTCGACGGCACCGCCGACAGCCGGGATCCTTCTCTGCTGGGCGTTTACGGCGAGGCGAAGGGGGTGGCTATCGAGCTGTTGACCGATGCCGGCACCCCGATCCCGCTCGGCAGCACGACGGCGGATTTCCAGATTGTCGCCGGCGACAACACGCTGCGCTTCGGCGCGCAGTTGCGCCTGCATCCCGACAAGGCGCGGGCGGGCGGCTTCAGCTCTCTGGCCAAATTCACCCTGTCTTATCTCTAGCGCCGGCGGGCGCTGCACAGCATTACGTATTCAGGTCGTACGGATGACCTGCTATTGGGCGCGGACTTGCCATGAGTGATTATGCTATGACGTCATTACTGACACGGAAACACCTACCTCTCCTCGTCATTCTATCTTTCCTCTGGGTGCGTCCGGCATTTTCCGCCACGGAGTTCAATACCGACGTTCTGGACATCGGCGAGCGCAGCAAAGTGGATCTTTCGCGTTTCTCCGATGCCGACTACGTCATGCCCGGCGCTTATTTGCTGGACATCAAGATCAACCAGAAAACGCTGCCCCAGCGCAGCATTCAGTATTTCCCGTCGCCGGATAACAAAAGTGGCAGCCAGGTGTGCCTGCCGCCTGACCTGGTGGAAAAAATGGCGCTGAAAGAAGAAGCGGCCAAAAAAGTCACCCTGTGGCACGACAACCAGTGCGCCGACATTCGCGGTATCAAAGGCGCGACCGTCTCCGATCGCATCGGCGGCGGCGTGCTGGCGATCACCATCCCACAGGCGTGGATGAAATACTCCGATCCCGACTGGACGCCGCCCGAGCAGTGGGACGACGGCATTCCCGGCCTGCTGCTGGATTACAACATCAGCGGCCAGCTAGGCAAGCAGAGCCACAACAACAACACTGCCCAGAACCTGAGCAGCTACGGCACCTTGGGCGCCAACCTGGGCGCCTGGCGCCTGCGCGCGGACTTCCAGTCCAATTACAATCAGCAGGCCGGCGATCGCAGCACCGGTTTCGACTGGAACCAGATCTACGCCTATCGCGCGCTGCCGATGCAGGCCGCCAAGCTGACGCTGGGCGAGATCTACCTCGACTCCGGGGTGTTCGACGCCTATCGCTTCACCGGCCTCAACCTGGCCAGCGACGAGCGCATGCTGCCGCCCAACCTGCAGGGCTACGCGCCGGAAGTGCGCGGCATCGCCAAGAGCAACGCCAAGATCACCGTCTCGCAGGAAGGCCGCACGCTGTACGAAACCACCGTGCCCGCCGGGCCGTTCGCCATTCAGGATCTCAACAGCTCGGTGCGCGGCAAGCTGGACGTCAAGGTGGAAGAGCAAGACGGCACCGTCTCAACCTTCCAGGTGGATACCGCCACCATTCCGTACCTGACCCGACCGGGCTACGTGCGCTACAACGTGGCGCTGGGCAAAACCTCGGCCTACGACCACCGCACCCAGGGGCCGCTGTTTTCCGCCAGCGACTTCTCCTGGGGCCTGAGTAACGCCTGGTCGCTGTACGGCGGCGCGCTGCTCGGCGGCGACTATAACGCCTGGGCGCTCGGCCTCGGCCGCGATCTGAACGTGTTCGGCGCCATGTCGCTGGACGTCACCCAGTCGATCGCCCGCCTGCCCGGCGAACCGACCGCCAGCGGCATGTCGTTCAAGCTCAACTACGCCAAACGCTTCGACGAGCTGAACAGCCAGATCACCTTCGCCGGCTACCGCTTCTCACAGCGCAAGTTCATGAACATGTCGCAGTACCTGCAGGAGCGTTACGGCGATTACGACAAGAATTACAACGGCCGTCAGAAAGAGCTGTACACCATCACCGCCAGCAAAACCTTTATGGCGGAAGACAGCGCCAAGGCGATCACCGCCTACCTGACCTACTCGCACCAGACCTATTGGGATGCGCGAACTCAGGATCGTTACGGGCTGTCGGCCAGCAAGCTGTTCAGCGTCGGCGATATCAGCAACATCACCGCCTCGCTGTCGGCTTACCGCACCTATTACCAGGGCCGCACCGACGACAGCGTGATGCTCAACTTCACCGTGCCGATCGGCGATCGCCGGCGTGTCGGTTATGCGCTGCAAACCAACAATGGCGATGTCACGCAGACCGCGTCGTACAACGACTACAGCGATCCGGACAATACCTGGCAGGTCAGCGGCGGCTTTAATCAGTCCGGCAAATCGCTGGCGCGCGGGTACTACACCCATAACGCTTCGTTCGGCTCGCTGAACGCCAGCGCCTCTTACCAGCAGGACAGCTACTCGTCGATCGGCGGCTCGTTCCGCGGCGGCCTCACCGCCACCCGGCACGGTATCGCGGCGCACCAGAACTCGAGCAACGGCGGCAGCCGCATGATGCTCGACACCGACGGCATCGCCGGCGTGCCGATCAACAACGGCCGCGCCTACAGCAACCGTTTCGGGCTGGCGGTGATTTCCGACATCACCAGCTACTACAACACCGACACTCGCATCGACGTCAACAAGCTGGCGGACGACGTTGAGGCCACTCGCGCCGTGGTGCAAGGCACGCTGACCGAAGGCGCGATCGGCTACCGCCACTTCGAGGTGGTGAAAGGCAGCAAGCTGCTGGCCACCATTCGCCTTGCGGACGGCAGCGAACCGCCGTTCGGCGCCGCAGTGCTGAGCGAGAAAGGCCGCGAGGTCGCGGTGGTCAACGACGGCGGTTCGGTCTACCTGACCGGCGTGCAGCCGGAGGAAAAACTGGACGTCGCCTGGGAAGGCCAACGCCGCTGCCGCATCGTGATCCCGGGCGCCGCCAAGCCGCTGGACCAGCTGCTGCTGCCGTGCGCCACCCTGTAATCCGTAACGCTGAGAAATAATGACATGAACAAACACCCGATAACGCTACTGACCGCCGCCGGCCTGGCCCTGAGCGCCGTACTGCCCACCGCCGACGCGGCGATATCGCTGGATCGCACGCGCGCCGTCTATGTGAGCGACGCCAAATCGATCAGCCTGAATATCGTCAACGAAAACAAAGAGCTGCCTTTCCTAGCGCAGTCCTGGCTGGAGAACGAGCAGCACCAGAAAATCACCTCGCCGCTGGTGGTGCTGCCGCCGTTGCAGCGCGTGGAGCCGAGCGAACGCAGCGTAGTGCGCATCACCAAGACGCCGGAGGCGGATCGCCTGCCGCAGGATCGCGAGTCGGTGTTCTACTTCAACCTGCGCGAAATTCCGCCGAAAAGCACCAAAACCAACGTGATGCAGCTGGCGCTGCAAACGCAGATCAAACTGTTCTACCGGCCGAAGGCCATCGTCGCGCCCAAGGGCCAGGTGTGGCAGGAAAAGCTGGTGTTCCGTAAAAGCGGCGGCGCCATCACCGTCGACAACCCGACGCCGTTTTACATCACCCTGACCGGCATGACGCGGCAGACGCAAAAACAGGGCGGCGGCGCGATCGGCGGTTTTCAGCCGCTGATGCTGAAGCCGAAATCCAGCGAAAGCCTCAAGCTGCACGACACCGGCATGAACAGCTTCGTCATCACCTACATCAACGACTACGGCGGCCACCCCGAACTGCGCTTCGCCTGCAACGGCAACGTTTGCACCGCCGTGCCCGAGAAAAAATAAGGAGGTCCAGCATGGCTGAATTCACCGATCGACTGCGCCCGCTGCTGCTCGGCGCACTGCTGTGCGGCGGCAGCGCGCTGGCGGCAACGCCGCTGGGCGTGATCGAAGGCACCACCGGCACCGTCAGCTTTCACGGCGGCCTGCTCAGCTCCCCCTGCAGCCTGACGCCGGACAGCCGGGATCAGTCCGTCGATCTGGGCGACGTCAGCGCACGCGACTTCCGCAACGCCGGCGATCGCAGCGCGCCGGTGCGTTTTCGCCTCTCGTTCCGCAACTGCCTGCTGGGCGCGCGCGCGTTGGCGGATAACCCGGCCGGCCCGCGCAACGGCGACGCCGGCCGCCTCTATCTGCAGGGAGAGCAGGCCGCGACGCTGGTGTTTCTCGGCGAAAGCGACGTCGACAACCCGTCGCTGCTGAAGTTGAACGGCGGCGTGCAGGGCATCGGCCTGCGGCTGCAAGACCAGCAGGGCCAGGCGCTGGAGCTGAATCAGCGCAGCCGCCCCTACATTCTGCAACCCGGCAGCAACACCCTGTGGTTCAGCGCCAGCGTGGAGTCCACCCAGCGGGCGGTGATGGCCGCCGGGTTCGCCGCCGTGGCGCACATTCAGGTGATTTACCTGTGAGGCTCGAGAACGCGATGAAAACTCAACTGACCAAACTCTGCCTGCCGCTGGCGATCGCCCTGGCGGCCCCTGCCGCCTGGGCCAACGGCTACGTCACGCCGGACGGCGGGCCGAAACAGTTCTATATCGATCTGAATGAAACCAACATCACTAACCAGGTGGGGTTCACCAAACTGTTTCCCTATGACCTGGGCGGAACCTATACCGGCAAGGTGTATTGCGATACCCCTATCCCCACCAGCCCGCACTTTTACAAGTCGGATTCGGCGTTGCCCCCCTCCGACTATGGTAACGGCTATTTAAAACTGAATGACTTTCTGGATTTAAAGGCCGAGGTGTGGATTGCCGGCAACAAGAACGCCTACGTCACCGTGCCTTTTTACAACGAATCGAATTTGCTGAGCCAACACCGCTGCCAGCCGCCGTACTTACAGGTCAACAACTACGGCAGCGGTTCCAAAGGCAAGATCACCTTCCGGGTGCGCAAAAAGATCATTAACGGCGTTGAGATTAACGATCGGCAGATCATCGAGATGTACGGCCGCCTCGGCTCGACCGACGGCGGCTTCGGCCCCAACCCGATGGCACAGGTGTTCATCCAGTCCGCGATCCTCTACGTGCCGGATAAATGCGTGGTGAACGAAGGCCAGTTGATCAACGTGGAGTTCGGCGAGATCGGCGGCAGCGATCTCAACGGCTCGAACTACCCGCAAAGCATTCCGGTGCGCTTCCAGTGCGAGGGTGGCAGCTTCGAGGACGGTACGCTGAACATCAAGCTGGCGGTGTCGGGCACGGCGGCCGCCTTCAGCAACGAGGTGTTCAAAACCGACAAGAACGATCTCGGCATCCGGCTGACGCACAACGGCCAGCTGGTTATCCCGAATGAGTTTTACCCGGTGCCGAATATCGGCAACGGCGGCTCCTGGAATCTGGTGGCGGCACCGTTCGCTAACGGCGGCGCAGAGATCGGCGAAGGGGAATTCAACGCATCGGCCACCATCGTGGCGGCATTCCAGTAACCGAGGGAGGAACGAAAATGCGTCTACGCGCTTTAGCGCTGCTGAGCTGCGTGCCCTGGTGGTTTACCGCCATGCCGGCGACGGCGAACACCGAGCTTATCGGCGCGCCGGTGCAGTTCCACGGCACCGTGGTGAGCCGCCCATGCAATATCGAACCGCAGTCCGCCGATCAACTGGTGGAGATGGGCACGGTGATCGTCAAAACCCTGTACCGCTACGGCCACACCACGCCGGTGCCGTTCAGCATCAAACTGACCGACTGCAAGACCACGGTGTTCAAATCCGTCAGCGTGACCTTCAGCGGCACCGAAGACGGAGAGCTGCCGGGCAAGCTGGCGATCAACAACGGCGCGAACGGCGCCGCCATCGCCCTGTTCGATCATCAGGGTGCAGATATCGATCTGAATAAGGCCACCAGCGCCGTCGCGCTGCAAAACGGCCCCAACAGCCTGAACTTCACCGCCTATGTACAGGGGCGGCC
Organism: Serratia sp. A07; assembly: GCF_058725505.1. NCBI lineage: Bacteria > Pseudomonadati > Pseudomonadota > Gammaproteobacteria > Enterobacterales > Yersiniaceae > Serratia > Serratia sp. A07. The sequence continues at coordinate 141,957 of NZ_JBZXDO010000007.1, forward strand.
GAGTGCGATTCAGAACCAAAGCATTACCGAAGGCGAATTCACGTCCGTCGCCAATTTTGTGCTGGCGTACCAATAAGCCCGCACCGCCCCAGGGAAATCAGGAAAACGACCGGCGCGCGAACGCCGGCGATTGGCCGTCACCGTTCGCTCCGGCGCGGTGACGCGGCCTTTTAAGGAGCCACCCATGCCAGATATTCGCTTCACGCTGTTCGACAGCGATAACTTCTACCAGCAGGGGCTGCGTCTGCTGCTGCAGGACTATCTGCACTCCCTGAACGAATGCCAGCGCCGGTATCCGCAGTTCTCACCGCTGGCGCTGCAGGCGTTGGATAACATCGAAATCGTGTTCCGTACGCCGGAAGAGCGCTGGGGCTGCGCCTGCTGTTATCAGAGCCCCTACGGCATCCCGCGCCAGCGGCAGCTGACCCTGCTGATCCTCGACGACACGACCCAGCAACAGGTGAAAAACCTGCCGCCGCTGTTCAGCATCCATCGGCGCGATTCGGCCTACGCCATCCGCCTCAAGCTGCAAATGGCGTTGGAAAAATTCATCCAGCATCCGTGGATGGCGGTGCATGTCGCCGGCATGTGGAAATGCCAGGCCTGCCGCATCGCCGCGCTCAGCCACTGCGAGAAAAAGGTGCTGGGATTGATGAGCAGCGGCATGTCCGCCTGCAGCATCGCCGGCCTGCTGCAGCGCAGCCAGAAAACCATCAGCGCCCACAAGCGTTCGGCGATGCGCAAGCTGAACGTGCGCAAAAACAGCGAGTTGAATAAGGTGCTGCTGAATCAGCGGGGGCTTGGCTGAGCAACAACAGGCTCGCGAGTGACGCCATAGTGGTTTACTCTGAATGCTCATTTTTGCCCTATCAAGCGAGCCGGAATACATGCCCAGAACAGCCAAAGTCGTTGACGTCCCCGCCATCGGCGAGCTCGATCGCCTGGCGGGCCAGCTTAGCCACCAGCTGGCGCAGGCCCTGCGCCAGGCCATCCATCGGGGCGATCTGAAAGCGGGCGATCTGCTGCCCTCGACGCGCCGGCTGTCGGCGGCGCTGAATCTGGCACGCGGCACGGTCTTGGAAGCATTCGCTCAGCTAACGGCGGAAGGCTTTCTCGAACCGCAGCCCGGCTCCGGCACCCGGGTCGCTCACTATCAGGCGCCGCGCCGCACGCCGCACGCCATCGTGCAGGCGAGCTCGGCGGTAGCGGTGCCGCTTTCTTCACAGGCGCAGCATCTGGCGCGCTTCGCCGCCCAGGCACGGGCGCTGCCGCCGGTGCCGTTCACCGTCTCGGTGCCGATCGGTGATACCGCGCCCGACGATGTCTGGCGGCGGCTCGGCAACCGCATCCGGGCGCGCGGCCCCGGCGCCCCGTCGGGCTACGGCGATCCGCTGGGCGCGTTGCCGCTGCGCGAAGCCATCTGCGACTATGTGCGCCGTTCCCGCTCGGTAAACTGCACACCGCAGCAAATCCTCATCACCTCCGGCACGCAACAAGGGCTCTATTTGGCCGCCCAGATCCTGCTGGACGCCGGCGACAGCGCCTGGGTCGAAGATCCCGCCTACGCCGGTATTACCGCCATTTTCGACAGCCTGTTTCGCGATCGGCACATGATTAGGGTGCCCGTCGCCGACGACGGCATCGACGTTGCCGCCGGCGTGCGTCTGGCCGCCGACGCCCGCGCCGCCTTTGTCACGCCGTCGCATCAATATCCGCTGGGCATGCCGATGAGCATGGCGAAAAGAAGCGCCCTGCTGGCCTGGGCCAAAGAGCGGCAGGCCTGGATCGTGGAAGACGACTACGACAGCGAGATGCGCTACGCCGGTCACCCGTTCCCTTCGCTGCAGGGACTGGCGCCCGAACGGACGCTCTATCTCGGCACCTTCAGCAAGGTGCTGTTCCCTTCGCTGCGGCTGGGTTACGCCATCGTGCCACCGCCGCTGGTCGACGCCTTTTGCGGCGCCAGGATCCTGATGGATCGCCATCCACCCAGCGCGGATCAACACGTGCTGGCCGCCTTTATCGCCGAAGGGTATCTCGACCGCCATATCCGTAAAATGCGCGGCGTCTACGCCGAGAAACGCCGGGTGCTGATCGAGGCGATCAACACGCATATCCCCGCGGAGCTGGCGGTCGTGCAGCCCTGCGATCAGGGCATGCACATGGTGCTGTGGCTGAGGAAAGATCTCGATGACGTGCGGGTCGCCCAATGCGCCAACGAAGCCGGATTGGCGCTGCGGGCGGTGTCGCCGATGTATGCGCCCGGCCACGGCGAGCCGGGTCTGGTGCTGGGATTGGGCGGTTACGCCGACCGCCAGGTGCAACAGGCGGTGGAACGGCTCGGACAGGTGATCCTGGCCTGCGCCGGCAGCGGCGCCTAGCGGGAAAAACGTTTGGCGCCGAACACGCAAACCACCACGCCAGCCATCACGGCGATCATCATCGGCTGGACGGTCTCATGCAGCAGCCAGCCCGCCAGCGCCAGGCCGAAGAACGGCTGCAGCAGCTGCAACTGTCCGACGGCGGCGATGCCGCCCTGCGCCAGGCCGCGATACCAGAAAATAAACCCAATCCACATGCTGAACACCGAGACGTAAACCAGCGACAGCCAGGCGGCGCCGCTGATCGCAGGCCAACCGGCCGGTGCCGCCAGCCAGGTGGCCGCCAGCGTCAACGGCAATGCCACCACCAGCGCCCAGGAGATCACCTGCCAGCCGCCGATCCGGCGCGACAGCACCGCCCCTTCGGCATAGCCCAGGCCGCACAGCAACACCGCCCCGACCATCAGCGCATCCCCTTGCCAGGCACCGCCGCTCCCCTGGCTCAACGCGAAAGCACCCACCAGCACGGCGCCGACGCCTGAAAAAGCCCAAAAAGCGGGCTTGGGCCGTTCTCCGCCGCGCAAAACGCCAAAACCGGCGGTCGCCAGCGGCAGCAGGCCGATGTACACCAGCGAATGCGCCGACGTGGTGTGCTGCAGCGCCAGCGCCGTCAGCAGCGGAAAACCGATGACCACGCCGAGCGCCACAAACAACAGCGGCGGCAAATCGGCCCGCGTCGGCCGCGCCTGCCGGGTGATCAGCAACGCACACAGGGCCAGCAAGGCGGCGATCGCCGCCCTGACCGCCGTCAGAAACAGTGGATCGAGCTCCAGCACCGCCACCCGCGTGGCGGGCAGCGAGCCGCTGAAGATCATCATGCCGAGGAAGCCGTTCATCCAGCCCTGAGCCGAATGCCCGGCGGCGGGATGAGCAGGGGGAACAACGAGAGTTTTTTCAGACTGACTGTCCGTCATGTGAACGCTCCGCACGCCTGAGGCATACCGAAATCGGCAACCCGCGAGGCGATGTCATATTGAAAGAGAACATCGTTCCCCGGCGTCGCTTGCCGGGGCCAGGTTCTATTTTTCAGATAAAGCGGTTCACAGACAGGTCCAGATAGCGAGATTTTCACTGTGCCGGTTAGCAAAGCGCGCCGCTAACGTCAAAGAAGGGCGTTTTTCGGGCTGTCCTTGGCCGTTTGGCGGCTCTGCCTGCGGGGTATCATGGACTTTTATGCGTTTTTGCAGAACAGGACAAGGTGCGGTGCCGTGGTGAAACCCTTCTTACGCAGTGGCAGTTTGGATGATGTGCTGGCTTTAGGCGAAAACGGGCAACCGGTCTACGCCTGCGCGCAGCAGCTGCGGGAAACCCTGCGTCTTCGCCGGCAGCAGCAGGCCGCCGACTGTCTGGCGATCCCCCAGCCGAACGAAAGCGGCACCCGCATCGACTGGTATGCGCCCTTCCCCGGCAAGGTCACCTCCTGGCTGGCGGCGAGCGACGCCCAGCGCGCGCAGGCGGTGCGCCACCTGGAACACTGCCTGACGACCTTCCGCAGCCTGACGGAACAGGCCCAGGCGACCGATCACCCCAGCCATCGCCTGTTCGGCGCGCTGCTGGCCAAAGCGATGCACATGCCCGATCCCAACCACGTTTATCTGGTGGACGACCGGCCGGTGCTGACCTTCTGGGGCTTTATCAAGCCGCAGGCGCAGAGCCCGGACGATCCGTTGGCCTGCCTGCGCCCGATCGAAGCAGAGGTGAAAGTCGAAGTGGAAAAACCGGCGCCGATCGCCGCCGCACCGCGTAAACCGGCCGTTGTCGAACCGGTAAAACCGGCCCCGGCCGCCGAGCCCGAACCGGCGCCCGCCCCGGCAGCGCCTATCGAACCCCCTGCCGCCGTTCGCCCGCGCCGGCGCTACGCTCTCTGGCTCTTGCCCATACTGCTGCTAGGCAGTGCGGCGCTGGCCGCCTGGCTGCACCGCTCGCCGCCGCCGCAACCGGCGATGCCGGCGGAGGTCCAGCATCCGGCCCCGCAGGAAAAAGCCGCCGCGCCGTTGCCCAAGCTGCGCTTGCCGCTGGCGCACGCGACGCTGTTGCCGCCGCCACCGGCGCCGGTCATCCCGCAGCCGGCGGACAAAAATGCGCTGGTGCTGCCGCCCGAGGCGGTGAAGGCCGGCTCCACCCGTTTCCTTAACGGCAAATGGCGCGCCACGGTGGCGCTGAAAGACCCGATCACCGGCAAACGCCCCGGCCTGCAATACCGTCTGAACGGCGGCAAAGGCAACGCCATCATCGCCTACGGCGACGGCGTCAGCTGCCGGGTGGCGGTCGAAGCCGGGCTGATGCAGTCCGGCAATCTGGTGATCAACAGCCGCACCAAGGCGCGCTGCAGCGACGGCAGCCGCTACCAGATCCCGGAGATCGTTTGCCGCCAGGGCGAAACCGGCGCGGCGGAGTGCACCGGCCGCTACGATGCGGACACCACCTATCCCATGACGTTCAAGCGCGAGAGTAAATGATGCTGGCACCCCTTACGGACTACAAACACGGCATTACGCTGATTCAGGACAGCGGCATTCAGTTTCTGGACTTTGCCCTGACGCCTCTGCTGGACGCCGAGTTTCCCGGCAAATTCGTGCGCAAGACCGCCAGCGGCCCGCTGCTGCGCCTGCAATGGGAGGCCGAGAGCGGCAAATACCAGCTGCCGGCCGTGGGCGACCAGGCCGCCGAAGTGGTGCGGCCGGAGTTCAGCTATCCGCTGCAGCAGTCGCTGCGCCTGCTGGATAAGCTCTGGCTGCCGCTGCCCTTCTTGCGCCACACCCCGGCAGGCCTGTTTTTGTCGGGCCCGGACAACTGGGCGCGCCTGCAGGTGGTGCAGCTGGATGAACCGGATCAGGACGGCAACCTGCTGCGCGTGGTGCTGGCCTTCGACACCCGCGCCGCCGCGCCCGGCCAGGAGACGCTGGCGCCGGGCGAAAGCGATCTCGGCACCGGGCTCAACTTCGCGCTGGCGCACCGCAACCACGAACTGGGCGAGTTTCTCGATCTGACCTGGGTAGACGGCTGGCTGCGCGAAGCGTTCAGCCAGCGCGCCGCCGAGCGGGAGCAGCGTGCCGAAGTGGAGATCAACGCCGGGCTGAAAACCTTCGAGTATCAGGCGCACTACCTCAATCTGCTGCACATGCTCGGCCATCAGCTGGCGGTACCGCAGATAAAGATGGTGGCGGCGACGTTGCAGCAACCGGCGATCGACGTCGATCTGGTGCTGGACGTCGGCAACTCGCACACCTGCGGCGTGCTGGTCGAAGACCACCCGGAAGAGAGCAACGGCCTGAAGCAAACCTACGAGCTGCAGCTGCGTTCGCTGTCCGAACCGCATCGCGTCTACAACGAACTGTTCGAGAGCCGGGTGGAGTTTTCTCAGGCCAGCTTCGGCAAGCCGCATCTGTCGTTCCAGAGCGGGCGCGACGACGCCTTCCAGTGGCCCTCCATCACCCGCGTCGGCCGCGAAGCCGCGCAGCTGGCGCAGCGGCGAACGGGCCATGAAGGCACTACCGGCATTTCCAGCCCGCGCCGCTACCTGTGGGACGAGGAGCGCTATGCGCCCGGCTGGCGCTTCAACGAGCGGCACGAGCCGATGGCCGCCGCCGCGCCGTTGACCACCCTCATCAACGACGAAGGCGCGCCGCTGTCCGCCCTGCCGACGGCGCAACGGCTGCCAGTGTTCGCCGCCCATTACAGCCGCAGCGCGGTGATGACGCTGATGCTGAGCGAGCTGCTGGCGCAGGCGCTGATGCAGATCAACAGCATCGCCCAGCGCAGCCGCATGCCGAACGCCGCCGCGCCGCGCCGTTTGCGCGCCATCATTCTGACGCTGCCTTCGGCCATGCCGAAGCCGGAGCGCGAGATCTTCCGCCGCCGCATGCAGGAAGCGATCGGGCTGGTGTGGAAGTCCCTCGGCTGGCACCCGCAGGATGCGCCGTTCGACGGCGCGCACGTCCGCTTCCCGGTGCCTCAGGTGCAGATGGAGTGGGACGAGGCCACCTGCGGCCAGATGGTCTATCTGTACAATGAAACCCAGGTGAACTTCGCCGGCCGCACCGACGCCTTTTTCGCCGCCATGGCCCGGCCCGACCGGCCGCTGGCGCCGGGTGAGCAGGCGGGAAAAACGCTGCGCATCGCCTCCATCGACATCGGCGGCGGCACCACGGATCTGGCGATCACGCACTATTCGCTCGATGACGGCGTGGGCAACAACATCAAAATCAACCCGCGCCTGCTGTTCCGCGAGGGCTTTAAAGTCGCCGGCGACGATATCCTGCTGGACGCCATCCAGCAGTTTATCCTGCCCGCCGTGCAGCAGGCGTTCGAAGCCGCCGGCGTGAGCGCCGCCCCGGCGTTGATGGACAGGCTGTTCGGCAACGAAGGGCGCATGGACGGGCTTTCTACCCTGCGTCAGCAGGCGGCGCTGCAGATTTTCATGCCCGCCGGACGCGCGCTGCTCGGCGCCTATGAAGAATACGATCCGCTGGACAGCCGGGCGGAAATCGCCGCCAGCCTGGGCGATCTGCTGCCGCAGCCGCCGACGCCGCAGGTGCTGGCGTTTATCAACGGCGAGGTGCAGCGCGAAGCCGACAGCGACGCCTTCGATATTCTGCACACCCCGCTGGTGATCCGCCTGGCCGATCTGCACGCCGCCTTCTTGTCCGATCGCATCGGCATCGGCCGCTGCCTGCGTCTGCTGGCCGAGGTGGTGGCGCTGTATACCTGCGACGTGCTGCTGTTGACCGGCCGCCCGGCGCGTTTCCCCGGCGTGCAGGCGCTGCTGCGCCATCTGCAGCCGCTGCCCGCCAGCCGCATTCTGCCGCTCGAGGGCTACCACACCCGCAGCTGGTACCCGTTCAACAAACGCGGCCGCATCGACAACCCGAAATCCACCGCCGCGGTGGGTGCCATGCTGTGCCTGTTGGCGATCGACCTGCGCCTGGAGAGCTTTTACTTCAACGTCGGCGATTTCCAGCCCTACTCCACCATTCGCCATCTGGGCATGCTGGACGGCAACAACATGCTGGCGGACGATAACGTCTATTACCGCGACATCGATCTGGATCGCGCCGACTTCGCGCTCGACCCCGCCGGCAGCTTCCAGCTGCGCGGCCCGCTGCGCCTGGGCTTCCGCCAACTGGACAACGAACGCTGGCCGGCCTCGCCGCTCTATACGCTGACCATCAATGACGCCCAGCTGGCGCGCAAACTGGCCGGCGATGCGGTGATCACCCTGCGGCTGGCCATTACCGCCAGCGCCGAACAGGGCGCAGAAAGCGTCAAGATCGCGCAGGCGTTGCTGGCCGACGGCAGCCCCGTCCCGGCGCACCACCTGCAACTGAAACTCAATACCCTGGCTGCCAGCGCCTCCGGCGCGACCCACTACTGGATAGACAGCGGGAGCATTTACCCACGATGAAAGCTACCACTACCGCCCAATCGGCCCCGAACCACGCACTCAGCACCGGCATTCTGCAGGCGATCGCCTGGGTGGACGCCGCGCGCCGGCAGTCCACCCGTTTGGAACAGGAGGCGGATCGCCTGACGCTGCGCCTGCGCCGTTGCCATAACCGCGCGCTGCAATTGGCGAATGCGCAACCTGAGCAGGTCGCTATCGGCCTGTACGGCCACAACGCCGCCGCCAAGGCTCACCTGCTGGCGGCGCTGGCCCCCGGCGCAGAAAGGCTGCACGCAGATGCCGCGCTGGCGGTGCGTTACTGCGCCGCCGCGCCGTCGCCGTGCGCCGAGTATCCTCTCGCCCTCGCGCTGCTCGATGAAGCGCAGTGGCTGGCCATCACGCTCGATGCCGCCGCGATGGGCGGCTTCCGGCTGGACTGGGACGCCCGCGCGATCGCCGGCCATCTGCAAGCGTTGGCACGCCACCGCCAAACCGCAGCCCTCGACGGCCTCAGCGACAGCGATGTGCTGACGCTGTGGGATAGCCAACGCCGCCACGGCGACAAGGGGCAACAGACGCTGGACAAGCATTTCTGGCCGCAGGCCGTGGCGCTGGCACCGCAGTTGAGCATCGACGATCGCGCGCGCCTGTTTGCGCCGCTGTGGGGAGAGGAAACAACGCTGACGGCGCGTTATCGCCAGCTGGCACACACGCTGCATGCCCTCGGCGGCAGCCGACAGGTTCATGCTCCGCACCGCGCCTTGCCGCTGCTGGCCGCGAGCGCCGCAGCGGAAAACGCGACGATCGTCGTGATGGCCGAACACGGCGGGGAACGGGAGATCGCGCTGAGCGATCTGACCTGGCTGACCGCCGAAGTCACCACCGTTCTGCCGCAAACGGCGCAGGCGGGCCTGCCCGCCGACGTGGCGCTGATCGACCTGCCCGGCAGCCGCGCTTGCCCGCAGGCGGAACCGACGCAGCGGCTGCAACAGGCGAAACGCGCCCATTTGCTGACCCGCTGCGCAGACGGCCTGCACGCCAACCTGCTGCTGGTAGCCGATGCGGCCGCCACGCCACAGGACGCCGCCCGCATCGGCCAGGCGCTCGCCAACTGGGTCAACCAGACTCAAGGGGAAACCCCGGCGCTGCGCCAGCGCCGCAAACCCGGCCTGATCTGGGCGATCACACCGTTCGATCAACGCGGGGAAGGCAAAGCGCGCCCCGACGACGCCGTACAGCGCCAGGTCGGCGAGCCCGGCGACAGCTGGGCCACGCTGCTGGCGCTGGATGAACAGGACTGCCGCCGCATGGTGAGCTACCTGACCGCCCAGGCGCGCCCGGCCCAGAAGCAAGCGCGCCTGCTCGAACAGCGCGAAGAGTTGCAGCGCGAGCTGACGGAAAGCCTGCTCGGCAACTGGCTCACCGCCGCCGATCCACACGCGGCGCAGCAACGCGGCCAGCAGCTGCTGCGAGCGCTGCAGGCACAGGCCGGCCGCCACGGCGAACTGCTGGAACGGCTGTTGCCGCAGCGCGATACGTTGCGCCAGCTTTATCAGCAACAGCAGCACGCCGCGCCGGCCCCGGCGGCGACGCCAGCGCCATTCGGGCTCGATATCGATCTGTTCGGCGCACCGGAAACCTCGGCGCCCGGCGAGCCCCCCGCGTCATCCTTTGCCGCGCGGGTATTCGCGGATTGGATCAACCATCTGCGCAGCCTGCCGGACAGCCGTCGGTTGCTGGAGCTGCTCGGCGTCGAAAAGCCGCACCTGGAACTGCTGGTCGATGCGCTGATCGGCGCCGCCTGTCGCCTGCGCCTCGATGATGAGCTGGAGAACGCGCTGTGCGCCGGAGGCCTGCCGGAACAGAGCGAAGATCGGCAAATCAGCCAGGCGCTGGCGCTACTGGGGGACTTCGTCGCCTGGCTCGGTTTCCAGCGGCGCGATGCGGCAACGCGCCCCGAGAGCCGCGTCAATCCCGGCCAGCCGATCTTTACCCCACCGCCGCAGCCGGCGGTGGACTGGAGCCGCCAGCAGCGGTTAACCCGGCTGGCGCCGACGCCGACCAAAAACACCGCGTTTTATATCTATGACTGGCTGATCGGCCTGCAAACCCTGCTGGCGGAGAATGCGGCGACGGAGAGCGCACTCGGCGAGGCGCAGCGCGCGGCGTTGGAAGAGATCGTGGCGACTCTGCGCTAAGCGGCGGCTCTGGCTGCAATAGGGGGAGAAAACAGGATAAATCGGGCGTTGCCGATTATGCTGAGGAGTAACGCCGCGATTCTGGGAGAAAATCATGCCCCCTTTCAGCCTGAAGACTATCGACCATGTGGTTCTGCGCGTGTGCGATATGCAGAAAAGCCTGCATTTTTATACCCAGATCGTCGGCTGTGATATCGCCAAACGGCGGCCGGATTTGGGGCTGATGCACCTGCGCGCCGGGGCGGCCATGATTGATCTGGTCGACGTTAACGGCCAGCTTGGAAAAAAAGGCGGCGATGCGCCCGATCCTCACCGGCAAAATGTCGATCACCTCTGCCTGCGCATCGATCCTTTCAACGAAGACGAACTGCTGGCCTATCTGCGATCGCAAGGGATCGCCGTCGATCCCGCTGAAACGCGCTACGGCGCGGAAGGCGACGGGCCGTCGATTTATTTCAGCGATCCGGACGGCAATCGCATCGAGCTTAAGGGGCCGGCGATCGGCTAGATCCTGGCGCTCCCGTTGATGTCGGCCAGCCGTTGGCTATCCACCACCCGCAGCGATTTGTTTTTAAACTGAATAATACCGTCCGCCGCGAGCTGCGCCAGCGCGCGGCTCAGCTGCCTGACGGAGATCCCTAATCTGCCCGCCAGCAACTCCCTGTTTTCGAGCTGAATCTGCAAGCCTTCCTGCTTTATTTTAAATAACAAAAATTTGCGCAACTTATATTCTGCCGTTAAGCCGCCGCTCGCATGCAGCAATGAAGCGTTAAGCAGCTTGTCGCTCAACTGCCGGCACATAAAGGCGAGGAAAACAGGATCGTGCATGGCCCGCTCTTTGATGGCCTCGATAGGCAGCGTGAAGATCAGCGCGTCCGTAACCGCCTGTACGGTGCTGAACACCGCCCGCTGCGCCTGGGAGAACAGCTCCAGATCGCCTATCACGGAGAAATCCGTTTCGAAGGAAAAGACGATGTGCATGCCGTTCACATCGTAATTCTCAACCTGCAATTTTCCCTGCACGAGAAAAAACAGGTGGGTCAACCGATCGCTTTGCGTCACCAGGTATTCACCGGCCTCGACCCTGACCAGGCGCAGGGCGGCCAGCAGCGGGGGCGAAAGCGCCGTTCGCAGATCGTGAGCTTCGATAAACGCTTCTTTCAGCTTGCTGTCACCGACAGTTTTCACGGCGATTCACTCCCAGGGTTTATCCGTTAACGTCTTGCATCCTATCTTTTCGGCTGCGCCCAGAATAGCCGGCGCACTTCAGAACGAAACAGGACATCTGACCTTTTTTGCCTCGGGCCGTCTGGGTATTTTCTCCGCAGACCCCACCCAAGGAGAGTGCCATGCGACATATTTTGATAGATACCGATACCGCCTCCGACGATGCCGTCGCCTTGCTGATGGCGTTGCGCGAGCCTGACGTGAGGGTGGAAGCGATCACCACGGTCGCAGGCAACTGCCCGCTTGAACAATGCGTCAAAAATGCGCTTATCTGCGTCGAAAAAGCGGGAACCTATGCCCCTCCGGTATACGCCGGCATGGCGAAACCGCTGTTCCGCACGCGCTATCACTCGCACCACATTCACGGCGAAGACGGCATGGGCGACATGGCCTTGCCCGACCCGCAGCTGACCGCCGCACCCATTCATGCCGTAGACGCCATCATCGACTGCGCCGCACGGCTCAATGGCGAGCTGGAAATCGTCACCCTCGGGCCGCTGACCAATCTCGCGATGGCGGTGCTAAAAGCGCCCGCGCTGGCCGAACAAGTGAAAAGGGTTTATGTCATGGGCGGTTCCGGGCTGACGCCGGGCAATATTACCCCGCTGGCCGAATTTAACTTCTACGCCGACGCTGAGGCCGCCCATCTGGTGTTGAATGCCGGGCTGCCCCTCACGCTCGTCGGTTGGGAGATCGGGATGGGAGAAGCGTTTATTGGCGAGGACGATATTGAACGATTGCATCATCTCGGCGAACTGGGGCGCTTTGCCGTGCGCTGCAACCGCACGCTGATGGCGTTCAACGCCGGGCGCACAGAGCGTAAAGGCTTTGATTTGCCCGATCCGACCACCATGGCGGTGGCGCTCTACCCGGATATCGTCGAGACCAGTCTGGAGGCGTATTCCTGGGTAGAATATAAAAGTGAAAGGTCTTACGGCCATTACGTCATTGATTCCACCCATCTGACCGGCGAACCGGCCAATGCCCGCGTGATCACCCGCATTAAACCCGGCCTGTTTAAAGAAAAACTGTTTTCGTTGTTATCTCAGCCGTTAATGAAATAAGTGGCCCGTATGAAATTCGCTCCAAGAAAATTGAAGAAAGTGGAATTACACGTCCATTTGGATACCTGTTTAAGCTACCACTATGTCAAAAAGATCGACCCGCAAATAACCAGAACGGTCTTTAATCGGCAATTTATCGCGCCGAAACGATGCGCCGATCTCGGAGACTTTTTAAACAAGATCGCACCGCAAATAGACCTCCTGCAGACGCGCCAGGCGATAGCGCTGGCCGTCGATGACTTGTTCGCGCAGCTGGCGGCGGATAACGTCATCTATGCGGAAGTGCGCTTTGCCCCGCTGCTGCATACCCGGATGGGGTTGAGCGGTGAAGCGGTGGTCGAGACGGTGCTCGCCGCGATGCGTGACGCCGCGCAAACTTACGGCGTCGCCGCCGGGCTGATCCTGTGCACGCTGCGGCATTTCGATGCGGCCGCCAGCCTGCAAACCGCCGGGCTCGTGGTTAACTTTCTGGGCCGCGGCGTGGTCGCGCTGGATTTGGCCGCCGACGAAGCGCGTTACCCGCTGGCCAATCACATAGCGGCCTTTCGGGCGGTGCGCGAAGCCGGCGGCAACGTCATCGCCCACGCCGGTGAGGCGAAGGGCGCCGACAGCGTACGGGAAACGCTGGATAGGCTGCAGGTGTCGCGCATCGGCCACGGCGTCAGGAGCATCGAGGATGCTGCGCTTATCGAGCGCCTGGTAGCCACCGGCGTCCTGCTCGAGATCTGCCCCAGCTGCAATCTCGTCTGCAATCTGTTCGACAGCATCGACAGTCACCCGATAGACCGGCTGAAAAGGATGGGAGTGCGGCTGAACGTGAATACCGATGCGCGCACCGTCGCCGATACCACGCTGAACAAAGAGTACCAGCTGTTGCATGACGCCTTCGGCTGGCAGGATGACGATTTTAACCGCAGCAACCGACAGGCGTTGGAAGCGAGTTTTCTCGACGGCGATACTAAAATTAAATTAATGAATCAGCTCAAGGCCGGGCCAATGTGACCCGGTACGTTTCAAGGCTGAGCGGGTTTTAACGCCCCTGCGCCGCCAACGCCTGGGCGCACGCCCAGGCAGAGCTCCAGGCCCACTGGAAGTTGTAGCCGCCCAACCACCCGGTCACGTCCACTACTTCACCGATAAAGTAGAGCCCCGGCGCCTTGTGGGCTTCCATCGTCTTGGAGGAAAGTTCGTTGGTGTCGACGCCGCCGAGCGTTACTTCCGCCGTGCGATAGCCTTCGGTGCCGTTCGGCTGCACGCGCCAGTTCTGCAACAGATCCACCAGCGCCGCCTGCTGCGGCGCATTCAGCTGCTTCAGCGTGGCCTCCGGCAGTTGTCCCAACGTTTGCAAGCATTCCACCAGCCGCTTCGGCAAGTGCAACGCCAGGGTGTTTTTCAGGCTTTGGTTCGGGTGCTGGCGGCGCTGGTCATCCAGGAAGGCCGCCAGATCCAGCTCAGGAAGTAAGTTAACGCTCACATACTCACCCGGCTGCCAGTAGCTGGACAGCTGCAACACCGCCGGGCCGGACAGGCCGCGATGGGTGAACAGGATGCTTTCACGGAAGCTGACGCCGTTCTCGGCGGTGATCACTGCCGGCACCGAGACGCCGGACAGCGTCTGCACATGCTCCAGCAGCGGCTTATGCAGGGTAAAAGGCACCAGCCCCGCGCGCGTCGGCAGCACCTTGAGGCCGAACTGCTCCGCCAGCTTGTAACCGAACGGCGAAGCGCCCAGCCCCGGCATGGATAAACCGCCGCTGGCCACCACAAGTGAGCGAGCACTTACTTTTTCGCCATTCAGCGCCAGCGTGTAGCCATGTTCGGTTTTCTCCACGCCCAGCACTTCGCTGCGCAGGCGCATCGTCACCTGGCCCAGTTCGCACTCTTTGACCAGCAGATCAACCACCTGCTGCGCCGAGTCGTCGCAGAACAGCTGCCCCAGCGTTTTTTCATGGTAGGCGATGCCGTAGCGGTTGATCAGATCGATGAAGTCCCACTGGGTGTAGCGCGCCAACGCCGACTTGCAGAAGTGCGGGTTGTTCGACAGATAGGCCGCCGGCTCGGCGTACATATTGGTGAAGTTGCAGCGCCCGCCGCCGGACATCAGGATCTTGCGGCCCGGTTTTTTGCCGTTGTCGAGCAGCAACACGCGGCAACCGAGTTGCCCCGCCTGCGCGGCGCAAAACATGCCGGCGGCGCCCGCCCCAATCACTACGACATCAAACTGTTCCACCTGAGCCTCACTTATCAAAACCACAATCGCGACAAAAGAGCGCCATATTACGCCGTTTCGCCGCCGGTCACCGCCAAATTCACGGCGGCAGATTGTAAAGCCCCGGCGCCGCCAACGCCATAGTAAGAAAATATTACAGAGGTCAGAGGAGAATAACGCGTTGATATTCCATATTTTTGTTATAGACACGCCCTCATTTCGTCATGTCCAAATCAAAAAAACGTCATATTTTCCTTTTCCCCGGCCCCGGTTGTCACTGATAATGCGCGGCGTTCATGTCCACAAACTGGCGTAACGCTTATGCTGCATTTGTTCGCTGGCCTGGATTTCCATACCGGCCTGATGTTAATTCTCGCATTGTTGTTCGTGTTGTTTTATGAAGCCATCAACGGTTTTCATGATACGGCCAATGCGGTCGCTACAGTTATTTATACCCGCGCCATGCGCTCGCAACTTGCGGTCGTGATGGCAGGTTTGTTCAACTTTCTTGGCGTAATGCTCGGCGGTTTGAGTGTTGCTTACGCCATCGTCCATTTGCTGCCTACCGATCTGTTGTTGAACGTCAGTTCAGCACACGGATTAGCCATGGTCTTCTCCATGCTGTTGGCGGCAATCATCTGGAACCTCGGCACCTGGTATTTCGGTCTGCCGGCCTCCAGTTCCCATACGCTGATAGGCGCAATCATCGGTGTCGGTTTAACCAACGCCCTGATGACCCACACTTCGGTGGTGGATGCGCTTAACGTCCCGAAAATGATTGGTATTTTCCTTTCTCTGCTGTTCTCGCCGCTGGTCGGCATGATGGTGGCGGGAGTGATGGTGTTCGCCTTGCGCCGCTATTGGAGTGGCACCAAGAAACGCCAGCGTATCCACATGACCCCTGCGGAACGTGAAAAGGTCGACGGCAAACGCAAGCCGCCGTTCTGGACCCGTATCGCGCTGATCCTGTCGGCGATTGGCG
This sequence comes from Serratia sp. A07, assembly GCF_058725505.1. Taxonomy (NCBI): domain Bacteria; kingdom Pseudomonadati; phylum Pseudomonadota; class Gammaproteobacteria; order Enterobacterales; family Yersiniaceae; genus Serratia; species Serratia sp. A07. The sequence continues at coordinate 157,401 of NZ_JBZXDO010000007.1, forward strand.
TCAGCTTCTCGCACGGCGCCAACGACGGCCAGAAAGGCATCGGCCTTATCATGCTGGTGCTGATCGGCGTTGCGCCGGCCGGCTTCGTGGTCAATATGAATGCAACCGGCTATGACATCACCCGTACGCGTGATGCCGTGACCCACCTGCAGCAATATTACCAGCAGCACGGCGACGCGCTGTCGCATGCGGTGTCGCTGACGCCGCTGGTGCCAAGCCCGGATGATGAAGCTGCGCCGAACAAGCCGGCCGAGTTCCACTGCGACAGTTCGCGCGCCATGCCGGCGATCGAGCTGGCTCAGGGCATGCTGACCAACCTGCAAAGCTACGATCAGCTGACGGTTGAGCAGCGCAGCCACCTGCGCCGCCTGCTGATGTGCGTGACCGACACGGCGGATAAAGTCGCCAAGCTGCCGGAAACCTCATCCGCCGACCAGCGCTTCCTGAAGAACCTGCGTCAGGATCTGCTGCAGACCGTCGAGTACGCGCCGATGTGGATCATCGTCGCCGTCGCGCTGGCGCTGTCGCTCGGCACCATGGTGGGCTGGAAACGCGTGGCCACCACCATCGGCGAGAAGATCGGCAAGAAAGGCATGACCTACGCCCAGGGCGTGTCGGCCCAGATGACCGCAGCGCTGTCGATCGGCGTGGCGAGTTATACCGGCATGCCGGTCTCCACCACCCACGTCCTCTCTTCGGCGGTTGCCGGGACGATGATCGTGGACGGCGGCGGCGTGCAGAGCAAAACCGTGAAGAACATCCTGTTGGCCTGGGTACTGACCCTGCCAATCTCGATTCTGCTTTCCGGTGCGCTGTATTGGGTCGCGTTGAAGCTGATCTAAGCGATAAGCATCATGAGAAAGGCGGCCGAAAGGCCGCCTTTTTTTGCCTGCATCAAGGGAAACAGGAAGGCATTAATACCAAATCATCAGCGCTATCAGGCTGATGACCACCAGACCGCACAGGGCCGAGGTCAGCATAAACTGCCCGCGCACCCGCTCGCAGCGGCGAATAAACTCCGGATCGTGGTGCTCGACATAGCGTTGCGCAAAGATATAGCGCACCAGCCTCAGCTGCTTGCTGGGTTGCCCGTGGGCGGTGAAGAAACCGCCGCCGTCGACGTATTGGTACAGCAGCGGGTCACAGCCGCGCAATACCACCAGCAGCGCGCGCAGAGAAGAGTAATACCGCACCATGTTTACCACACACACCACACATAAGGCCCAAAACAGCGCGACGGTACTGATCATGATTGCCCCCTCAAGGCGTTGTTATCCGCGGCCATCCGCCGGGTCCAACCGCCCTACCTCATTACCCGATACTCTGCTGGAGCTTACCGCTCTCATCCCCTTTTTTGCCTGCACGGGCCACGCCCATAACCCACCGCCTCCGGAGACGTTACCGCACCGCACAGAGAGATTTGCACAGCGTGGTTCCACTCAGAGGGGAAATGATGAGGCCCATATCCATCATTGTAGGTTAATGAAACGCAAACTGGCCTGATCAGTGGATAAAATTTACCGCCCCGCGCCGAAACGCCCTCCGCCGGGGCGGGCTAACGGCTGTGATTGGTCGGTTTTTCTGGATAGTCTATCCCGCTCCACGCCGCTGATCTTTCCCCCCACGCTGGCTAGACTCAGGTTTCCGTTACGTTCATCCAAGGAAACTGTTATGGCAAACCATTCAATCAAGGGAAAAACCGTCCTCATCGCCGGCGGCGCCAAAAACCTCGGCGGGCTGATCGCACGCGATTTGGCTGAACAAGGCGCCAAAGCGGTGGTGATCCACTACAACAGCGCCGCTTCCCAAGCCGAAGCGGAAAAAACCGTCGCCGCCATTCAGGCCGCCGGGGCGCAAGGCGTCGCGCTGCAGGCCGATCTCACCACCGCGGGCGCGGTCGAAAAGCTGTTCGCCGATGCGGTCGCCGCCGTCGGCAAGCCGGATATCGCCATCAATACCGTTGGCAAAGTGCTGAAAAAACCGATGGTCGACATCAGCGAAGCCGAGTACGACGAGATGACGGCGGTCAACGCCAAAACCGCGTTCTTCTTCCTGAAAGAGGCGGGCAAGCACCTCAACGACAACGGTAAAATCTGCACGCTGGTCACCTCGCTGCTCGGCGCCTTCACGCCGTTTTACGCCGCTTACGCCGGCACCAAAGCGCCGGTGGAACACTTCACCCGCGCCGCCGCCAAGGAGTTTGGCGAACGCGGTATCTCCGTGACGGCGGTCGGCCCCGGCCCGATGGACACCCCGTTCTTCTACCCGGCGGAGGGCGCGGACGCCGTGGCCTACCACAAGACGGCGGCGGCGCTGTCGCCGTTCAGCAAAACCGGCCTGACCGATATCGAAGACGTGGTGCCGTTCATCCGCCACCTGGTCAGCGACGGCTGGTGGGTACCCGGCCAAACCATCCTGATCAACGGCGGCTACACCACCAAATAAGTTCGACGGGGGCGGAAATGCCCCCGCACCTGCTCGCGCGCAACCGCGCCATGCGGCTACACTCTCTGTCAGAAACGGCGCCAAGGAACAGCAGGTCAACGAGATGGACAGATTCAATCAATACCGCGTATTCGTACAGGTGGCGGAAATGGGCAGCTTTATCCGGGCGGCCCATACGCTGGAGGTGCCGCGCGCCTCGGTGTCCGCCGCCGTGCAACAGCTGGAAACGCAGCTGGGCGTGCGCCTGCTGCACCGCACCACGCGGCAGGTGCGGCTGACCGCCGACGGCGAACAGCTGCTCGAGCGGCTGCGCCCGCTGCTGGCCGAGGTGGAAGACATCGATCAGTCGTTTCAGGCCAGCCAGCGCCAGGCCTCCGGCCGGCTCAGCGTCGACGTGCCGAGCCGCATCGCCCGCCGGCTGATCGCGCCTGCGCTGCCCGGCCTGCTGCGGCGCCATCCCCACCTGCAGCTGGTGCTCGGCTCCGCCGATCGCGCCATCGATCTGGTGCAGGAAGGGGTCGACTGCGCAGTGCGCGTCGGCGATCTGCACGACAGCAGCCTGGTAATGCGCCCGCTCGGCCATATCGCGCTGATCAACTGCGCCAGCCCCGCTTACCTGGGCGAATTCGGCCATCCGCGCCAGCCCGGCGATCTCGTCGAGGGACACTGGAGCATCGGCTACGCCTCGCCCAAAACCGGCCGCGAATCCCCCTGGGAATACCTGGCCGACGACGGCCATACGCAACGGCTCGAACTGCCCAGCCGGGTGGTGGTCAACAACGCCGAAAGCTATATCGCCTGCTGCCGCGCCGGGCTGGGGCTGATGCAGATCCCGCGCTACGACGTGCAACACCTGCTCGACGCCGGTGAACTGCTGGAAGTCCTGCCCGGTTACCGCGCCGCCTCCATGCCGATCGCCCTGATCTACCCCCACCGCCGCCAGCGATCGCGCCGCCTGGCGGTGTTTCATGAGTGGTTTGAAAGCCTGCTGCAGCCGCATCTGGAGCGCTGATTGCACATTTAGCGCTATACTTTGTTTAATAACGCTTATAATTCAAGCGGTCAGACCGTCAGCATCCGCATAATCCATAGGCTTTTGCGCCGCGCGGGTGTACAACGAAAGATATCGGGCGGAGAGATTTTCGATGCGGCGCAGTGTGATCGCCCCAACATATCATTGCGTTATCCGAATGATACTATGGAACCAAAAGCGCCAGGCGGGTAAACGGAACGCCTGCTAACCCTTTTTAATCGGCATGTTTATGGAAGGAGTATTCTTATGGCTTACAAACACATACTGATCGCGGTGGACCTATCCCCGGAAAGCAAGATCCTGGTAGAAAAAGCCGTCTCGATGGCGCGGCCGTACAACGCTAAAGTTTCTCTGATCCACGTCGATGTCAACTATTCCGACCTTTATACCGGCCTTATCGACGTCAATCTCGGCGACATGCAAAAACGCATCTCCGAGGAAACCCATCAGGCGCTGACCGAGCTGTCGCAGAACGCCGGCTACCCGATCACCGAGACCCTGAGCGGCAGCGGCGATCTGGCGCAGGTATTGGTCGATGCCATCAAGAAATACGACATGGACCTGGTGCTGTGCGGCCACCACCAGGACTTCTGGAGCAAGCTGATGTCTTCCGCTCGCCAGCTTATCAATACCGTGCACATCGATATGCTGATCGTGCCGCTGCGCGATGAAGAAGACGAATAAAGTAAGCACTCGCTAACTTAACTGCCCAACGCCCGCGCCCTGCGGGCGTTTTTCATGCCGCCACGCCGATTAATCGCTTGATAATCAACCGCCCTCCGATGATATAGTCGCTAAAGACACAACATCCTCCCCCGGGCATCGCCTATACCCATATCTATAAGAAATAGCGGGGGAAATTTAATGCGAAAAGGAGTTATCCATGGAATATGCCGTATCGGTAGAGTCTTTCCTGTCCTCGTTACAACGCCATAACCCCCACCAGCCGGAATATTTGCAGGCGGTGCGCGAAGTATTCACCTCGCTGTGGCCGTTTATCGAACGCAACCCGCACTATCGCGAACAGGCGCTGTTGGAGCGCCTGGTGGAGCCCGAGCGCGTCATTCAGTTCCGCGTCAGCTGGGTGGACGATCGCGGCCAGGTGCAGGTCAACCGCGCCTTCCGCGTACAATTCAACTCGGCTATCGGTCCCTACAAGGGCGGCATGCGCTTCCACCCGTCGGTGAACCTGTCGATCCTGAAGTTCCTCGGTTTTGAGCAGACCTTCAAGAACGCGTTGACCACCCTGCCGATGGGCGGCGGCAAAGGCGGCTCCGATTTCGATCCGAAGGGCAAAAGCCAGGGCGAGATCATGCGCTTCTGCCAGGCGTTGATGACCGAGCTATATCGCCATCTGGGCCCGGACACCGACGTGCCGGCCGGCGATATCGGCGTCGGCGGCCGCGAAGTCGGCTTTATGGCCGGCATGATGAAAAAACTGTCCAACAATACCGCCTGCGTATTTACCGGCAAGGGCCTCTCCTTCGGCGGCAGCCTGATCCGCCCCGAGGCGACCGGCTATGGCCTGGTTTACTTCACCGACGCCATGCTGCAGCGCCACGGCCTGGGCTTTGAGGGCATGCGGGTGGCGGTGTCCGGCTCCGGCAACGTGGCGCAGTACACCATCGAGAAAGCGCTGGAGCTGGACGCGCGCGTGATCACCGTGTCGGATTCCGGCGGCACCCTGGTGGACGAAGACGGCTTCACCACTGAGAAGCTGGCGCACCTGGCGGAGATCAAAAACCAACGCTACGGCCGGGTGGCGGACTACGCCCGCGAACGCGGCCTGACGTATCTGGCGGGCCAGCAGCCGTGGAACGTGCCGGTGGATATCGCCCTGCCGTGCGCCACCCAGAACGAACTGGATCTCGAGGCGGCGCAAACGCTGATCCGCAACGGAGTGAAGGCGGTCGCGGAAGGTGCCAACATGCCGACCACCATCCAGGCCACCGACGCCTTCCTCGACGCCGGCGTGCTGTTCGCGCCTGGCAAGGCGGCCAACGCCGGCGGCGTCGCCACCTCGGGACTGGAGATGGCGCAAAACGCCGCGCGCATCGGCTGGCGGGCAGAGAAAGTGGATGTACGTTTACAACATATCATGGCCGATATTCACCACGCCTGCGTGGAATACGGCGGCGAAGGCAAGCAAACCCACTACGTGCACGGCGCGAATATCGCCGGTTTCGTCAAGGTCGCGGACGCCATGCTGGCGCAGGGCGTGCTGTAATCCGCCTTAAAGGTGATCTTGTTCACACATCGATTAAATGCTTCAATGCCGGCCTCTGCGCCGGCATTTTTTTATGCTTTCCCTCCATCCAAATGATGCCAATACGTTAAATAAAAGTTAATAAAAGGTTTTTTATTGCTTATTAATCGGTAGTAAATTTACCACTACCAAATAATTAAACATTTATTTAACACTAAATACGCCATTATTTTACTTAAATGTGCGCAGATCACATTTCATTAACTTCAGCTACGCCCCCTCTTCCATTCCTTTGTAATCTGCAGCGGTGGAAAAACCGCCACCCCTACAGATAAAAAAAGGTACAGCTAATGAAATTTAACCTCGCATTATTAAATGCATGTGTGGTTTCTGCGTGCATGTTATCGACAACACCTGTGTTCGCCGCTGATAAGTATGAGATTGCCGTGGTCGCTAAAGTGACCGGCATTCCGTGGTTCAACCGCATGGAAGTGGGCGTCAACGAAGCGGCGAAAAAACTCGACGTCAACGCCTACCAGACCGGCCCTTCTACGCCGGATCCGGCCGCGCAGGTCAAGGTGATTGAGGATCTGATCGCCAAGAACGTCAACGCCATCATCGTGGTGCCGAACGACGCCAAGGTGCTGGAGCCGGTGCTGAAAAAAGCGCGCGACAAAGGCATCGTGGTGCTGACCCATGAATCCCCGGACCAGCAGATCGGCCAGTGGGACATCGAGACCATCGACAGCGAGAAATACGCGCAGGCCAACGTCGATGAGCTGGCGAAAGACATGGGCGGCAAAGGCGGCTATGCGATCTACGTCGGCTCGCTGACCGTGCCGCTGCACAACGCCTGGGCCGACTCCGCCATCAAATACCAGAAAGAAAAATACCCGGACATGTTTGAAGTCACCTCGCGCCTGCCGGTGGCGGAAAGCATCGACAAATCCTACGCCACCACGCTGGATCTGATGAAAACCTATCCGCAGATGAAGGGCATCATCGGCTTCGGCTCGCTCGGCCCGATCGGCGCCGGCCAGGCGGTGGCCAAGAAACGCGCCAAGGACAAAATCGCGGTGGTGGGCATCGCCATGCCGGCGCAGGCCGCCCCTTACCTGATGCGCGGCGACATCAAGAAAGCGCTGCTGTGGGATCCGAAAGACGCCGGCTATGCGCTGGTGACGGTGGCCGACCAGCTGCTGCAGGGCAAGGAAGTGAATAAAGACCTGTCGATCGAGGGCCTCGGCAAGGCTGACGTCGATATGGAACACAAAGTGATTCGGTTTAATAAGATTTTGGAAGTCACCAAAGACAACGCCCAATCGCTCGGATTCTGATTTTTCGCGTAATTTCGCCACACCGGGAAAGTAGTTAAATCCTCGTAGGGGCGCAGCGTTGCTGCGCCCAGGGCTTCGGCCGCTACGCAAGCACAGGTTAACGTTATGACAGCCTCCCCCGCATTTATCACCCTGGAGAATATCAGCAAGCGATTCCCAGGCGTGCTGGCATTAGACCAGATCAACCTGACGCTGAATAAAGGCGAAGTGCACTGCCTGGCCGGGCAAAACGGCTGCGGCAAAAGCACCATCATTAAAATCATCTCCGGCGTTTATCAGCCGGAAAAAGGCGCCAACATTTCGCTGGAAGGCAAACTCTTCCACGCCCTGACGCCGCAGCTGTCCGGTTATTACGGCATACAGGTGATCTACCAGGACCTGTCGCTGTTCCCCAACCTGACGGTGGCGGAGAACATCGCCATTCACCGTTACCTGCCCGGCGGCCGCTTCTGGGTGCGCAAGCGGGTGATGCGCCAGACGGCGCTCGACGCCATGGCGCGGGTCGGCGTACACATCGATCCCGATAAAAAAGTGGAAAAACTGTCGATCGCCGATCGGCAACTGGTGGCGATTTGCCGCGCCATCGCCGCCGAGGCGCGGTTGGTTATCATGGACGAACCGACCGCCTCGCTGACCCGCCAGGAGGTCGACGGCCTGCTGCGGGTGGTCAACGAGCTGAAGGCGGCCGGCATCTGCGTGGTATTCGTCAGCCACAGATTGGATGAAGTAATGGAAGTCGCCGATCGTATCAGCGTGATGCGCGACGGCAAGCTGGTGGGCACCTGGCCGGCCAGCGAACTGGACAGCCATGAACTGGCGTTCCTGATGACCGGCCAACGCTTCCACTACAGCCCGCTGCCGCCGCTGCCGCCGGCCGAACAGGCGCCGCTGCTCGAGGTGCGCAACCTCAGCCGCGGCGAGAAATACCGCAACGTCAATCTGGCGCTACGCGGCGGCGAGATCGTCTCGATCGTCGGCCTGCTCGGCGCCGGCCGCACCGAACTGTGCCTCAGCCTGTTCGGCATGACGCGGCCGGACAGCGGCGAGATCCGCATCGAGGGCCAGGCGGTGCAGCTGCACAACAACCGCGAAGCGGTGCGCCACGGCATCGGCTATGTGTCGGAGGATCGCCTGACGCAGGGGTTGATCATGGAACAATCGATCTACGATAACACCATCGTCACCGTCTTCGATCGGCTGCATACCTCGCTCGGGCTGTTGGATCACGCCAAGGCGACCGAGCTGGTCAACCGGCTGATCCGCGATCTGAACATCAAGGTGTCCGACAGCGCGTTGCCGGTGAAAACCCTGTCCGGCGGCAACGCCCAGCGCATCGCCATCGCCAAATGGGTGGCGACCCAGCCGAAGATCCTGATCCTCGACTCGCCCACCGTCGGCGTGGACATCGCCAACAAAGAGGGGATCTACCAGATCGCCCGCGATCTGGCGCAGCTGGGCATGGCGGTGCTGATGATCTGCGACGAGATCCCGGAAGCCTATTACAACAGCCATCGGGTGATGGTGATGCGCAAGGGCGAACTGATCGCCGAATTCGCGCCGCACCAGAGTACCGAGCAACAGATCGCCGAGGTGGTGAATGGATAAGTCATTATTGGCCCGCCTGGCCGGGCGGCACGAGTTTTATCTCGGCCTGTTGGTGCTGCTGCTGGCGATCGGCCTGAGCGCCGGCACCGACGAATTCCTGACGCTCGGCATCCTGGCCTGCGGGCTGTTCGTGGTGCTGATCGCCGGCGGCATCGACATTTCGTTCCCGGCGGTCACCGCCATCGCCCAGTATGTGATGGCCAGCTGGGTGATCCAGCACGGCGGCAGCTTTCCGCTGGCGTTCGCCCTGGCGATTGGCGTCGGCCTGCTGCTCGGGCTGGTGAACGGTTTCCTGGTGTACTGGCTGAAAGTGCCGGCGATCATCATCACCATCGCCACCCTTAACCTGTTCTACGGCCTGCTGGTGTACGCCACTAACGGCACCTGGCTGTACGGCTTCCCGGACTGGTTCATGAACGGCATCAACTGGTTCTCGTTCCAGGGCGCCGACGGCTACGACTACGGCCTGACGCTGCCGCTGCTGTGCCTGCTGGCGACCATCGTCGTCACCGGTGTGCTGATGAACCGCACCCGGCTGGGGCGCCAGATCTACGCCATGGGCGGCAACCGCGACGCGGCGTCGCGCCTGGGGTTGAACCTGCTGCGGCTGCATTTTTGCGTCTACGGCTACATGGGCATTCTGGCCGGCGTCGCGGCGGTGGTGCAGGCGCAGATCACCCAGTCGGTGGCCCCTAACTCGCTGCTCGGCTTCGAGCTGACAGTATTGGCGGCGGTGGTGCTGGGCGGCACCAGCATGAGCGGCGGCCGCGGCTCGTTGACCGGCACCCTGCTCGGCGTGGTGCTGCTGGCCTTCCTGCAAAACGGGCTGACGCTGCTCAGCGTCTCGGCCTATTGGCACCAGGTGTTCAGCAGCGCGATCATTTTGATCAGCATCAGCACCACCGCCTGGAACGAAAAACGCTAGCTGCTCAAGGAGATCTGACATGACGCAGTTAACTCGATTGATCCCAAGCGATCGGATCATTCGCCTGCAGGGCGCGATCATCATCGCGGTGGCGCTGCTCTTCGCCGGGCTGCTCGGATCGCGCTTCTTCAGCCTCGGTAACTTCCAGTCGATCGCCTCGCAGCTGCCGATCCTCGGCCTGCTGGCGCTCGGCATGGGCATCACCATGCTGACCGGCGGCATCAACCTGTCGATCATCGCCGGCGCCAACGCCTGTTCGCTGGTGATGGCGGCGATCATCGTCAGCCATCCCGACCAGCCGCTGTTCCTGGCGCTGGCGCTGCTGGCCGGCCTGCTGGTGGCGGTGGCGATCGGCGCGCTGAACGGCGCGCTGGTGGCCTGGATCGGCGTCTCGCCAATCCTCGCCTCGCTCGGCACCATGACGCTGATCACCGGCCTGAATATCCTGCTGTCCAACGGCGCGGTGATCTCCGGCTTCCCGGCGGCGATTCAATTTCTCGGCAACGGCGCCGTGCTCGGCGTGCCGGTGGCGCTGATCCTGTTCCTGCTGGTGGCGGCCGGGCTGTGGCTGCTGCTGGAGCACACCACGCTGGGCCGCAGCCTGTACCTGATCGGCTCTAACGAACAGGCCACCCGCTTCAGCGGCGTGAACACCGCACGGGTGCAGATCGCGGTGTATATCCTGTCGGCGCTGCTCGGCTGGGGCGCCGCTCTGCTGATGATGGCCAAGTTCAACTCGGCCAAGGCCGGCTACGGCGAATCTTATCTGCTGGTGACCATTCTGGCCTCGGTGCTGGGCGGCATTAACCCAGACGGCGGTTTCGGCCGTATTCTGGGGCTGGTGCTGGCGCTGATCGTGCTGCAAATGTTGGAAAGCGGCCTCAATCTGCTGGGGGTCAGCAGCTACCTGACCATGGCCCTGTGGGGCGGCGTGCTGATCCTGTTTATCGCGTTACAGAATCGAAAAGCCTGAGGAGAAAATAATGGCGAGCTATTTTATTGGCGTAGATGTGGGCACCGGAAGCGCGCGCGCGGGCGTATTCGATCTCAATGGCCACATGGTCGGTCAGGCCAGCCGGGCCATCGATCTGTACCGGCCGAAGGCGGATTTCGTCGAGCAGTCGTCGGATAACATCTGGCAGGCGGTGTGCAATGCGGTGCGCGACGCGGTCAACCAGGCCGACATCAACCCGATTCAGGTCAAGGGGCTGGGCTTCGACGCCACCTGTTCGCTGGTGGTGCTGGATAAAGAGGGCAAGCCGCTGACCGTCAGCCCCTCCGGCCGCACCGAACAGAACATCATCGTGTGGATGGATCACCGGGCGATCGCCCAGGCCGAGCGCATCAACGCCACCAAACACCGGGTGCTGGACTTCGTCGGCGGCATCATTTCGCCGGAGATGCAGACGCCGAAACTGCTGTGGCTGAAACAGCACATGCCCACCACCTGGGCCAACGCCGGTTACCTGTTCGATCTGCCGGACTTCCTCACCTGGCGCGCCACCCAGGACGCCACCCGTTCGCTGTGCTCGACGGTGTGCAAGTGGACCTATCTCGGCCACGAACAGCGCTGGGACAAGAGCTACTTCCAGCAGATCGGGCTGGAAGACGTGCTGGAACATGACGCGGCCAAGATCGGCAGCGACGTCAAAATGATGGGCGAGCCGCTGGGCCACGGCCTGACCCAGCGCGCCGCCAGCGAGATGGGGCTGATCGCAGGCACGGCGGTGAGCGTGTCGATCATCGACGCCCACGCCGGCACTCTCGGCACGCTGGGCGCCACCGGCGTCTCCGGTGAGGTGGCCGACTTCAACCGCCGCGTCGCGCTGATCGGCGGCACCTCCACCGGCCACATGGCGATGTCGCGCACCGCGCGCTTTATCGGCGGCGTCTGGGGGCCGTATTACTCGGCGATCCTGCCGGAATACTGGCTGAACGAGGGCGGCCAGTCCGCCACCGGCGCGCTGATCGACCACGTCATCCAGTCGCACCCGTGCTACCCGGAGCTGCTGGCGCAGGCGAAAACCCAGGGACAGACCATCTATGAAGTGCTGAACGCCATTCTGCGCCGCATGGCCGGCGAGCCGGAGAATATCGCCTTCCTGACGCAGGACATCCATATGCTGCCGTACTTCCACGGCAACCGCTCGCCGCGCGCCAACCCGACGCTGACCGGCATCCTGACCGGGCTGAAGCTGTCGCGCACGCCGGAGGACATGGCGCTGCACTACCTGGCCACCATTCAGGCCATCGCGCTCGGCACCCGCCACATCATCGAAACCATGAACCACAGCGGCTACAGCATCGACACCATCATGGCCAGCGGCGGCGGCACCAAGAACCCGATCTTCGTGCAGGAGCACGCCAACGCCACCGGCTGCGCCATGCTGCTGCCGGAGGAGAGCGAAGCGATGCTGCTGGGCGGCGCCATGATGGGCACCGTGGCGGCGGGCGTGTTCGACACCCTGCCGGAGGCGATGAGCGCCATGAGCCGCATCGGCAAGACGGTCACGCCGCAGACCAACCAGATAAAAAGCTACTACGACCGCAAATACCGGGTATTCCACGAGCTGTACAACGACCACATGAAATACCGCCGGTTGATGCAGGAGGAGGCGTGATGCAGCAGGAATGGCGGCAGGCCGTGCAGGGTTGGCAAACCTACAGCCAGGAGCTGGCGCAGCTGGGCGAGCGCCTCGACGCGCGCACCTGGCAGCGGCTGCTGGCGCTGCTGGCCGACTGCCGCGGTAAAATCGCCGTCACCGGCGTCGGCACCTCGGGGATTGCGGCGCGCAAGATAGCCCACATGCTGGCCTGCGTGGAACGGCCGGCGGTCTACCTCGACGCCACCGGCGCGGCGCATGGCGATCTGGGTTTTCTGCGCGCCGACGATCTGCTGATCCTGATCTCGCGCGGCGGCAATTCCGACGAGCTGACCCGCCTGCTGCCAACGCTGCAGGCCAAGGGCGTGACGCTGATCGCGGTGACGGAAAACCCGCATTCCGCCATCGCGCAGGCGGCGCAGCTGACGATCGCCACCGGGGTGCAAAAGGAGATAGATCCGCTGAACATGCTGGCCACCACCTCAATTGTGCTGGTGCTGGCGATCTTCGACGCCGCCTGCGCCTGCCTGATGGCGCGCAGCGGTTACGACAAGGAGGCCTTGCTGGCGGTGCATCCGGGCGGCGGCGTGGGGAAAAGTTTGCGGGAGGAAAACTGAGGGCCCGACACCGCGGGCCCGGCAGACATTACAGCGGCATGTAGATATCGAAACGGTGGCTTTTGGTCAGCGTGGCGGCGTGCGCCGGCACGTCGGCCAGTGGCGGCGCGTAGTCCGGACGTTTCACCACCACGCGCTTGGTCGCCAGGCGGCGCGCCGGCTCCAGCAGGCCGTCGGCGTCATCGTCGCTGCCCACCAGCGATTGAAACACCCGCATCTCTTTTTTCACCAGCGCGCTTTTTTGCTTGTGCGGGAACATCGGATCGAGATACACCACCTCGGGGCGCGGGCTGAGATCCGCCAGCGCCGTCAGGCTGGAGGCGTGCAGCAGCGTCAGACGCTCGCGCAGCCACGGGCCGATTTCCGCATCCTGATAGCCACGCTGCAGACCGTCGTCCAGCAACGCCGCCACCACCGGATTGCGCTCCAGCATCCGTACCCGGCAGCCCAGCGCCGCCAGCACGAAGGCGTCGCGCCCCAGCCCGGCGGTAGCGTCCACCACGTCCGGCAGATAGCTGCCCTTGATGCCGACCGCTTTGGCCACCGCCTCGCCGCGGCCGCCGCCGAAGCGGCGCCGGTGCGCCATGGTGCCGGTGACGAAATCGACGTAGATCCCGCCGAGTTTCGGCTCGTCGCGCTTGCGCAGCTCCAGCCGCTGCGGGGTCAGTACCAGCGCCATCGGCGCGTCGTCGTCGGACACCAGCTGCCAGCGCTGCGCCAAAACAGACAAGGCGCCGGGATCGGCGCCTGCTTCACACAATAAACACACGCTCACGTGTCGGGTTATCCTTTAATGCCGTAATGGCGCAGCATAGCATCCAGCTGCGGCTCGCGGCCACGGAAGCGTTTGAACAGCGCCATCGGCTCTTCCGAACCGCCGCGCGACAGGATGTTGTCGAGGAAGGATTTGCCGGTTTCGGCGTTGAAAATCCCCTCTTCTTCGAAGCGCGAGTAGGCGTCGGCCGACAGCACTTCCGCCCACAGGTAGCTGTAGTAACCCGCCGCATAGCCGCCGGCGAAGATGTGGCTGAAGGCGTGCGGGAAGCGGCCCCAGCTTGGCGAAGGCACCACCGCCACCATTTTCTTCACTTCCGCCAGCGTCGGCAGGATCTGCGCGCCTTTTTCCGGGCTGTATTCGAAGTGCATGCGGAAATCGAACAGGCCGAACTCCAGCTGGCGCAGGATGAACAGCGCCGCCTGGTAATTCTTGGCCGCCAGCAGCTTGTCGAGCATGGCCTTCGGCAGCGGCTCGCCGCTCTGGTAGTGGCCCGAGATAAACGCCAGCGCTTCCGGCTCCCAGCACCAGTTTTCCATAAACTGGCTCGGCAGTTCGACCGCATCCCACGGCACCCCGTTGATGCCGGAGACGCCGGCGGTATCGATCTGCGTCAGCATGTGGTGCAGACCGTGGCCGAACTCGTGGAACAGCGTGGTCACTTCGTTATGGGTGAACAGCGCCGGCTGGTCGCCCAGCGGGCGGTTGAAGTTGCAGGTCAGGTAAGCGACCGGTTTTTGCAGCGTGCCGTCGGCCTTGCGCAGGCTGCCGACGCAGTCGTCCATCCAGGCGCCGCCGCGTTTGTTTTCGCGGGCGTACAGATCGAGGTAGAAGCTGCCGCGCAGCTCGCCGTCGGCGTCGAACAGATCGAAGAAACGCACGTCCGGATGCCAGGTCTCCACGTCTTTACGCTCTTTGGCGGTGATGCCGTAAATGCGTTTCACCACTTCGAACAGCCCTTCCACCACCCGCTGCTCTGGGAAGTACGGGCGCAGCTGCTCGTCGCTGATGGAGAACAGGTGCTGCTTCTGTTTTTCGCCGTAATAGGTGATGTCCCAGGCTTCGAGCTCGTCCACGCCATAGTGCTGTTTGGCGAAGGCGCGCAGCTGCGCCAGCTCCTGCTCGGCCTGCGGGCGGGCGCGCTTGGCCAGATCGCTCAGGAAGCCGATCACCTGTTCCGGGCTCTCCGCCATTTTGGTCGCCAGCGACTTGTCGGCGTAGGTATCGAAGCCCAGCAGCTGAGCCAGCTCGTGGCGCAGCGCCAGCGTTTCCGCCATCACTTCGCTGTTGTCCCATTTGCCGGCGTTCGGCCCCTGATCGGAGGCGCGGGTGGCGAAGGCGCGGTACATCTCTTCGCGCAGCGCGCGGTTGTCGGCGTAGGTCAACACCGGCAGGTAGCTCGGCATGTCCAGCGTCAGCAGCCAGCCGTCCTGCTCTTTGGCCTGCGCCATCGCCTGTGCCTGCGCCAGAGCGCTCTCCGGCAGGCCGCTCAGCTCGGCTTCGTCGGTAATCAGTTTGCTCCAGCCCATGGTGGCGTCGAGCACGTTGTTGCTGTAGGTGGAACCCAGTTCGGACAGGCGCGCGACGATCTCGCCGTAGCGCTGCTGTTTATCCGCCGACAGGCCGATGCCCGACAGTTCGAAATCGCGCAGCGCGTTGTCCACCGCCTTGCGCTGCGGCACGCTCAGCGCCTCGAACGCCGCGCCTTCTTTCAGGCTGCGGTAGGCCTGGTACAGCCCTTCGTGCTGGCCAACCCAGGTGCCGTATTCAGACAGCAGCGGCAGCGCCTGCTCATAGGCGGCGCGCAGCTCCGGGCTGTTTTTCACCGAGTTCAGGTGCCCGATCGGCGACCAGATGCGCGACAGGCGATCGTCCGACTCCGCCAGCGGCTGACACAGATTGTCCCAGGTGAACGGCCCCGGCTGCGCAACCACGCGCTCTACCGCAGCGCGGCAGTCCGCCAGCGCGGATTGCACCGCAGGCACGATATCTTCAGGGCGGATCGCCGAGAACGGCGGCAGGGAAAACGGGGTCAGCAACGGATTTGTCATAGGGCAGTCCTGATTAGCGTTGGGGCCCGCCGCGGGGGCGAGCCTTAAAATGCGTATGAATCTCTAACATGGAGCCAGACAACAGGAAAATCAATGCCCGGCGTTGATCGTTCGTGCCTTAAACGGCGCTTTGGCGGATGCGGGCGGCCAGCGCCGCCAGCTGTTCGTCGTCGGCGCGCGCGGCGTCGTGGGAGGAGATATAGCCCTCGTAACGTTCGAAAAACTTCGGCGAGGTCGATTCGATCGGCCGCCACTGATCCAGCGACGCGGTGCCGTGCAGCGGGATCAGTTTGGCGTGCACATGGTCGACGCCGTAGCCCTCGAACACCATGCCGCAGCGGCCGACGTCGTCGAACGCGCGGTCCAGCTGCTTCGCCACCCGCTTGGTCGCCAGCATCAGCGCGCTCAACACCTCGTCCGGCAGGTCAAAGGCGTAGCTCGGGTGGTGCGCCTTGGGGATCACCACGCTGAAGCCGTCGGTGTTGGGAAAGATGGACAGGAACGCCAGATGGTCGTCGTCTTCCCAGATTTTATGGCACGGCGCCTTGCCCGCCACGATGTCGCAAAAAATGCAGCTCATATCGCCTCCAGGGTGCAGCGTCGAGCCGACGGCCCGCCATCAAACACCTCTCGGCAACATAGCGGATATTTTGCTTTTTTACCGCTATTAAACGGCATTCCCCGCCCAAATCGCCGGACGCCGCCCATGCCAGGGCGCGGCGCGTTCCAGCTGTCCGGCCAGCTGCAACAACCGATCCTCACGGCCAAAACCGGCGACAAACTGCATGCCTATCGGCAGGTTGTGCTGCGCATCCTGGGCCAGCGGCACCGACATCGCCGGTACGCCGGCGACGTTAAATACCGGGGTGAACGGTGAATGATCGAACAAATGTGCCGTCCATTCCAGCCCGTCCATATTCGCCGCATTCGCGCCATAACGGCCAAGCCGCCAGGGCAGGTCGGGTAGCGTCGGCGTCAGCAGCAGGTCGTATTGCTGGAAATAGGCGCCGACTGCGCGAGTCACCCGGTTGCGTACCTCGAGCGCACGCACCATATCCACCGCCCTGGCCGCCTGGCCGTAGCGATAGCAGGCCAGCGTTTCCGGCTCCAGCGTTTCGCTTGAAATAGCCCGTCCGCTCGCTTGGCTCAGACCATCGACCCAGCCGACCAGATTGGCGCACCAGATTTGCGCATTGGCGAACACCAACTCTTGCCAACTGACGCCGATCGCCATTTCCGTTTCGCTGACCTGATGCCCCAACGCCGCCAATAACACCGCCGTTTCCGCCGTGGCGCCGGCGATGTTCGACTCGGTTTTTCCGCCGTTCCACGCCTCGGTCATCATGCCGATGCGCAGCCTGCCCGGTTGCCGCGTCACCTGCGATAACCAGCTGTGCGCCGGCGGCGCCGTGTAATACGGCTCGCCAACGTGAGGACGCTGCATCGCATCCAGCAACGCGGCGCTGTCACGCACCGTGCGGCTGAGACCCAGCTGGACGCCAAAGCCGTTGAAGACCTCATCCATCACCGGGCCATGCGGCACCCGACCGCGCGTAGGCTTGAGACCAAATACCCCGTTTGACGAAGCCGGTACGCGAATCGAGCCGGCGGCGTCGGTGGCGTGAGCGATGGGCACCATACCGGCGGCAACCGCCGCACCGGCGCCACCGCTGGATCCACCGGCGCTGAAATCCAGGTTCCAAGGGTTGCGCGTGGCACCGTAAAGCACGGCCTCGGTGGTGGTGCTGAACGCCATTTCCGGCGTGCTGGTGCGGCCAAAGGTCACCAGCCCGGCCCGGCGGATATTGCTCATCAGATGGCTGTCGGCGGCGGCGACGCTGCCCTGCGCCAACCGGCTGCCCAGCTCAACGCGCTTGCCTGCCATGCTGATGGCGATGTCCTTGATCAGGAAAGGCACGCCCGACAAAGGCCCGTCGTCTTGTTCCGGCGGCTGCTCCCAGTGTTCCACCACCGCGTTAATCGCCGGGTTCACCGCCTCGACGGCGGCCCGCGCCGCCTGTTGCAGCGCCGCTGCGCTGACCTCGCCACGCCGCACCAATTCGGCCAATCCCAGCGCATCGTAGCTCACGTATTCGCTCAATTTCATCATCGTCCCCCTCTCCGTTGCGGTTTCACCGGTCTGTTCCGGCGTCCGTTCCACGGTAGGGAGATCGGCGCTATAGTTAAAATTGATAGATTTAATTCGGGGAATAGTTATCAACAATTTAAAGCGGCTCGATCTCAATCTTTTGGTCACATTGGAAGCGTTGCTCAGCGAGCGCAGCGTGACGCGGGCGGCGGCGCGCCTCAATCTCAGCCAGCCTTCGGTCAGCATTCAGCTTGCCAAGCTGCGTGAGATCTACCGTGACCCGCTGCTGCTGCCGAACCCGCGCGGCATGCTGCCGACGGCGCGCGCGCTCGGCCTGTTGGCACCGCTGCGCCAAACGCTGGCCGATGTGGGCCGCCTGGTCGCGCCGGAGCAGCCCTTTGATCCGCGGCAGGCGGAAGTCACCTGGCAGCTGGCCGCCGCCGATGCCGCTGAATACGCAATTTTGCTGCCGATGCTGCCCCGTCTGCGGCTGGCGGCGCCGAAATCCCGTCTGGCGATCCGCGAAGCGGCGCCCAAACGCATGAGCCGCGATTTGGCGGACGGGGTGATCGATCTCGGTTTTCTGAGCCGGGAAGAAGCGCCGGCGGAGCTGCGCCATCGGCCGCTGTTTCACGAGAACTACCTGCTGGTCGGCCGCCGGGATCACCCGCTGTTGCAACGGCCGCCCTCACTCGAACAGTTCTGCCAGCTTGAGTTTGTGATGGTTTCGCAAGATGGCGGCGGTTTTCGTACCCAGATCGATACGCTGCTGGCCGCACAGGGGCTAACCCGACGGGTCGTAATGTCGGTGCCGCACTTCCTGTTTATTCCCGCGTTGCTGGCGAAGTCCGATATGGTCGCCATGCTGCCTTCGCGCATGCTGGGGGAACTGTTGGGGGAATTGCGCACCTGCGCGGCTCCGCTGGAGATGCCGGGTTACGACATGGTGATGGTATGGCATGAACGCTCCCATCTCGACCCGGCCCACAGCTGGCTGCGCGAGCAGGTGGTGGCCGCGCTGGGGCCGCTATAAAATCTCCACCAGCGCAAACTCTTCGAACACCAGCCACATATCCGCCGCAAAAGTGCCTTCGCGGGTGAAAAATTCCCGATGCCCCTCGCGCCAAAACGCCAGGCTTTTGTCGCCTTCGCCCTCTTTGGCCGCCATCTCGGCGGTCACCTGGTCGTAGCGCACCAGGCGCAGCGCCAGGGTTTTGATCACGCAGGCCGGTTCGCCGCGGCCGTCGAGAATAATGCTATCGTCGCCGATCATCGGCGTTTGCTCCCGGCGATAGCTCGCATAGGAGCTGCAGGTGGCGGTCTTTTCCCCGCTCAGCACCAACTGCAGCAGTTCGTCGGCCAACTCGGGGCCGTCGCCGAACGCCCAGCGCGCCGCGTCGGGGTAGTTCGCCAAAATCGCCTGTTTGCTCATCGTCCTGTCCCTTTCTGTGAACGTCTGCGGCAACGGAGTCCAGTTTTTCCCGGCCAGACAGTTTATACTGTGCAGATTATAAGCCTTATTGCATTGAATGCTCCGTCTGCGGAGCACAAGGAATCGCCACCCGTCATGTTAAGTTATCGCCACAGAAGCAACGAAACACATTAACTTATTGATTTAATTAATTTATTTTTATTTTATTACGTTAATAACATAACTTCCGTGATCCACTACGTGATCAACCGAACGTGACAAGAGTTTACCTGCTTTGTATCATCTCACCAGGCACATCCTCTAACCCCAAGCGCTTGATGGCTCGAACTTCGCTTAAACGCTCTCCAAAATGTCCTTGTTGCGGTTCTCCCTTGAGAACGCGTACGAGTGAGATGCACTCTCCCGACATCAAACGGATCTACCGAAAATGCACCAATTCCCATTGCGGCATATTGGTTAATTCCTGGCAGTGTTATGAATCAACACTCAACGGACTTAATCACGACGATGCTGTGTTTTCATCGTATAATTTTGATTGCTATGAAGCATAAAGGTGGAATGAATGTTTCCCTGTAATAAATGTGGTTCAGCAGCAAACGTAACATCTGTATTTCAGATAAAAGAAGGGAGCTATCGCCGTTTCCATCAATGCAGAAATATTTTTTGTGGACATTGTTTTACAACCCTTGAAGAAATCGACCACTCTAAAGAAAAAATAAAAACCGGGCAATGTAATAATATATTGCCCGGTAAAGACATCAGCAAAGAACTTTAAACATCAGCAATCACAAACTTCCATCCCATCATTCGCGGGCTTATTCCCCGCGAAGCCTCTTTTACTAAGCATCAAAATCCCGCCCGGCTTGGTTGCCAATTGTTTTTGGCACTCTTCCATTAACCGTAACGCTTCTTCTTGTGAAAAATAATGAGCGCGATTCTCAATCGTCAACTTAATTCTGTCCATACTATTTTCCTTTCAGGTGGTTATTTATCAATTTCCAGCGCGGCCAATAATGGTGCTGATAACGCGATGGGCTTCACATGCTTCTCCCGTTTGATATAAAACCTTTGGGCTTAACGCATCCACCATGCCATTTGCTATCGCTCGTTTATACTCTACATCGTGCTCCATGCGCTTAGCTTGGGCAGGCGTAACACCCGTTTCCAGCGCGTTAATCACACTGCGAGGATATTGACCGGGGAATTCTTCAGGCGCCCATTTCAATGCATGTTCAACCCAATCAATTTTATTCACGATATGGCTCAATTTATCCATAATCTTCGTGATGGGGTCATTTTCTTGCCTTACCAGTTTTCTGAATGCCGCGTTTCCACCCATGGGATCGCGAACAGCCTGAATAAGACCAATAACACGGCCAATACGCTCAGCAAAGACTTCATCTATTTCATTGAGCAATAACTCAACCTCGCGCTCTACCATAGGCGTAACACATCTGGAATATGCATTGCTGTAGGCATTGGCACTATCGGCAATGGCAATCTTTTTTTCCAAAATATCGAGCTGTAACTTCTCAATGGCCTGCTGTTCAAGTTCAATTTTCCGCTGAGTCATAAAACGCTCAAACATTTCAGACTCTACTTCATCAGGAATAACACCGGCATTATCGATTACTTCGTCCACCATTCCAGGATTTTCTTTTTTTACCCCCTGCTTTCTCGTGTTTAAAGATCTAATAAGCCGGGCCAATATTGCACTCTTGCTGTTAATGATTTCTTGCTCGGCTTCAAATGCCGATTTGGCACGCTCCAGTTCGCTGCGTGTGTGACTCTTATCTTGACTCATCACCCTCAATCCTCCTAACAAAGTGAAACAGGCCTATGCCTGTGGGACGAACTAACGGTAAAGCCCTTTGGCAGTTGGCTCCATCATTGAAATATGTCGTAGAACAGCGACAACCTTTCACGCCTTGGAGAAGCGTTATCAGGATGAAAGAATCACCTTCTGTGTGACATTAAAGGCATGAATATGATGACGACGGCAAAACGACACTATAAACCTACCGCGCACCGTTCGGTGCGCGTACCAATTGACCTTGATGAAGCGATTATCAAGCGTTCTCGCCAAGAGCAATGCAGTTATGCCGCGGTGGTATTGAATGCGGTGAGATCAATGTTCGGTGATGCAGCAGCGGTAACGCCGCGATCGGCGCCGGCACCGGCCAAAGAAGGTGAGACAAACGCAACGCCAGCGGGAAGCCTGGCGGGAAATTACCCCTACTTGAGCAAATACCAAAACAAGAAGTAACCCACCATTCCAGCGGGTACCATGCTCTGCCAGGGGCCCGCCGCGTCCACTTACCCATTTGTTGTTTTTGCTGCCTAATTTTGGCGTAAATTAGGCAACAAACAGGAATAACCGACGCCATTAGGTAGCTATCTCACTGATTATTAGGACTTGAATGCGTAACACTGACAAAACAAAACCGTTGTCGCCGGCGCCAGCCACGCAAAAACCGCTTTCATTTGAGGAGGCGCTCAGACGTACCCAGCGCAAATACTCGGCAATCATTCAACGACTTGGCAACAACTGAATCCCGCGCTCCGCAGCGTTGTGATCATCCGCATCAACGCAGAGCGCAGGAGCGCCACGCTGTAAGGTTTTGACTCTTTAACCCCCAACCTCCTCCCGTTTCCTTTTCCATCTCGTCTTGGCCGCCTACAGCGACGAATTCATGCATACCTATACCCCTTCTGATTCACAACGACAGCGAGCTCTCTCAGCACGCCCGGCGCGCGGTTGCTCCCCCGCCTCGCCCGCGCACTAAAAGGGTGCTTTTTTGTGCAGTTGTGCAAAGTGCCCGAGGCCGCGCCAGTGCTGGCCTGGGTGGGTTTTTCTGGTGGGCAAAAATCTGTGCAAAATTGCGCGTTCCTGTGCAGCCAAATTTTACTGTAGAATAAGGTAAGCCTGACGTGATTTTTTGCCGATTGGGCGGGTGTGGGACAACAAGGCATGAAGGTTTGATACTCCAAGGGATGGAACGATGAACAAAAGTGCAAAAGATATCGCTCAGGATATGGCCGACGCTTTAAATGTGAATAACAACTTCATAATTGGGTTTGTCCAGGGAGCGATATCGTTCCCTATTGACCTTGGCTATTTGGCTTATGATTTCCTTGATACCGAAAACCGAACCGCCAATAGAGATGATACAGAGAGGATGATCCGCTTAATTAAGTCTGGCCTAGCCAGTAAAGAGAGCCTGGCTAAAATTGCAAGGATGGTCGCTGATGACTTTCTTGAGAAGGTTGATCTTGAGCGAATAAAGTTAATTATTGAAAAAGGTTCTGGTAAATTCCTGGGTAGGTTCGTGAGTAACCAAGTCCTTGGCGCGAACCTTGGCGCTGTGATAGCTGAAAGATTTATTCTTCAACTCGCTGTAAGCATTTCATTAAGTTCTATTCTAACCGTTGGATCAATCAACTCCCGCGCTATCTACACGTCGCGCGAGTTAAAATTAAGAAACCCTCGTTTGTATGATCGACTTAGAAGGATGGGAAATCTTGACCTTCTTTATATTTTTGTAGAGAAGCGGACAAGGCCATTTGAAGATGCGATCGCCATTTGGCATAGCAGTAGGAGTGAATTTAATAGAATTGCTGAACTATTCTTCCAAAAGGTAGCAAAATGACCGCCATGAATAAACTTATATCCAAGATACTCGTTGGAACTAGCAATGCCATTGGAGCTATGACGTTAGTCATCATTGGTTATTTCGCGTTTATCTCGGAGTCAGATTATAAATATGCCTTAGCTTTTCTCTCATGTGTTGGCTTTATCCCCGCTTACTTAGTATACAGGCTAGCAATGCATTTCTATGATGGGGTGTAGATTGTGGAACGTGGGAGCAATGAAAGCTAATCAAGCATTATCAATCCAGCTCCCATACATTAAAAATGCCGTGCATATTCCGACCCAAACCCCTCATCTGCCAATGTGACGAGTGCCGCTTTCCGTTGGCGCCAGTCCAGCGTTTGCGCCGGGGTTGCCACTACCACGCAAGGCCGATCAAGGTCTGCTACCGGAACTTACTTCAGTGATCCGCGAATGTGCTTGTCGAGTGAAGCCGCTCAAAATGCCCTATACCGGCAGAAGAGTCAGCACCAGCCACATCAACACCCTGTGAATTTATTGTTAACAAGAAAAAGACTCTTCCGTCGAAAATCCAGTTGGTGTCTCGGAAACCTATTACATTATTACGGGGTCTAAAATCAGGACTTAACCAAATGATTTTAATGGATAATATTTGTAATAACTCTGACATTACATCGCATTACATAAAAATTACGCCCTTTAAAAACAATGGGTTGCCTTCGTCATTTGTAACAAATCCATTTTATTACATGTAATGGTATGTAATGGTTATTCCATTACAAACATTTATTATATATATCATGGTGTTATGATATGTTTTTCAGGTTTGTAATAATGTAATGAGTTTCCGAGACACCCCCTAAGATTTTGAAAACCATTAAAGCAGGCTAATTTACGAGCGCATTTGTGGTGTCAATGTCTCTTTCTTGTTAATCATTGGGTTTTCCTGTACCTGCCCGTGAGGGGAGCGACGGCGGGTGATGATCCGCCAGTCTTCCCGGCCACTCTGGTACAGATAGAAATGCCTGTGCTGCAGCACGGTCGTAGGCGTCTATGCGCTCAGGAACGGCCGGGACAGTTAACAATGTCTGTGCTCAATGCCAGGCGGTATAGACGGGGCCGTCTATACCTGCCGGTGCAGTGTGGGGGGATAGAAACAAAAACGCTATGCGGGCCGGATGGCCAACATAGCGAAAAATGACGATACCAGGGGAATGAGGTGCCAAGGGTTAAGCTGGGGTTTTGTCCATTGCCACCTTAAAATTCAGTAAATGACGTGCTACAAGGCCGTATAACTCACAGGCCAGGCTCTCAGCGATAGCGTTGGGAACATCGTGAAAATCAGCTGTCCATCCACTTGCCATATAGGACATTGTGGTATTGCGGTTCTCATAGGCTACCCGCGCAAACATCTCTCTGACCTCAGAGCGCAGCCATGCGCCACGCTCGCCATTAAAGGCTTCATCCAGGGAGTGCGGGTATGTAATGTAATCCCAATGAATATCCGTTCGTTTTGTTCGTCGGCGCAACTGGATATAGGGGATCTCCTCTGCCTCGCAATGCGCAAGCCAGGCACTTTCTCTTTGGTAGCACACGGCGTCACTCTGCCGCGATGTGGTAAGGCAAAATTTTTTCTTCATCATCAACCTCGATAGTTACCGTTGTCAGTCCTGCGCTTTAAATATCCAACAATGCTGCACCTCGCTCCGCCTGGCTGGGCTGTCGGCAGGGAGCTGACGATTATAGGCCTCATAAACCCGACTCCTGACCGCCCCTTTGCGAAGAATACGCCGAGCTTTGGCTCCCTCCAGTAGCTTCTTGATCTCCTTGATGTCGGCGTGTGATTGCCGGTGGTGGCTTGCCTCCTCCTGAAAATGGCTAAATTGCACGGCGATCTCGCCCGGCTCTCGCGCGTGGTTGATGCCACCCGGTACCACCGAATCCAAGTAATCGAAGACCTCCCAAAATTCTTGCACGAGGGGGTGTTCAGCCTGGACAGCCTTGAGACGTTCCGGCGCCATCTTGAGAAGCACGTTCTTTGTTTCCTCGATATGTCGGCTTTCCAAAGGCAGCACCAGCGCTAGCGCCTCCAGCAAGGCGATCAGCTGCGCATGGTTTTTGATGATGCGGATATGCTGCGAGGGCATCACGGCCAACACCTCCGCTTCGGCGGCCACAAAGCGGATAAAAAATCGCTCCATAATCTCCCGCTCCTTGAGAACGGCCAGCAGGACAAAACCGGAAATAGACTCGATCGGGTAACGCTCCAGCGCTTCCGCTGCGGCCTTGGTCTGCGGAGTTTGGTCGCGCCGGTCAGTATGCAGATGAATGATGCGCTCCAGGAACGCAGGAGAGCCGTCCGTATTGGCATTTTGCGCTATGATGATCGCCCCCTTGAACGGCGGCTCATAGGTTTCGTTGTTGTTCGTCTTGATACCCACCGCCCGCGGGGAACGGCCGTTGTACAGAGATTTCAGTTCGTCCCAGTCAAACGCCCGTTGTTTGGCGTTATCCAGAGTGCGATCCCCCTCAATCAGGCATACCGGCAAGTTACCCACCTGGGCAAAATTGCGAGCCCGCGCAACGGGGGTAGATTTAGACGGGTCGAACCCTTCGTAATCTGGCCGGCCACTGAGCCGCCATAGAAATTCAAGCAGGGTACTTTTGCCGGAGCCGGGTTCCCCAACAACCTCCAAGAACGGATAGCTTTTCTGTACGGCGCGGATTTGCTCGGCAAACAACGTCCCCAGCCAGAAGGCCAGCGCAATGTAACCCTTGACGCCAAACGCCCGCCACAGGTCGGCACTCCAGCCGGGATCAAACGCAGCCAGGTCAGGATTTAACGCCAGGTGCGGCGAAGCGCTGAGACTCTTCAGGCTGAGGCTGCGCATTTCAAAATAGTCTTCATCGTTGAGCGGGTAGAGCGTACCGTTATGCACGGCCACGTCGTTGAACACATACGCGCCGAACTCTTTGTTATACCCGATGAAATTTTGAGTATTGACCTCTTTGATCCTCGGCAAATCCTGCTTTGCCAGCTTGTCGAGCTGATTGGTGTTGCCGGTGTACACCGCGCCCTTAGCCACATGCAGAAGCCTTTTTTTGAACTCGGAGGCACTGGAGAGCTGCGCGGCGGTGAATGTGGCTTTAACGGGAGGCAAACCGCCCGGAAAATCCACGCGCATGTAGTACCATGCCTCGTCCGTTGCTTCTGACTTCTGAAAATACAGCGGTGTCGGGTAGCAGTTGGCGATCTCCGCCACCGCCCCAGACTCTTTCAGCGCCTTCGCCTTGGCGTCACGTTCATCTAAATCCGGGTCGGCCATCTGGATCCGCTCGACCGCCTTCATGTGACGGTCTACATCGAGCTTGAACCAGTAAAGACGGGAATCATACTCAAAATGGAACTCGTGCCGTTCGGTGCGGTTGAACATCAGCAACGCCTTATCGCTGGCGCTACGCGCGATCAAGAGCGCACCGTAATAGCGGTAAGTGTCCAAATCCTTGGCCGTCAGCTTGCCCTGAAGGTGTAGATCGTTCCAGTCAGCTTTTTTCTTGCTGTCTGGCGGAAGAGCTGCCTTTGCCGTCCATCCCTCGGCGCGGCAGCGCTCAACGTGCTTACGTATCGCCCGCTCCCCAGCCTGGCCCCTGTCCAGCGCCCAAACCAGCACCGGGCGCGGGCTGCTGTCGTACAACCCTGCCAACGCCTGCAAGGCTTTATCCGGGTAGTTGTTGCAGGTCATGAGCGACACCGCCGTAACGCCGTTCTGATTCAGGCAGATGGCGTCAAAAATCCCCTCAACCAACCAGATCTCTTTCTGCCCAGCGAGGTCTTGTTCGGGCCGGCTCCACCATTGACCAGCATAGCGTCCGCCAAAGTTGGCCTTACGGTCAAATCGTTCAGGTTGGTCAATCAGCCGTTCCCAATACGCACCGCCAGGCAGGGTAAAGCGTACCGTTGCGCTGCCGATCCCTTTCTGGTGATAGCTTTCCTGGCTGTAACAGCCGGCGATCAACGCCGTATCCAGCCCGCGCCCCTCACGCAAATAAGCCTCTGCGGCGGCGTGTGGCTGTCTTTCGGTGCGCTGGTAGCGTTCTGACCAGTTATCGAATAAATCGGCATAGTGCTCTTTCACAACCACTTCACCGCCACATTTATTTTCCCGGCCACAGCGCAACACATAAGGCTTGTCCACACTGGTGAATAACTCCTTTTTTTTGCAATGAGGACAAATACCTTGACGTAAATATCCATTCTGCTCTTTAAACTGGAATTCACGTACCAATCGGCGTATGATTTCTTGGTGAAGAGTGTTATTCATTTTAAATCCTCAAAAGCGCCGTCTTACCGGCGCTTTTTCTTTACATTACGCATTATCAATTTCATCGCGTTCTTGCTGTAACCATTGGTCAAACAGCCCTTTCGCCTTCAACTCCTCGCTAATGTCGCTTATGTCGTCAGCGATATAGCTAAAAATATCTGGAATCCAAAGCAGCGGAGCGGCATTTGCTTCTTGGTGACGAATGAGCAAATGCATATTAAAAGAGACGTTTTTAACACGGTGGATTTTACGGTATCCGTCGATACTGATATTTGTGCTTTTCATGTTTACACCCTCGTTAGCATTTTCTTTTTTACTGAATTTAGGCATGGGGATGACCTGAGCACAATCGCGCTCATTGTTTGTTTTCATTCCAAACTCCCTTTATCGCCTACAGCGTAAATGTGTTTTCACCTCTACCCTGAAAGTTCAGGCAGCGGCAGTGCGATTTAGAACTCATATGCACAGTATTTTACGGTCAGCGTACAAATATTTATAATTGGCAAGCCAAAGCAATATTAATCGCCAATAACGCTATGCGATAACCTCACCAATTTAATTCAATGAAATCCCGCCTGGAGCTCCCGACATCTCAGCCTCAGCCAATTGAGTAACACGCTCAATGTCGTCTTTTGTTGCCAAGCAACAATCGGTAATTTCAATGCGACTAAATCCTTGTAACTTTGCCGCTGAAATAACCTGGCTTTTGGCCTGAGTTTGCGTCAATGCTTCGGTTACGCAATCTGCCGTGGCGTAAGCCCCGTCAGGGTCGATACAGCAGAAGTAAACAATGTAGAGTTGTTTGCGAAATAAACTAGACATTTTGTCTTCTCCGAGAGATAGCGCTCGTTAAACGCGGGTAAGTAAATCCTTTCTCTGCGGCAACCTGCTCCGCAACCTGTTTTGCCTGGATAACATTAGAGGCCTGCACGTCATAGCGAACAGCGACGGTATTACCGCGCTTATTCACGGCATAGCCGGCCACCTGGAACGTCTTAAGCATGATTGGCCCTCTCGGCCGGTAGGCGCCCTGCAAAGGTAGCAACGAAATCACGCGCCACAAGGCGACGTGCGGCGTCATAGGTTGGGGCTGTGACCTGATGGCGGTGTGGGCGATCGAGCGCGTCAGAACGGCGGACAGCGAGAAATAGCCATACAAATTGAGGGGGTGTGTGAATTGGGGCAGTAGCCATAAGGCAACCTCCGATAACAACGTAAATTACGCTATCGCCGGAGTTCCTACGCTCACTGATGGCGATAGCCCAGACGGGGGTAGGAATACCGGCGTTATCGGAAACCGGCCAGCCCGAAAGCTGCCCCGCCTGAGCTACCATTGACACGGTGGAGTGATGCGACATCTGCCCATACCCGGCAATTGCATGCCCGGTGTGAACGCACCACACCATAAAATGGCGCTCTGTGGCGTTGATTGCGACGTAAAAAAAGACGCATGGCGCGTCTATCGTCGCCGATAACATACACGGGTTCCTACGCCCGGTTACTGATTTTGCAGCAACGAAGAAACTATAACCCGCATTTTCACGGTAGCGCAAGTGCTTTACATGAAAATATTGACTATTAACGTACAGAACGCCATACGTCGCAGCTTTCGTGACATGAAACATAATATACACCTCACGGAATAATCCGGGCATTACCCCCAAAGTTTATTGCTTAACGCCAAATCTAAACTCATGAGAATTCAAGCTCTAATCGCTTTGAGCACCGCACTTCATATTTTCGCTCTCTAACTTCTTCTCATATGGGTTATTCACCGCATCAACCTTCGGTGGATTACGCACCCACCAAAGAACGTCACTTAGAAGCCAGGCGCAAGAATTGCGACCTAAATATTGATGCCGTGGAAATCGCCCTTCCTTCTCCAAGACGTGCCGAGTAGAGCGTGAAAGGCTCGTCATGAGCTTGCATTCTTTTTCACGAACACGTCGCTCTATAGAAAAACCATATTCAGCCAAAATGGTGCGTCGCTGTTCTGGTGTTGGCGGGATGAATATATGCTCTGACATGTAGCCTCCGTTGTTCTTGCGCTTTCGTAAGCATTCTTGAGTACCTGATTCGCGCAAGCAAGCAACAGAGGTCTAATTAAGCCACTGACGCAGCTTAATTAGATGGCGATTAGTCCTTTAACCATTTGGAAACAGTTGTCTTATCAAATTTACATGGCGTACCTTGTCTATTTGCTTCCGCAGTTAAAACACCAGCTAACTTAGCTGGATTCTCTTTTAATTCAGGGTAAAGTTGATTAATTAAAATCCTAATGGCATCCTTTGCCCTTGCAGACACCCTTTCTTTTTTCTCCAATGGAACAACTTTATTTTTAGCATTAATGCCCGGTGCAAATGCCCAGCTATGTAAGTTAGAGATATTCATCACATTATAAATCTTATCCAGCTCTTCATTAGACTCAAAGGCGCAACGAATCCTAATAAAATCTTTTTTCAAGACAAATAAGTCACAATTTTTTATTTCAACGTCGCAATCGGGAATCAAATTAATCATGATATTGTTTTCTGGCATTATCGTTTCATTAAATGAAGCTCCATAATTAGCTATCAATTTATTGTTGAATGTATAGTTATGGAAAAATTCATTACCAAGCCCTAAGAAGCCAGTAACTGACACTAATTCGCCATGATATTCTTCATCTACTTTTGACTTTATCAGCTCAAGCCTGGAATCATTACCACCTTCCACACGACCATTCAAAATAAAACTTTCCGCAAGACATAAGTCTTCTGATACATAGCAACCAGTGATATAGGTCAATGCCGCATATCCATCACGAACAGGGGATATACTATCAAGCCCATGCTTATTAATATATTCAATCAATACCTGATACATCACCTGTGGCGATAAATCTTCTCTGTCATCATTTGATAATTCCGCAAATGACGTTTCATTGATGATATCCTGAATGAAATATTCAGTATCCTCCGTAACATAATCATTAATTATCCCTATTGCGCCTTCAACTTTAATGTATAATCTTAAAGAGCCAATGGCCGCCCAATGAACCAGATCATCAATAGTACAAGATAACAAATCAGCAACTTGAGATATTGGATAAAATTCTTTTAATGGTAATGACATAAATAGGCATCCTTGTAATTCTGAGTCTCAACGAGATACGGGAAAGCAAAACACGTTTTTTCCAGCTATCTTTTGAAGTTCATCAAGCCATATATTTAAAGCATCAAGCTTCTCGTTCATATACAAGCTCCTATTATACACCGCCATCACTCCGCCAAGGCTATGCCCCAACAACAATTCAACTATATGCGGTGCTACACCTAGATCATTTAAGTATGTAGAAAAAGTCCTTCGTAAATCATGAAGACGCCACCGTTCGACATGCCTCAACTGTTTATAAATCCTTCCCCCAGTTTGACTAACAGCGGTGTTCTTCTTTAATTCACCAAGTAAATAGCCACTTTCTTTGTTTTCCTCTAACAATCGCTCTATCATAGGGGCTACTCTGTCCGGTATTGGTCGTACTATTTTCTCATTTGTTTTGCTATGAGACTCTGGAGTCGTCCATACCTTACTTTTTAAATCCCACTCATGGCATTCTGACAGTCTAACTTCCACCGTCCTAGCGCCGAAAACAATTAGCAAATATACTAAATTCGAGTAATAATGGTTGAAGACCCCGCCATTAATTGCTTTTATTAAATCACCAAACTCTTCACGATTTAAAAACCGTTTTCTTTTTTTAATTTTTACACCTATATCTTGAGCGGTGAGGTCATCCAAATGATTGCATGAAGCAAATCGCCGTACTCGACAGAATTTAAGAGCTTGCTGCGACATTTGCAGCAACATGCCTGCGGTACTGGGTGCATTCTTCTTCGTTCTTGCAAAACATACAAGCCAAAGGTGGGTTTCACAATCAGATAGAGCAATATCACCGATGTATGGAAAAATATGCTTATTAAAGCGTTCTCTGTATCTAGAGTCGTTAATAATATTTCCATCCACATATTCTGCCAACCAATATTCTATAGCATCCCTTACCGTTACTGGTTTTAGTGATGATTCCCTATCAAGTTTTAGCATGCGTTTGGGATCTTTGCCTTCAGCAAGCCACCTGCGGCACTGGCTACGCATTTCTCTTGCCTTTGCTAGCGACATATCAGGGTAGCGCCCCAGCCGAGGGCGGGATACCGTCGATGAGCGACCTTCTAGCTTGTATTGATAGAACCAGCTTATTGCACCGTTTTTGCTAATTCGAATCATCAACCCCCCACCATCGGATAGTGTATATTCTTTGTCATGCCCTCCGGCAGCAAGTGCTTTGAGCTTTTTGTCAGTCAGGTGGTTTATGCTGGATGCCATGAGGATAAATTCCGGTTTTCGTGATCAACCACGTGATCAACGGTTTACCGTAAAAGCTCGAAAACATCAATAAACACCAGAACCAGATTAGGTATCGGAAAAAGTTAATTTACTGATTTTTAATAAAATAATGAAACCATTAGGAAGCATCAAAACATTATGTTGAGTTATCGCCACAGTTTCCACGCCGGCAACCACGCCGACGTGCTCAAACACACCGTTCAGAGCCTGATCATCGAGTCGCTGAAGGAAAAAGAGAAGCCGTTCCTGTATCTGGATACCCACTCGGGCGCAGGCCGTTATCAGCTCAGCGGCGAACACGCCGAGCGCACCGGCGAATACCTGGAAGGCATCGGCTTGCTGTGGCAGCGCGACGATCTGCCGGAAGAGCTGGCGGCCTACATGAGCGTGGTACACAACTTCAACCGTTCCGGCACGCTGCGCTACTATCCCGGCTCGCCGCTGATCGCCCGCCAGCTGCTGCGCCCGCAGGACAAAATTCACCTGACCGAGCTGCACCCGAGCGACTACCCGCTGCTGCGCAGCGAGTTCCAGAAAGACGAACGCGCCAAAGTGCAGCGCGCCGACGGCTATCAGCAGCTGAAATCCCAGCTGCCGCCCCTGTCGCGCCGCGGCCTGATCCTGATGGACCCGCCGTATGAAATGAAGACCGATTACCAGGACGTGGTCAAAGGCATTCAGGAAGGCTACAAGCGTTTCGCCACCGGCACTTACGCGCTGTGGTACCCGGTGGTGATGCGCCAGCAGATCAAACGCATGCTGCGCGATCTGGAAGCCACCGGCATTCGCCGCATTCTGCAGATCGAACTGGCGGTGAAACCCGACAGCGATCAGCGCGGCATGACCGCCTCCGGCATGATCGTCATCAACCCGCCGTGGAAGCTGGAGCAGCAGATGAAAAACGTGCTGCCGTGGCTGCACAAGGTGCTGGTGCCGTCGGGCATCGGCCACCATCTGGTGAACTGGGTGGTACCGGAATAATCCCCGGCAGGGCGCGGTTCGCCGCGCCCTGCGTCCACCTATCGCAGCCATCGACGCAATCTTTGCGACAAACCCCGGTCAGGCGTTAAACTCTTACCCTCTTCAAATTCACAACTCATGGAAATCCCAGATGACGAAACATTACGATTATCTAGCAATTGGCGGCGGCAGCGGCGGTATCGCATCGATCAACCGGGCAGCCATGTACGGCCAAAAGTGTGCGCTGATTGAAGCCAAAGAGCTGGGCGGCACCTGTGTAAACGTGGGTTGTGTACCGAAAAAAGTCATGTGGCACGCGGCGCAGATCGCCGAGGCCATCCATCAGTACGGCCCGGACTACGGCTTCGACACCACCGTCAACGCCTTCGACTGGAAGAAGCTGGTCGCCAACCGCACCGCCTATATCGACCGCATCCACAACTCCTACGACAACGTGTTGGGCAAGAACAAGGTCGACGTGATCAAAGGCTTCGCGCGCTTCGTGGATGCGCACACCGTGGAAGTGAACGGCGAGACCATCACCGCCGACCACATCCTGATCGCCACCGGCGGCCGCCCGAGCCACCCGGCGATTCCGGGTGCGGAATACGGCATCGACTCCGACGGCTTCTTTGAGCTGGACGCCATGCCGAAGCGCGTCGCCGTAGTCGGCGCCGGCTATATCGCCGTAGAGATCGCCGGCGTGCTGAACGCGCTGGGCGCGGAAACGCACCTGTTTGTGCGCAAGCACGCGCCGCTGCGCAGCTTCGATCCGATGATCGTCGAAACCCTGGTGGAAGTGATGAACACCGAAGGGCCGAGCCTGCACACCGAATCGGTGCCGAAAGCGATCGTCAAGAACGCCGACGGCAGCCTGACGCTGCAGTTGGAAAACGGCAAGGCATTCACCGTCGACTGCCTGATCTGGGCCATCGGCCGCGAACCGGCGACCGACAACCTGAACCTCGGCGTTACCGGGGTGAAGACCAACGATCAAGGCTACATTGACGTCGATAAGTTCCAGAATACCAACGTCAAAGGCATCTACGCGGTGGGCGACAACACCGGCGCGGTAGAGCTGACCCCGGTCGCCGTGGCCGCCGGCCGCCGCCTGTCCGAGCGCCTGTTCAACAACAAGCCGGACGAGCACCTGGATTACAGCAACATCGCCACCGTGGTGTTCAGCCACCCGCCGATCGGCACCGTCGGCCTGACCGAGCCGGAAGCCATCGAGAAGTTCGGGGCGGACAACGTGAAGGTATACAAATCCTCCTTCACCGCCATGTACAGCGCCGTGACGCAGCACCGCCAGCCGTGCCGCATGAAGCTGGTGTGCGCGGGTAAAGAAGAGAAGATCGTCGGCCTGCACGGCATCGGCTTCGGCATGGATGAAATCCTGCAGGGCTTCGCGGTAGCGGTGAAGATGGGCGCCACCAAGAAGGACTTCGACAACACCGTGGCGATCCACCCGACCGCGGCGGAAGAGTTCGTTACCATGCGCTAACCGCTGCGGTTAGCCCATTCTCAGGCCGGTAAACACCGGCCTGTTCTTTTTGTGCGGTTTACTATTCCCTTCGCACCCGCCTGCTTTTTCTGCCATTATTCTGCCTGATAAATTAGCGGGACTGATACAACCTCCCCGCGCCTCTGGAGAACACCGATGCTGTTCAAACTATGCAAAACCCTTGCGATGGCCTGCGTGGCCCTGATTATCGCCCAGAGCAGCGCGCTCAGCTTTACCCTGGAAGTGGCGGGCAAGATCGACAACGTGACCGACCCGGTCAATAAAAGCTATCTGTTCACCGATAAGCAGCTGTTGGCGATGCCGGTGCGCAGCATCACCACCTCCACGTCCTGGACGCCGCAGAGAAAATTCGAAGGAATTTCAGTGGCCGATATCCTGGAGCGCGTCGGCGCCAAGGGCGAGACGCTGACCTTCTACGCGCTGAACGATTATTACATCGACGTGCCGCTGTCCGACGTCAAAAAGTACAACATGATCCTGGCCTACAAGATGGACGGGGAAATGCTGAAGCTCAGAAACTTCGGCCCGCTGTTCCTGGTTTACCCGCGCGACGCCGCCGGGCCTGAACTGAACTCGCCGTTGTACAACTCGCGCTTTATCTGGCAAGTCGACAGGATCGTGATCAAATGAAGCTGACGACCTTTAAGAACGGCAGCAGGCTGGCGATCCCGGCGATCTTTGCCGCGCTGTTTCTGGTGGCGTCGACCGTCACGCTCTATTACTACAGCGCCACCCTGTCGAAGAAAGGGCTGTATGCCATCGCCGGCACGCAGGAGAACTACTCGTGGTCGATCGCCAAGTTCTCCATCAAGCTGGCGGAATTCGACACCTTCGTCGAGCAGCAGAGCCACGCTCCGCAGGTCGACAACGACAATCTGCGGCTGCGGTTCGAAATCCTCTATTCGCGCTTTTACGTGCTGGAAACCGTCTCCGAATCGACCCAGCCGCTGTACGCCGAGCCGGGCTACCCGGAAGTGGTCAAACAGATGCGCCTGCAGATGGATCGCATCGATAAGCTGCTGGACAGCCCGAAAATCGACTTCGACCAGGTTTTCGCGGCCATGAAGGCCATCAAGCCTTACGCCATCGAAATGGCCAACCTGACCGACCACGCCGAGGTGAAGCAGCGCACCGCCGCCTATGAGGACTACATCGAGAAACGGCACATTATTTTCTATGGGTTGGTGATCGTCATGTTCTCGGTGATTGCGCTGATCGCCATCACCCTGATCGTGTTCCGCCAGCAGCGGCTGACCATTCGCCAGCAGGCCAAGGCGATCGAGGCGGAGAAAGCGACTCGCACCAAGAACGCCTTCCTCGGCGCCATCGGCCACGAGCTGCGCACCTCGTTGCAGAGCGTGATGTCGGCCATCGACGTACTGGTGAACACCCGGGTGTCGGTGGAGCATGCGGACACTTTCCAGCGGCTGGAGACCGCCGCGCAGCAAATCGAAAGCCAGATGAAAGATCTGACCGACTATGCGCACCTCGACAGCGGCATGATGGAATTGCGCATCGTGCCGTTCGACGCGCAGAAGCTGATCGCGGAGACCGCCAACGAAATCGCCACCCTGACCCGCAAAGAGCAGGTCAAACTCAGCTGCGAGGTGGAGTGCAGCCACCTGCTGGTGCACTCCGATCCGCTGCGCATCCGGCAGATTATCGTCAACCTGCTGACCAACGCCTACAAATACACCGAAAGCGGCAGCATCACGCTGCACAGCTGCCTGCGCCGCCAATCGGGCGGCAGTTCGTTGATCATCGAAGTGACCGACACCGGCATCGGTATCGAAAAAGACCAGCTCGATCAGATCTTCAAACCCTTTACCCAGTTGGATCAGTCGCATACCAAGCAGTATGCCGGCGTGGGGATGGGGCTGGCGATCGTGCACGGCCTGGTGACGTTGCTCGACGGCACCATCACGGTGTACAGCGAAATCAAGAAGGGCAGCACCTTTATCGTCAGCATTCCGGTGCAGATCAGTGAAGACGAACGTGCCGACGAGCCCGCCGCCGCCAATGCTTCTCTGCAGCAGAAGCCGCAGCAGGTCCTGGTGGTGGATGACAACAAGTCGGTGGGTGACGCCTTTGCGGCGCTATTGGACAAGCTGGGCTATCAGCACGAACTGTGCGACTCGCCGGAGCGCGCGCTGCAGAAGCTGCTCAGACGCCCTTACGACGCGCTGTTGCTGGATCTGCAGATGCCGGGCATCGACGGGGCCGCCCTGGCCAGGCAGCTGCGCAACCGTCGCGGCCCCAACCGCCATGTGCCGATCATCGGCATCAGCGCCTACACGCCGGAGCAGCTGACGGCGGACCAGCGCGCCCTGTTCGACAACTACCTGATGAAGCCGGTCCGGCTGGATGCGCTGTCGAGCGCGCTGGCCGAGGTGTTCCCCGCTAAAGATTAAAACAGCGTTGCAGTGCGGCTTCGATCACATGGAGCCGCACCGGCTTTTCATAAGGGCCGAGCACGTCGTACTCGCGCATCGCCTGAGCGATTTCCGACTCGCGTCGGTCGGTCCCCAGCTCGCCGGTCAGCACCAGTACCGGCGCATCCGGGTTGTCGGAGGCGCGGATAGTGGCGATACAGCGATCCGCCGTTTCCTCACCGATCAGCCAGTCCACCACGTAGCCGTCGAACAGACTTTGCTGCAATGCCTGACAGAAGCTGTCGACGTCGTAAAACGCCACCGCGTTGAAACCGCAGCCGCCGAGATACTTGGCCAGCTCATCGGCCGCCTGATGCGAATCGTCCAATACCGCGATGCTCAGCCGCTCGTCGTCGCCGAAGCCGGGCCGGATTTCGATCAGATCGACGCCGTAACGCGGGCCTGCCGGCGCCTCATCAGCGCGATAGATATGCCACTGCCCTTCCACGCGCAGCGCCACAAACTCCGCCGGCCGCCCGGCAGCAAGCTCGTCGCCGATGTGCCCGACGCAAGGTATCGCCACCCCCGCCACGACAAAGATGGCATCGCGCGCCATGTTTGGCTCGGGCGTCTCGTGTTCGGCGCTCAAATCGGCGATCGCCGCCGGCGTTTCTCCCAGCGCGGCCGCGACGCTGTTGATCTGCTCCAGCGTCCAAGGGCTTTGCCCTTTCAGTTTGCGGTGCGCATGTGAAAAACTCAGATCCAAGATGCGGCTGAGCTCTCGGGCATGCTGACGTTTTCCAATCCCGTAATGTAAAAACAGCTCCCTGACCCGATTGGCAATCGACTGTGAATCGAATTTTTGGTGATTGTTATCCATTTGTTCCTTCGATTTTTTTTACTGATTTATCAGTCGTTTTGATTATTTCTGCTGAAAAAGCCACATCTAAAACTAGCATCTCATGCAATTATGCGTTAAAAACGTTGCTTGACATACCATGTTGCATCGTCAAACATGGTATCAAAAGAGACATACAGCAATACACTATAAAAAATAACACCAGCACGTTTTTTAATAATAACCATAGTAACACCAGGGAAAATTTGTTCCGTTGCCGCTACTGAGACGATGAGCACATCGCTCGGACTGCACAAGCAAAACGGGGCTTGAGCCTTTAGCGCTAATCTGTTTTACCCACTTTTGAGCCGGGATCCGTCAGGGTCCCGGTTTTTTATTGCCCCTGGCGCCGCGCCATCATACGGACTCACCCCGCAGCCGCAAATAAAAACGGAGCCGGCATGCCGGCTCCGTTGTCCTTGAGATCGCCGTTGAAGGTCAGAAGCGCCAGGTGAAGCCGGCGTTGACGCTGTTGTCCTGGTGGTGCTGCGACAGCAGCCCGCCGTAGCCCAGCGACAGCGTGGCGTTCTCGTTCACCGCCACTTCCGCCCCCGCCTTCAGCACCATCCCGTCGCGCGAGACCGGCACGCTGTCCACCACGAACGGCGCGTTGCCGCCGTTGAACCGCAGCCCGGTGCCTCGCTCCAGCCCGCCGTACTGGTGTTGCCACCCCAGCTCGCTGCGCAGCGCCACCGTCGTGCCCGCGCTCACCTGCCATTCGGTGTCCGCACGCAGACCCAGCGTCGATACCGTCGCGTCGGTATGCTGTTTATCCCCGCGCAAGGCCGCCGCGCCGCCGCTTTCCGCGATACCGTTGTTCTCGAAGTTCACGTACGCCAGGTTCACGAACGGCTCCAGGTTCAGCCACTCACCCTGCACGCTGTAACCCGCTTCCGCGAACAGCTGCTCGGTGCGCGCGCTGTACTTCGCCGTGTCGCGGTCCGACTGCATCCCGTAGTTCACCGACCGCTTGGTATCGATGCGGTGCCAGGTGTAGCCCGCCCCGCCGCGCAGCGCCAGCGCCCCGAACTGCTTGTCGCCGTACGCCGCCAGGTGGTAGTTGTCGCTGTCCGCCTTCGACCCGTACCCGCCGTGCAGCGAGGTGCGGGTGTAGCCGGTCGCTACCCCCAACCGCCAGTCGTCCGCCGCCGCCGAGTCCAGCCCCACCAGCACCCCGTAGGTCGAGGCCTGATAACCCGTGGCGTTGGCGTCGCCCGACGCGTGGTCCCACGCCCCCAGCAGCTGCGCCCAGGCACCGCCCTCGTCCGCCTTGATGGCCGACGAGCTCGCCAGCCCTTCCGCCTGACGCAGACGCCCGTTCAGCGCCTCACGCAGGTAGCGGCTGTCGTTCACCAGCGCCGACGCGATATCCGCATGGATTTGCCCCGACAGCTGACGGAACGCCTGCCGCGCTTCGCCCGCCGTGCCGCTGCCGAGCAGGCTCTCGTACACCGGATTGCCCGCCGCCAGCGCATCCGCCGCTGCCGCCACCGCCCGCTCGTTCGGCGTCTGCGCCACGCTGGCGAAGCTCGTGCCGTTGCGCCCGACGCTCAGCGTCACCCCGGTCGGCTGGTAGCTCAGCCCGGTGCCGAGGAACAGGTAGTTCGGCGCCACCGCGTCAAACTGCCCGCTCACCCCCTGCTGCGCGCTCAAAATGTTGTACTGCTGGCCCAGCAGGCTGCGCACCTCGCTTTGCGTCAGCAGGTTGGGGCTGTTCTCCAGCGTCACCGCCACCTCGCCGCCGCCGATCGTCGCCGATCCGCTGCTCTGGATCCGATCGCTCTGGCCGTTCGGCCCCACTTCCACCGCGTAGCGCGAACCCGGCTCGAAGCTGACGTTACCCGCCACGTTCAGGGTGCCGATCGAGTTGCCCGGCGCCACGGTGCCGCCCTGACGGGCGGTCAGCGAACCGACCGTGCCGCTGCCGCCGACGATGCCGCCGTTCTGCACGCTGACGGCCGAGGTGACCGAGCCGTTGACTGCCAGCCGCCCCTGATTGACCAGCGTCGGGCCGGCATAGGTGTTGGTGCCGGTCAGCTCCAGGATTCCCGCGCCCTCTTTGGTCAGGCCGCCGTGGCCGGAAATGTTGTTGGAGTAGATTTCCCATCCACAGTGGAAGTCATCACATTTCCTGGCGTGCAACGTACCGGCATCCACCTCGGCGCCCCTCCCCGGAATATTGGCGACAAACTGGGTCGGGCCATAGGCCACGCCCGTCGGATCCGGGATGCGGAACTCCGCGGGAATATCCTCGACGGTATAGAACATACCCGGGCCGTTGATGGCCTTGCCCAGGTTGATCATCCCCCAGCCATAGAGCGCATCGATGCCCGGCGCGCCCATGTCGGTGGCGGTGGTTTTCAACACGTCGGCAATCTGCGCCGAGGTCATGTACGGGAAGCGCTGCAGCAACACCGCCACCGCGCCGGTGACGTGCGGCGTCGCCATCGAGGTGCCGTTTTTATTGCCGTAGTCCGACACCAGGTTGGCCGGATCGGAACCATTGGCCACGGTGCTGTAGATTTTGCTGCCCGGCGACGAGACGCAGAAGCTGGCGGTATAGCCGCAGCGGGAAGAGAAGCCGCTGATGGTGTAAGGCACGCTGTTGGTCGATGCCGCATCCTGCGCCACGCTGGCAACCGACAGCCAGTTCGGCGCGATGTCCGGCACGAAGTAGGCCAGCCCGCTGATCACATCCGGTTGGTTGTAGTTGCCGTCGTTGCCGGCGGCGAACAGCACCAGAATATTTTTGCGCGCCGCGTCGATGGCGCCCTGATAGCCTGCGCCGGCCAGGCTGCCGAGCAGCGGTTTGACCTGATCGAATTGTTCCTGCGCATCCTTCAGCTCAAAGTGCAGCGCGTTAGGATCGCGGCCGCCGTCGGACAGAAAGTCGGGAATACTGACGCCCCAGCTGTTGTTGATCACCCGCGCACCGCTGTTGATCATCGCCTGCCAGCCGGCATTGGTGACGGCGCCGTCCAGGCCGAGAAATTCGCCGTAGGCCGGGCCGTCGTTGTCGTTATCGACGCTGATCACCTGCGAATCGAAGGCCACGCCGTGCATGCCGACGCCATCGCGGTTGGCGGCGCTGATGCCCGCGACGTGCACCCCGTGATTGCTCAGCATGCCCTGTGAGCCGCTGTAGAAGTGGAAGGTGCCGTCGAAGTAAAAGCGGTCGCCGGCGTTAATGCCCGGCCGGTGCAGATCGGTGTAGGCGCGATAGCCTTCGGTGACCACGTTGATCAGTTTGCCGTCGCCGGCGAACTCGGGATGGCGGTTGACCGGGGTGTCGAAAATGCCCACCTTCTGCCCTTTGCCGGTATAACCGGCGGCGTAGGCCTCATCGGCATGGATCGCCCCCAGCCCCCAGTTGGCGTTGAATTCGGCGCTGCGCCAGCTGGCCGGATCGCCAGCTTGGCCGTTCACCTCGTGCGGTGCCGCCTGCGCATACCCCGCCAGCGCCATGCAGCAGACCAGCGCGTTCAGCCGCCACGGCGAGCGACGAACGTTTCCTTTGCTATCAAAACCCATTGTTGTTGTCATTTCCTTACCTTTTGCTTGTTATTGGCCGACGCCCCAGGTGCGCCGGGTTCTCATTAGCAGGATGTGAAAAAGGAACCGCCCGCAGACGGTTCCCTACAAGGATTAAGTCGATGTTGCTTAGAAGCGCCAGGTGAAGCCGGCGTTGACGCTGTTGTCCTGGTGGTGCTGCGACAGCAGCCCGCCGTAGCCCAGCGACAGCGTGGCGTTCTCGTTCACCGCCACTTCCGCCCCCGCCTTCAGCACCATCCCGTCGCGCGAGACCGGCACGCTGTCCACCACGAACGGCGCGTTGCCGCCGTTGAACCGCAGCCCGGTGCCTCGCTCCAGCCCGCCGTACTGGTGTTGCCACCCCAGCTCGCTGCGCAGCGCCACCGTCGTGCCCGCGCTCACCTGCCATTCGGTGTCCGCACGCAGACCCAGCGTCGATACCGTCGCGTCGGTATGCTGTTTATCCCCGCGCAAGGCCGCCGCGCCGCCGCTTTCCGCGATACCGTTGTTCTCGAAGTTCACGTACGCCAGGTTCACGAACGGCTCCAGGTTCAGCCACTCACCCTGCACGCTGTAACCCGCTTCCGCGAACAGCTGCTCGGTGCGCGCGCTGTACTTCGCCGTGTCGCGGTCCGACTGCATCCCGTAGTTCACCGACCGCTTGGTATCGATGCGGTGCCAGGTGTAGCCCGCCCCGCCGCGCAGCGCCAGCGCCCCGAACTGCTTGTCGCCGTACGCCGCCAGGTGGTAGTTGTCGCTGTCCGCCTTCGACCCGTACCCGCCGTGCAGCGAGGTGCGGGTGTAGCCGGTCGCTACCCCCAACCGCCAGTCGTCCGCCGCCGCCGAGTCCAGCCCCACCAGCACCCCGTAGGTCGAGGCCTGATAACCCGTGGCGTTGGCGTCGCCCGACGCGTGGTCCCACGCCCCCAGCAGCTGCGCCCAGGCACCGCCCTCGTCCGCCTTGATGGCCGACGAGCTCGCCAGCCCTTCCGCCTGACGCAGACGCCCGTTCAGCGCCTCACGCAGGTAGCGGCTGTCGTTCACCAGCGCCGACGCGATATCCGCATGGATTTGCCCCGACAGCTGACGGAACGCCTGCCGCGCTTCGCCCGCCGTGCCGCTGCCGAGCAGGCTCTCGTACACCGGATTGCCCGCCGCCAGCGCATCCGCCGCTGCCGCCACCGCCCGCTCGTTCGGCGTCTGCGCCACGCTGGCGAAGCTCGTGCCGTTGCGCCCGACGCTCAGCGTCACCCCGGTCGGCTGGTAGCTCAGCCCGGTGCCGAGGAACAGGTAGTTCGGCGCCACCGCGTCAAACTGCCCGCTCACCCCCTGCTGCGCGCTCAAAATGTTGTACTGCTGGCCCAGCAGGCTGCGCACCTCGCTTTGCGTCAGCAGGTTGGGGCTGTTCTCCAGCGTCACCGCCACCTCGCCGCCGCCGATCGTCGCCGATCCGCTGCTCTGGATCCGATCGCTCTGGCCGTTCGGCCCCACTTCCACCGCGTAGCGCGAACCCGGCTCGAAGCTGACGTTACCCGCCACGTTCAGGGTGCCGATCGAGTTGCCCGGCGCCACGGTGCCGCCCTGACGGGCGGTCAGCGAACCGACCGTGCCGCTGCCGCCGACGATGCCGCCGTTCTGCACGCTGACGGCCGAGGTGACCGAGCCGTTGACTGCCAGCCGCCCCTGATTGACCAGCGTCGGGCCGGCATAGGTGTTGTTACCCGTCAGCACCAGCGTGCCGATGCCCTGCTTGGTCAGGCCGCCGTGGCCGGAGATGTCGTTGCTCCAGAAGTCCAGGCCGCAAAGATCGCTGCTGCAGACGCGCTCGGTCGGTTTACCCTTGTCCAGCACCGCACCGACGCCCGGCAGATCCACCACGAACTGGGTCGGGCCGTAAGCCACGCCTGTCGGATCCGGAATGCGGAACTCCGCAGGAATATCTTCGACGGTCACCAACATGCCCGGGCCGTTGATGGCCTTGCCCAGGTTGATCATCCCCCAGCCGTAGAGCGCGTCGATGCCCGGCGCGCCCATGTCGGTGGCAGTGGTTTTCAGCACGTCCGCCACCTGTGCGCCATTCAAATACGGGAACCGCTCCATCAGCACCGCAACGCTGCCGGCCACGTGCGGCGCCGCCATCGAGGTACCGCTGTATTTGGCGTAGCCGGTCGTCAGATTCTCCACGCTGGTGCCTTCAATCACCGAGCTGTACACCCGGGTACCCGGTGCCGAGACGCACAAACTGGCGGTATAGCCGCAGCGGGAAGAGAAGGTGCTGATGCTGTAATCGCCGGTATTGGTAGGATCCTGCAGGCTGGCGACCGACAGCCAGTTCGGCGCGATATCCGGCACGAAATACGCCAGGCCGGCCATGGCGTCCGGGTTGTTCAGGTTGTAATCGTTCCCGGCGGCGAAGATGGTGACCACGCCGCTGCGCGCCGCGTCGATCGCGCCCTGATAGGCGCCGCCGGGCTTGGTGCCCAGGATAACCTTGATCTGATCGAACTGCTTTTGCGCATCGTCGACCGTGAAATGAGGATAAGCGGGATCTTTGCCTCCCTTGGCGAATTTATCGGTAATGCCGATGCCCCAGCTGTTATTGATGATGCGCGCGCCGCTGGCCACCAGCGCCTCCCAGCCGGCCTGGTAAACCGCACCGTCGTTACCGAGCACAATGCCGTCCTCCGGGCCGGGATCGCCGTTTTCCGCGCTGATGATCTGCGCGTTGAACGCCACGCCGTGCATGGCGCCGCCGTCGCGGCTGCCGGCGGCGATGCCGCCCACGTGGGTGCCGTGCGAACCGAGCGTACCGTCAGAGTCCACACTCGGCGTACCGTCATAGCGGAAAACGTCGCCTTTTTTCACCGGAATATAGGGGTCGGTGTATTCGCGTATGCCTTCGGTAACCAGATTGATCACCTTATCAGGACCGGAAAACTCGGGGTGCTTGGCGTAGACCGGCTGATCGAAAATGCCGAGTTTGATGCCTTTGCCGGTATAACCGGCGGCGTAGGCCTGGTCGGCGTGGATCGCCCCCAGCCCCCATTCCGCGTTGAACTCACTGCTGCGCCAGCTGGCCGGATCGCCCGCTTTGCCGTTCTCTATATAGGTGGCAGCCTGCGCCCCGCCGATCGCCGTCAGGCAGATCAGCATCGCGCTCCATTGTGCGCGATGAACTCCGATTTCAGGCCAGCCGAAGGCCGCCCGAGCGGATTTGACTCCTCTAAGTTTCTTCTCCATCCCAGATACCGTCCGTTGTTGTTTGCAAATGTTTTATAAGATTTTTTGTGTAACAGTTTGGTAACACCAAATAAATAAAGCACAACAATCTCAAGTGCGCTTAATGTGTCATCCGGCAGTCAGGAGGGAGGAGAGAAAGTTTCAGGGGTGAATCAGGCGAAGGAGGATAAGAAATGGCAATGACATCCCCCAACGCCGAAGTCGCGGCATGAGGTGAGAGAAACAATATTATGACTATGATAAATAAGAATATAATTCAGTAAATAACAAAGAGGCAGAACGCCTGAAAAGTGATTAACAGGCGTCTTTTATCACTTTTAATTATAAATTTTGCCAATATTCACTCAGTGAATTATGCTGGATTTTCACTCAGCCATCGGCAAAAATTGGATTATCCTGCTGAT
Organism: Serratia sp. A07; assembly: GCF_058725505.1. NCBI lineage: Bacteria > Pseudomonadati > Pseudomonadota > Gammaproteobacteria > Enterobacterales > Yersiniaceae > Serratia > Serratia sp. A07. The sequence goes on from NZ_JBZXDO010000007.1 coordinate 201,764, forward strand.
GTTTTTTTGCTGTTCATCGCGTCTTCTTCCGCCTGACGAAGGATGGCTTTGGCCATCCATTGCGTGACGTCCTGAATATTATCCAGCTCCAGGCCCCAGATATCTTTCAACACCAGAAATACTTCCGAGCCGTAAATCAGCGAGAAAGCATGAATCACTCTCTGCAGAGAGTCCGACGGCAGTTTGCCCTGCAACGGCTCTACCGCCAGCGCCAGCAGACGCTTGCGGTTGCCGCGCACGAATTTTTCGCCCGGCGTCGCGCTCGCCCACTGCTGTAAAGAGAGCTGCAACGCCGCGCGCAACGCCCCCTCATGCCGCTCCATCTGAGGATAGGCGAAGCTCAGCAATTGCTGAATACGCTTCAAAGCATCATCGTCTTGCGGGCGCCATTCCAGGATTGGGCCCAGGCTTTCCGCCACCACGGCGCTAATCAGCGCACTTTGGGTCGGAAAGTAACGGTAGGCCGTCGCACGCGATACCTGTGCATGCGCCGCCAGTTCGGTGATCGAAGGAAACGCGCCTTCGTCATACAGCGCCATCGCGCTGGCCAGCAACAAACGGTAGGTTTTTGCCCGGGCGGAGGTCAGAGAAGGATCGAGAGGGACGGGAAAAGCATCTATCGGCACATAAACCTCATGCATCTGCACACGCTAGCACAACCGGGGACGATGCCTCTGTTGGCCGGTTGCCGGCAAAGCGCCGGCCACGTTGAAAAGCTCAAAAATGAGACAGAAGTCCCATTTTGCATCGCCTAACCCTTGCAAAAATGATACGGCCGTCTCATTATATAAATACATTAATTACTTTAACCTAATAGCCAGCACCAGGGTTCCACTAAAAATATAACATCATAATTTATAAATAAAAACTAGAAACACTCGGGAAAACCCCATGATTGATACTTCAAATTTTGTCTATATTGCTACCACAGCAGATACCAAAGGACAAGAGTTGGAGTACGTACGGCGGCTGATCGCTGCCCTGAATTTACCTACGCGAACCGTCGATCTCTCCACCCGTAGCCTGCCGTTTGATTCCCCCGCCGATATCAGCCCAGAGGACGTTGCCCGCCACCATCCGGCAGGCGCCGGCGCGGTCTTCTGCGCCAGCCGCGGCCAGGCGATCGCCGCCATGGCGACCGCTTTCGAACGCTTTATCCTGACGCGCCGCGATATTGCCGCCCTGCTTGGCCTGGGGGGCTCCGGTGGCACCGCCATCATCACGCCGGCCATGCAGCAGCTGCCGATCGGCCTGCCGAAAATAATGGTCTCAAGCATGGCGGCGGGTGACGTTTCCGCCTATGTCGGCGCCAGTGACATCAACATGCTGTATTCGGTCACCGATCTCGCCGGTCTGAACCGCATCTCGCGACGGGTGCTCGGCAACGCGGCGCGCCAGATAGCCGGGGCCGTACGCTTCGCCGCCGTCGACTATCCCGACGACAAGCCCGCGATTGGCCTGACGATGTTTGGCGTCACCACGCCCTGCATTCAGGCGCTGGTTGCCGACCTTGAGCCGCAATGGGATTGCCTGACGTTTCACGCCACCGGCAGCGGCGGCAGAGCGCTGGAAAAACTGATCGATAGCCGCCAACTGCGCGGCGCCATCGACTTGACCACCACCGAAGTGGCCGATTACCTGTTTGGCGGTGTGCTACCCTGCAATGCAGATCGTTTCGGGGCCATCGCGCGTACCGGCATCCCTTGCGTGCTCTCCTGCGGCGCGATCGACATGATCAACTTCGGCGCGCCGAATACGGTGCCGGCTCGCTACGCCAACCGCCTGCGCCACCATCACAATCCGCAAGTGACGCTGGTGCGCACCAGCGCGCGGGAAAGCGCGTTAATCGGACGTTGGATGGGCGAAAAAATCAATGCCTGTACGGGCGAAGTGCGCTTCGTGATCCCGGCAGGCGGCGTATCGGCTCTGGATGCGCCGGGGCAACCGTTCTGGGATCCGGCGGCGCTGGCCGCCTTTACGCAAGCGCTGGAGGAGACGGTATACGCCACCGACAAACGCCGGCTGATAAAAACGCCTTATCATATTAACGACCCGCGCTTTGCACAGGCCGTTGCCGAACAGTTCCGGCACATTGTCGGCGGGGAATGATTATCACTCACTGCAGAACCTGCCGGTGATAACGCCAAATAAAAAAGGCCAGACAAATAGTCTGGCCCTTTTATATTCACCGCGAGCGGATATTACTGACCGGAGGACATCTGCTCCTTCATTTTATTCATATGGTCCATCATCTTTTGCTCGCGTTTCTGATAATTCTCATTGTATTGTTTTTTCTGCTCAGGAGTCAGCAGGTTATACATTTTATTTTCCGCTTTGGCGCGTTCCAGCATGCGTTCGGATTGCGCTTTGCCCATCGCGTCAATTTGCGCTTTCGCCTTCGCTTCGTCAAAGCTGTCGGAAGCCACCAGATTATGCAGCGCCTGGCGTTCCTCTTTCATGCCCGGCCCGCGCTTCTGGTGCGACTCTTTCATGATGTCGCGCATCTGCTGGCGCTGCTGTTCGGTCAGATTCAGCCCGGCGAACGGGCCGCCTTTGCCTTCACCCTTGTGATGCATCATTTTCATCGGCGCCGCATCCGGTGCCGGTGCCGTCGTGTCTGCAGCGAACGCCGCAGAAGCAGAACCCAGAGCCAGCGTGGAAGCAATAAATAAAGCCGTCAATTTACGCATAATCATTTCCTTAAAAGTTTTTCTTCATCAGGAGCGCTGTACGTTAACAGGCTCATTCGTCGTCGGAGATAATAATAGGCTGATAAAATTCAAGTAATGCGAGGGTGTGTAAACTTTTTAAAACCCGTCTCGGATTTATTCACCAATTATGAGAAAACTATGAAGATGGCGTTTATTTGATGGAAATTTTAATTTCCCGGTAAAAATCCCCCCGGTGGAGTTATTTTTCCGCTTTCCCCTCACCGCTATAATTTACTCGCCTCCACGGCAACCTTGCATCAACCGTTTTCCGATAGCGGGGAGGTCGGTACAAACATCACAGGATCCGATGTTCTCCTACACTTTAAGACAACCGGCCGCCGGGTGACGTTTACACCGCAAAACTAATCATTGCTTATATAATAGTTTCCATCACCCGCCTCGCCTGTGAAAACCTGTTATATGATGCACAGATGCGCACGGCGACCACTTTCGGGCCAACAGGCTGCCCCGGAGCTGTGCTGACCGGCCGCCCGTGCTCTTTTGAGGAATCATCATGCCCGCAGACCAAGGCCCTGAGCTTCTTAACGCCCACTTCGGCACCCAAAGCCCCCACTGGCGGCTGGCGTTTGACAGCAATGCCCTGGAGCTGTCCGCCGTTAAGGGCAAAGCCCACGTCGCGGTGGCGCTCAGCGCCATGGAAGCGGCGAAAATCCGCCGCCTGACCGGCGTCACCGCCAGCCTTGAACTGACCATTACGCTCGCCGGAGAGCCGCTGCATCTGCATCTGGTGGGGCGCCGCGTCAATAACCTCGAATGGGCGGGCACCGCTTCCGCCTTCAGCGACACCCAATCCGTGGCGCGCGATCTGGTGCACGGCCTCTCCTTCGCCGAGCAGGTGGTGTCCGAAGCCAACTCGGTGATCGTGATCGTCGATCAGCACGGCCGCATCCAACGCTTCAACCGGCTGAGCGAGGAGTACACCGGGCTGCGCGAACATGAAGTGATCGGCAAAAACGTTTTCCAGCTGTTTATGAGCCCGGAAGAAGCCGCCGCTTCGCGGCGCAACATCGCCGGCTTCTTCCGCAACGGTTCGTCCTATGAGGTGGAACGCTGGGTAAAAACGGTCAAGGGCGAACGGCTGTTCCTGTTCCGCAATAAGTTCGTGCACAGCGGCAGCGGCAAGAACGAGGTGTATCTTATTTGCTCCGGTACCGACATCACCGAAGAACGCCGTGCGCAGGAGCGGTTGCGGGTGCTGGCCAACACCGATCTCATCACCGGCCTACCGAACCGCAACGCGATCCAGGACAAGATCAATCACGCCATCGCCACGCGCGGCGAAGAGAGTTTCGGCCTGGTCTACCTCGATCTCGACAACTTCAAGAAGGTCAACGACGCCTACGGCCATATGTTCGGCGATCGGCTGCTGGTCGAGGTCGCGCTGGCGATCCTCGGCTGCCTGAGCCCGGACCAGGTGCTCGCCCGCCTCGGCGGCGACGAATTCTTGGTGCTGGCGCCGCAAACCGATCGCGAGCGCCTGCAAACGCTGGCGCAGCGCATCATCGACAGGCTGAAAACCCCTTTCCGCATCGGCCTGATTGAGGTGTATACCGGCTGTTCGATCGGCATCGCGCTGTGCCCGGAGCACGGCAACGATCTCGACAGCCTGATCCGCAGCGCCGATACCGCCATGTACGTCGCCAAGGAGCACGGCAAACGCACCTATACCGTCTTCTCGCCGGAGATGAACAAGCGCGTCGCCGAATACATGTGGCTGGACACCAATCTGCGCAAAGGCCTGGAGCAAAATCAGCTGGTGCTGTATTACCAGCCGAAAATCGACGCGCGCAGCGGTGAAGTGCACAGCGTGGAAGCGCTGGTGCGCTGGGATTCGCCGGAACGCGGCCTGATCCCGCCGCTGCAGTTCATCTCCTACGCCGAGGAGTCCGGCCTGATCGGCCCGCTGGGGCAATGGGTATTGCAGACCGCCGCCGGCCAGGCGGCGCAGTGGCAAGAGCGGGGATTGAATCTGCGGGTGGCGGTCAACCTCTCCGCCCGGCAGCTGGCCGACGACAGCATCGTCAACGACCTGCTCGGGGTGCTGCGCCGTCACCGCATGGCCCCTTGTCTGTTGGACTTCGAGTTGACCGAAAGCAGCCTGATTGAAGACGAGAACCGCGCTCGCGCGCTGATCACCCGGTTGCGCGAACTGGGCGCGCAGGTGCATCTCGACGACTTCGGCACCGGCTATTCGTCGCTGGCGCAGCTGGCGCGTATTCCGCTGGACGCCATCAAGCTGGATAAAAGCTTCGTGCGCGGGGTGAATTTCAACCCGGTATCGCAATCGTTGGTGCGCGCGATTGTTGCGGCGGCGGAGGCGTTGGCGTTCCGGGTGATCGCCGAAGGGGTGGAGACCGAGAGCGAAAACCACTTCCTCGACGAGGTCGGCGTGGACGAAAAACAGGGCTTTCTGTTTGCGCGGCCAATGCTCCCGGAACAGCTGGAGCATTGGCTGCAGTCCTACCGCCCGCACTCACCCTCCGCGTGAGGCGGGCGCGTTAACGTTAGCCGGCACGACGCAGGTTCAGGGTATGGCGATCCTGCAACATCACCAGCCGCTCGATGTAGGCGCGGTCTTTTTCCTCAATGGTAAAGGCCGAGTGCACCCAGTCTTCAGTAATGTCCATCAGCTCGGAACGCGTCAGCTGCAACACGCGCTGACGCGCCCGCAGCATGGCGCGCATGCCGTTGAGCTTCGGCCGTATGGTATCGATAAAGGTGCGCGTCGCCATGTAGGCGTCGCCGGGCTGGAACAGCTGGTCTACCAGCCCGCGGCTCTCGAACCACTCTGCGGTGTGCGACTCGCCGCCCCAAATCAGCTCCTCGGCCAAGCGCATGCCAGCCTTGCGCGCCACCAGCGAGTAACCGCCCATACCGGGAAACAGGTTGAACGCGATCTCCGGAAACCCCATGCGCGCGTTGTTCTGCGCCAGCACGAAATGGTGCGCCAGCGCCGCTTCAAAGCCGCCGCCCAGCGCGCTGCCTTCGACCATCGCAATGCTGACCGCGCCGGTGTCGAAACCGCGCGCCGCCGCATGTACGCAGTCGATGCAGGCGCGCGCGTAGGCCATCATCGCCTCGCGCTTGCGGTTTTTGATCGCTTCGGCGAAGAACTGCAGATCGCCGCCGACGTTGAACATGTTCGGCACCAGCGAGCCGGTGACCCAGAAATCGAACCGCAGCGAAGACTCCTTCGCCGCCTGCGCCAGCGTCATGATGTCTTCGATCAGCGCCTGGTTGAAGCAGGGGCGCGGCGCGGCGCGCAGCAGCATCCACATGATGTGCCGCCCCTCTTCATAGTAGGCGGACAGCTGCGACAGATTGCCCGCTTCGGTAAACGGACGACAGGTGGGGTGATTAAGCAATTTCATAAGACCTTCCAGTTTTTCTGTTGATGACGGATGAGACCGTTCCAGCCCCTACGGCTGCAGCGGAGCGGTGGGCGGCAAAAGCGCGACGCCACATCATGAGTAAACGCTTTCTCGCCGACGAAACAGATAAAAATTGGAGGTAGGGAAGTGAAAAAAACCGAGGCGCCACGGGGTTTTCATAGGAATTTTACCTATCGACCCCTCCCCGGCATTTCATGCCGGGCGCTAACGCGCTAAGCTCGGAAAATGACCGTTTGCCGCCCCGGCGTTCAAAACGCTGCGGGGCTTTGGCTATAATCAACGCTGAAACATGCCGTTTAACGTTAAGGAAATCGTGAAGTAATGCCTACAGGACCAGACCAGGAACGCCACCAGCCCGCACAAGACACGCCGCCGAAGCCGCTTATCGCCATCAAGACCGGCCATGAGACCCTCGACCGCCGCATCGGTGGTTTTTCACGTCTGATTGAACGCATCAAAGCCTGGCCAAGCGTGGCGCACCTGCTGCGCGCCGCCGAACGCTTTAACGATCGGCTGGGTAGCCAGTTCGGCGCCGCTATTACCTATTTTTCATTCCTCTCGCTGATCCCGATCCTGATGGTGTCGTTTGCCGCCGCCGGCTTCGTGCTGGCCTCCAACCCGGATCTGCTGGCCCGCTTGATCAACCGCATCGTCGGCAGCATCAGCGATCCGACGTTGGCCAGCACGCTGAAGAACACCGTCAACACCGCCATTCAACAGCGCACCACCGTGGGATTGACCGGCCTGGCGCTGGCGCTCTATTCCGGCATCAGCTGGATGGGCAACCTGCGCGAGGCGATCCGCGCGCAGTCGCGCGATGTCTGGGAGCGCAATCCGCAGGATCAGGAGAAAATCTACTTCAAATACACCCGCGACTTCATCTCGCTGACCGGCCTGGTGGTCGCGCTGATCATTACGCTGTCGCTGACTTCGGTCGCCGGGTCGGCGCAGGCGGCGATCGTCAATGCGCTGGGGCTGGACGGCATCGAATGGCTGCGGCCGGCGCTGACGCTGATCGCGCTGTCGATCTCGATCTTCGCCAACTATCTGCTGTTCCTGTGGATTTTCTGGATGCTGCCGCGCCACAAACCGAAGAAAAAAGCGCTGCTGCGCGGCACCTTGCTCGCCGCCATCGGCTTTGAGGTGATCAAGTTCGTGATGACCATGACGCTGCCGCAGGTGGCAAAGTCGCCTTCCGGCGCGGCCTTCGGATCGGTGATCGGGCTGATGGCGTTCTTCTACTTCTTCGCTCGTTTGACGCTGTTTTGCGCCGCCTGGATCGCCACCGCCGACTACAAAGGCGACAAAGCGTTGCCGGAACGCGAACCTCCGGCGCGCTGAAGCCATGCGATCGTGCCGGTGTTATCGCACACACCGGCACTTTCCTCTGGATATCAGCTAGAAAACCAGTCAATACGTCTAAATAACGCGGCGCGCGATCCGAAAAACCAGCATAACAAACTGCTCGCTCACTTTTCTTTGCCGCTTTTACAGCCATTCCCTCTGCACGAAAGCCCTTTCTCAACGTTTAACGCTGCAGAAAACAAGCCAGATAAAACATTAGTCTTTTTAACCGGTTAGCGGGGCCATTGCCCAAAGTTCCCGCGTTGAAAAGGCCGAATGCTGTCACTAAGATGGATTTTTACCCCTTCCAACAATAAGAAATATTATGCAAGCCACCATCGCACCCCCACTCGACGCCGACGACGCGTCCACACCGGTGAACTCCCGCGGGAAAGTCATCGTCGCCTCGCTGGTCGGTACCGCCATCGAGTTCTTCGACTTCTACATCTACGCCACCGCCGCGGTGATCGTGTTTCCACATATCTTCTTCCCACAGGGCGACCCGACCACCGCAACGCTGCAATCGCTGGCCACCTTCGCCGTCGCCTTTGTCGCGCGCCCTATCGGCTCTGCGCTGTTCGGGCACTTCGGCGATCGCGTGGGGCGCAAGGTCACGCTGGTCGCCTCGCTGCTGACCATGGGGATTTCCACCGTGCTGATCGGCCTGCTGCCGAGCTATGAAACCATCGGCATCTTCGCCCCTATCCTGCTGGCGCTGGCGCGCTTCGGGCAGGGCCTGGGACTGGGCGGCGAATGGGGCGGCGCCGCCCTGCTGGCGACGGAGAACGCGCCGGCCAAAAAGCGCGCGCTGTACGGCTCCTTCCCCCAGTTGGGCGCGCCGATCGGCTTCTTCTTCGCCAACGGCACCTTCCTGCTGCTCTCCTGGCTGCTGAGCGACCAGCAGTTTATGGAATGGGGCTGGCGCGTGCCGTTCATCCTCTCCGCCGCGCTGGTGCTGATTGGCCTGTACGTTCGGGTGTCGCTGCATGAAACGCCGGTGTTCGCCAAAGTGGCCAAAGCCGGCAAACAGGTGAAAGTGCCACTCGGCACGCTGCTGAGCAAGCATCTGAAAGCGACCATCCTCGGCACTTTCATCATGCTGGCGACCTACACGCTGTTTTATCTGATGACGGTGTATTCGATGACCTACGGCACCACGCCGCAGCCGTTGGGGCTCGGCTACTCCCGCAACAGCTTCCTGTGGATGCTGATGGTGGCGGTAATCGGTTTCGGCGTGATGGTACCGATCGCCGGCCTGCTGGCGGACGCGTTCGGCCGCCGCAAGACCATGATCGCCATTACCCTGCTGATGATCGGCTTCGCGTTCCTGTTCCCGACCCTGCTGGGTTCCGGTAACCAGGCGCTGGTGATGGGCTTCCTGCTGTGCGGCCTGAGCATCATGGGGCTGACCTTTGGCCCCATGGGCGCGCTGCTGCCGGAGCTGTTCCCGACCGAAGTGCGCTATACCGGCGCATCGTTCTCCTACAACGTCGCGTCTATTCTCGGCGCGTCCGTGGCGCCTTATATCGCCACCTGGCTGGCGGCCCACTACGGGCTGTTCTACGTCGGCATGTACCTGGCGGCGATGGCCGGGCTGACGCTGCTGGCCCTGCTGCTGATGAAAGAAACCCGCCACCAGTCGCTGTGATCCCCTACGGCCCCTCACTGCGGGGGGCCGCACGCGTTGTTCGTTTCCTGTCATAAAACCGGGCTATGCTGGACGTTTCTCTCGGTAACAGGATTGGCCGATGTCTCTGCGTCGTGGGGTATTTGTCTGCGTTGCGCTGCTGGCGGCTCTCGCCATCGCGCTCTATTACGGGTTGAAGCCCGACCATCCCGATGCGCTGTGGCGCATCGTCAGCCAGCAATGTCTGCCCAATCAGCAGGCGCATGACAACCCGGCGCCCTGCGCGCAGGTGGATGTGCCGGCCGGCTTCGTGGTGTTTAAAGATCGCAACGGGCCGCTGCAATACCTGCTGATGCCCAGCGCCAAAATCACCGGGATAGAAAGCCCGGCGGTGCTGGACGCCGCCACGCCGAATTTCTTCGCCCAGGCCTGGCGCGCGCGCCACGTGATGGCGGAACGCTATGGCAAACCGATCGACGACGGCGATATTTCACTGGCGATCAACTCGGAATATGGCCGCACGCAAAACCAGCTGCATATTCATATCTCCTGCCTGTTGCCGGCGGTAAAACAGCGGCTGGCGCAGATCGGCCCCGATTTTATCGAGCAATGGCAACCGCTGCCCGGCGGCCTGTTGGGGCATGACTATCTGGGGCGGCGGGTGACCCCTGCCGAGCTGGAGCAACAGGGCGCCTTCCGTCTGTTGGCCTCCGGCCTGCCGCGCGCCGACGGGCGCATGGGCAGCTTCGGCCTGGCGATGACCGCGCTGCCGGACGGCGATTTCCTGCTGCTGGCGACCGAGCGCAGCCTGCTGCCGTTCACCCTGGCCTCGGCGGAAGAGATCCAGGATCACGACTGCCGGCTACTCTCACCGCCGCCGCGTGCCTGATTACTTTTTGCCTTTCATCTCCCGCAGGATCTGCCCGCACTGGTTTTCCTCGCCGCCTTCACTGGGCGAGACCAACGCCAGCAGCGCCGCCGCCGGCGTCAGCACCGCCCCCAACGCCACCGCCGCCGCGCCGCGCGCGATCAGCGGCCCGGCTTTCACCCCGGCGTCGGGGTGCTTGAAGGTGCCTTTCACGTACAGCGGCGAGCGCAGGGTCAGCACGCGCATCCCCTTGCTTTCCGGATCGATGGACAAATCCAGCCGTTCGGTGGCGAGGTTGGTGTTGCCGGTGATGTTGATCACCGCGTTCTCGGTGTCGAACACGAACAGCCGCGGCGCGGCGACGCCGCTGCGGATGCCGACGTCCGCCGCGGCACAGTTGATGCCCACCACGTCGTCGCCGAACAGCTGCGCCACCAGATAGTTGCCGACGTTCAGGCCGAGGATCTCCATCAGGCTACGGCTGATCACCCCGTTATTGATCAACAGGCGCAGGTCGCCGTTGCTGGTCGCCAGCAGCTCGGCCACCGAATTTCCGCTGCCCGTCAGCCTGGCATCGCCGTTCATTTGCCCAAGGCTGCGCTTCATCGCCGCTACGTTCGGCAACAGCTGTTTGAGCTGGAGTTTGCGCGCGTGCATATCCACCTGGCCGCGCATCGGCTTTTTGCCGCCGTCGAGGCGCACCACGGCGTTCAGGCTGCCGCCCGCCATGCCGAAGCGCAGCGGATCCAGACGCAACTCGCCATTGTTCAGCTTCAGGTGCGTGGCCAAATCGCTCAGCGGTAAATCGCTGCCGCGTTCGATGCGCGCGGCGGCAAACTTCACGTCCGCATCCATCTTGCGCCAGCTTTGCGTATCGAACTGCGCGACCGGCAGCACCTTATCCGCCGGTTGGCGGCTCTTCTCGCCGCGCCCGGCTTTGGCAGCGTTGGAATCCGCGCCGATCAACGGCGCCAGATCCGCCAACCTCAGCTGCCGGGAGCTCACCGCGCCGCTCAGCGTCGGCCGCGGCTTACCGGCAACGTATTTCAAGTCACCGTGAATGTCGCTGTCGCCGATTTTGCCGTCGAACTTCTGATATTCGAACACGGCGCCGCCCGGCTGATGCAGGCGGGCTATCAGATGGCCATCGGTCGCATACGGCGGCGTGTTCGGCAACAGCACGCCGGTCAGGCCATAGAGGTCACCCAGGCTTTCGCCGGAAAATTTCAGCTGCACGTCCAGGCCGCCGAGGTTCAGCGGATCGGACAAGGTGCCCGCCACCGCAACACGGGTGCTGCCGGAACGCACGTCGGCCTGCAGCGGGAACGGCAGATCGGCGCTCTGCAGTGACAGCATGCCGCCGATCTTGCCTCTGCCGCTCAGCGGTTCGCCGTTATATTTGCCCTTGACCTGCCAACCGAAAACGTAGTCGGGGGTAGCGGCCTTGCCGCCGCTCTGCTTGCCGGTCACTTCACTGAACGGCAGCGGTTTACCGAGCGGATCGATGACGGCGCGGAAATCCGCCTTCAGGGTGGCGTCTTTAAAGGCGATCTGTCCCTTGTCGAACACGATGTCGTGAACGGTGAACGACCAGGCGGAAGGCGGTTGCTGCGGATCCTGGCCAGCAGCCAGATCAAACGTCCAGTTGTTGTCGCCGTTGGCCAGGCGTTCTAACGACGCATTCGGCTGCTTGAGCCAGATGCGCGGGATCAGCAGTTCTTTCCTCAGCAGCGCCAGCGGTGCGATGCTGGCGTCGACGCGCTGCAGCGTCACCATGCTGTCGCCGGGCATGTTTTTCGGGTTACCCAGCCACACGTCTTCAGCGTGAATATGCGGCCAGGGCACCCAGGCGCGCCAGCCGCCCTCATCCCGGTTACGCGACCAGTCGACGCCCAGATCGCCGCGGATGGCGAACGGCCGCCGCAGTTCGGCCGACACTTTGTCGTTGATGGTGGGTTTGAGTCGATTCCAGTCGAAGGTAGCGATGAAGATCGCCAGCGCGACGATCGCCAGCAGCACAATGCCGCCCAGCCAGCTGAAAACCTTTCCTGTTCTTGTCATAGGGCTCCCTCAGCACATAAACCGGGCTGCCGAATGAAAGGAAAAAGAATGAGCAGCCCCGTTTAAGCCTAGCTGAGGATAGGCCGGAGTTCACGCCGGCGCGCCGGGCGCGGCGAACAGCGTCGGTACGCTGTGCAGAGTTTCAAAGCACGCCGGGCGGGAAAGATAGTAGCCCTGCGCGGCCAACGCGCCGGAACGCTGCACCAGCCGCCACTCCTGCTCGGTTTCCACGCCTTCGACGATCACCCCGTCGCTGTGCTGGTTCATCATCGTGATCAGGGTGCCGAGCAGCTGTACGCCCTCTTCCGACTGTTTGAGCAAGGTGAACAACTCGCGCGCCACCTTGATGTATTGATAGCGCCAGGCGCCGACGGCGGAGAAGTTGGCCAGCCCGCTGCCGAAATCGTCCAGCCACAGCCGTTCGCCGCCGACGATCTGCTGCAACGGGTGGTTTGACGCCGTTTCGGCGTGCTCCACCAGCTCGAAGCGCAGATAGGGCATCTCGGCGATCTGGCGTTGCAGCTCGCTATGACGTTGCAACGCTTGCAGCGCGATGCCGTCGATATTGACCGACACCATCACCGCGTGGCGAATGAACAATGCCTGCCAGCGCTGCAACAGCGCCAGCTGTTCCTGGATCACCCGTAAACGCTGGGCGACGCCGAGCGAGGCGAAATACTGTTCCGGGGATTGCCGTTTGTCCGGCTCATTCGGGTGATATACCGCCGTCAGCAGTTCCACCGCCAGCAGCGCGCCGCTGGTGCGATAAATCGGCTGGAAGGTATACAAGCGCCGGCATTGCCGCCAGTAGCGCCGCGATTTGGCGCAGGCATAGAGGGCAAAACAGGGCGCCAGCAGACCCGAGATCAGGTTGGTTATCATCGGTACTATCGCCGTGGCGGGGAAGTGAGAGCGCTGCCGCTGTTTCTTTACCCAGCTTATCGGCCGCACCGCGTAAAACTTTAAGCATGAATTGCCGCGCGCTTTCCTCTTCGCCCTGTTGGCACGGGCCGATCGCGATCATAAAAAATTAAAACACTGTTTTAATTTATTGACTCCCTCACCGCCTTGCGTGGAGACTGATGGCTGTTGCTTCTTCTTTAGCCAGGGCTTATTGACGATGACTATCCGAAATCTCGCCGTGATCGGCGAATGCATGATCGAGCTGTCGCAGCAGGGCGCGCAGCTGACGCGCGGCTTTGGCGGCGATACCCTCAACACCGCCGTCTACCTCGCCCGCCAAATGCCGGAACAGGCGCTGCAGGTGCATTACGTCACCGCGCTCGGCACCGACAGCTTCAGCGGCGAGATGCTGCAGGCCTGGCGGCAGGAGAAGATCGAGACCGGGCTGATTCAGCAGTTGGAAAACAAACTGCCGGGCCTGTACGTGATCGAAACCGACGCCGCCGGCGAACGCACCTTCTACTACTGGCGCAACGACGCCGCCGCCCGGTATTGGCTTGCGGGCCCCCAGGCCGAGGTACTGTGCGCCCAGCTGGCGCAGTTCGATTATCTGTATCTCAGCGGCATTAGCCTGGCGATCCTCGCGCCTGCCGACCGCACGAAGCTGCTGGCGCTGCTGCACCGCTGCCGCGCCAACGGCGGCCAGGTTATCTTCGACAACAACTACCGCCCGCGCCTGTGGCAAAGCCGTGAAGAAACACAGCTGGCCTACCGCGAGGTGCTGGCCTGCACCGACATTGCCTTCCTGACGCTGGATGACGAAGCGTTGCTGTGGGGCACGCAGCCGGTTGAACAGGTGGTGGCACGCACGCAGGCGCTCGGCGTCGGCGAGATCGTTATCAAACGCGGCGCGGATGCCTGTCTGGTGTTCGGCGTGGAGGGAGAGCGACTTGAGGTACCGGCGATTGCGCTGCCGCCGGAGTGCGTAGTGGATACCACCGCGGCGGGCGACGCTTTCAGCGCCGGTTATCTGGCGGAACGCCTGAGCGGCGGCAGCGCCCAGCAGGCGGCGCAGCGCGGCCACCGGCTTGCCGCGACGGTGATCCAACATCGCGGCGCCATCATTCCCGCAACGGCAATGCCCGCATAGCCAATAAGGCGGCGAGGTTACCCCGCCGCCCGCGCAATAGTTCCCAGAAACATTGATCAGAGGATGATTGAAAGAATTTCCCTGGCGTTGGCTTATTTCCGCCCAGAGCTGCTAAGCTCGGGTCTTGGCATTACCGCCTTTTGAATTTATTAGCCGAGTATAAATTTCAATCCGCCGCACTGACTAGCTGGACTTTGGTGCAGGTCGGGCTGAGCCGCCGAACGACAGGGAGGTTACCGATGGCCGTCGCATTCGCCAACGCCGTCGCCGCAAGACTGCATCTTGACGGCCGACTGCACGCCTTCAGCCAATTCAAATACGCTTATTTGACCTTCAACAAACACCGTCCCGATCGCCATCTGCTGGTCTCGAGCTACCCGCAAGAATGGCTGGACATATACAGCGCCAATCGCTATCAGCGCATCGATCCCGTCGTGCGCGCCGCCCATAGTCGCTGCGCGCCCTTCATGTGGCACGACACCCCCGTCACCACCGAGGATCGGCATTACCGGAAGATCTTCAGCCAGGCGCGGGAATACGACATCGTGCACGGCTGCAGCTTTGTTTTGCACGATCACGACAATAACCTGGCGATCTTGTCGATCAGCGCCACGGCAGCCGATGACGCCGATCTGCGGCAGCTGATGGAAGACGAGAGGGCCAGCCTGCAGATGGTATTGGTCGATACCCACCAGCACGCTCTGGCCTTGGCCAGCGCCGAGGCGAGCCGGACAGACCGGCTCTCGCCGCGCGAAGGGGAAATCCTCTACTGGGCCAGCCAGGGCAAAACCTACCATGAGATCGCGCTGATCCTGGGGATCAAAACCGGCACGGTGAAGTTTCACATCGGCAATGCGGTGCGTAAGCTGGGGGTCGCCAACGCCAAACACGCGATCCGGCGCTGCCTTGAACGGCAGCTGCTCGCGCCGCCGGAGGCATAAAAAAAGCCGGCATCACAGCCGGCTTTGTGTTCTTTACCTTGCGGAAAATCAGCCCGCAACGGCGATACGTTTCATGTCGGTCATGTAGCCACGCAGTTTGCGACCGACGGTTTCGATTGGGTGACTGCGCACCGCTTCGTTCACGTCGCGCAGCTGCGCGTTGTCCACCGCCGTACCCGCCGCGGCTTTGCCCAAATCGCCCGCCTGCAGGGTGGTCATGAAGTCCTTCAGCAGCGGCACCGCCGCGTTGGCGAACAGGTAGTTGCCGTACTCTGCGGTATCGGAGATAACCACGTTCATTTCATACAGACGTTTGCGCGCAATGGTGTTGGCGATCAGCGGCAGCTCGTGCAGCGACTCATAGTAAGCCGACTCTTCGATGATGCCGGCATCGACCATGGTTTCGAACGCCAGCTCAACGCCCGCTTTCACCATCGCCACCATCAGCACGCCGTGATCGAAGTACTCTTGCTCGCTGATTTTGCCTTCAAACTGCGGCGCATTCTCGAACGCGGTTTTGCCGGTCTCTTCGCGCCAGGTCAGCAATTTCACGTCGTCTTCCGCCCAGTCGGCCATCATGCCGCTGGAGAAAGCGCCGGAGATGATGTCGTCCATGTGCTTCTGGAACAGCGGCGCCATGATGGTTTTCAGCTGTTCAGACAGCGCATAGGCACGCAGCTTGGCCGGATTGGACAGGCGATCCATCATCAGCGTGATGCCGCCCTGTTTCAGCGCTTCGGTGATAGTTTCCCAGCCGAACTGAATCAGTTTCTCGGCGTAAGCCGGATCGGTGCCCTCAGCAACCAGCTTGTCGAAGCACAGCAGCGAACCCGCCTGCAGCATGCCGCACAGAATGGTCTGCTCGCCCATCAGGTCGGATTTCACTTCGGCGACGAAGGAGGACTCCAGCACGCCGGCGCGGTGGCCGCCGGTCGCCGCCGCCCAGGCCTTGGCGATCGCCATGCCTTCGCCTTTCGGATCGTTTTCCGGGTGAACCGCAATCAGAGTCGGCACGCCGAAGCCGCGCTTGTACTCTTCACGCACTTCGGTGCCCGGGCATTTCGGCGCGACCATCACCACGGTGATGTCTTTACGCACCTGCTCACCCACTTCAACGATGTTGAAGCCGTGGGAGTAACCCAGCGCCGCGCCGTCTTTCATCAGCGGCTGCACCGCGCGCACCACGGAAGAGTGCTGCTTGTCCGGCGTCAGGTTGACCACCAGATCCGCCTGCGGGATCAGGTCTTCGTAGGTGCCGACCTTAAAGCCGTTTTCGGTCGCCTTGCGCCAGGAAGCGCGCTTCTCGTCGATCGCTTCTTTGCGCAGGGCATAGGCGACGTCCAGGCCGGAGTCGCGCATGTTCAGCCCCTGGTTCAGCCCCTGGGCGCCACAGCCGACAATCACCACTTTTTTACCTTTCAGGTAGCCGGCTTCGTCAGCAAATTCGTCGCGCGCCATAAAGCGGCATTTACCCAATTGCGCCAACTGCTGACGCAGGTTCAATGTGTTGAAATAGTTAGCCATGGTGGTACTCCGGTTTGATGTTGTCTTGCATTGTTATTTTCATTCCCCGCCCTGTCTGTGCGGAGATTCGTTAAACTCAATGTATAACAGGAAATGCGTTGCTTAAATTGATATATTGAGAACGTGATATTGCAATTTATGCAACACTCTCACTGCGAGCGTATCGATATGGATTTACGTGATTTAAAGCTGTTCCTGCATTTGGCCGAAAGCCATCACTTCGGGCGCACCGCCAAGGCGATGCACGTCAGCCCATCGACGCTCTCCCGCCAGATCCAGCGGCTGGAAGAGATCCTCGGGCAGCCGCTGTTCCTGCGCGACAACCGCACCGTGCAGCTGACCGACGCCGGCGAACAGCTGAAAGAATTCGCCCAGCAAACGCTGCTGCAGTATCAGCAGCTGAAGCACTCGCTCGGCCAGCACGGCCCTTCGCTGAGCGGCGAACTGCGGCTGTTCTGCTCGGTGACCGCGGCGTACAGCCACCTGCCGCCGATCCTCGATCGCTTCCGCGCGCAGCACCCGCTGGTCGAGATTAAGCTGACCACCGGCGACGCCGCCGACGCGGTCGACAAAGTGCAATCCAACGAGGCCGATCTCGGCATCGCCGGCCGGCCGGAAACGCTGCCCGCCAGCGTGGCGTTCACCAAAATCGGCGAAATTCCGCTGGTGCTGATCGCACCGGCGCTGCCCTGTGCGGTGCGCAGCCAGGCATTCGCCGACAGGCCCGACTGGGCCGAGATCCCGTTCATCCTGCCGGAGCACGGCCCGTCGCGAAAACGCATCGAACTGTGGTTCCGCCGCCACCGCATCAGCAATCCGCTGATTTACGCCACCGTCGGCGGCCACGAAGCCATCGTGTCGATGGTCGCGTTGGGCTGCGGCATCGCGCTGATCCCGAGCGTGGTGGTGGACAACAGCCCGGAGCCGGTACGCAACCGCATCTCGCAGTTGGATAACATCTCGATGGTCGAACCGTTCGAGCTGGGGGTCTGCGTCCAGAAAAAGCGCCTCAGCGATCCGCTGATCGACGCCTTTTGGCGCTTGCTGCATCCCCGCTGACGCGAGGTTTACAGATCCGCCGGATCGATCTGCTTCATCGTCTCTACCTGCATCAACCAGTGGTAGAGCGGCTCAAGCTGCAAAAATGCCCCGGTCAGCAGCGGCACCAGATCGGCGCTGAACAGCTTTTCCACTTCGCTGTCGGTCACCATCACCGCAAACGACTTGCGGTTGTACCAGGTGGCGATCTCCGCCGCCTGCTCCTTCACCAGCGGGCGCTTGTAGCTCTCACCCACCAGCTCGAACGGCCGCCGGCAGCAGGCGGCCACCTCAAGGAAAGGCTGCGGCCGCTGCCTCAGCGTATGGCGGAACAGATCCATAGTCGGCTTGTTGGCGCTGTAGTAGCCGAGCCCATAGCGCAGCATGTCCGGCCCCAGTTCGAAAAAGTAGACCGGCGCGTCTTTCCAGTCTTTGCTCGGACGCTTGAACGTCAGCCACATGCGGCTGCGGTAGCGCGATTTGTCATGAGAAAAGCGCGTGTCGCGATGAATGCGCGACAGCGTTTTGCCGATCGCCGGGCGAGTCTCGAACTGCGGGTCGATCGCCAGCATGCCGGGAGCCAGCTGCTCCACCAGCGCGCGAAACGGCGCCAACAGCTCGCGATCGTAGATATCGCGGTTGCCGTCGAACCACGCCTTATCGTTCTCGATCCGCACCTGCTGCAGGAAATTCAGACCCTGCTGGCTAAAGCCGGAGAAAGGTTGCGCCATAAGTTTTTCCGTTCTGACGGTTTATCGGGTGTTGCGCAGATCTTCCCTCTGCCAACGGCGTTTGATAAACACGCGCCGACGCGTGCGAAAGTAAGCGACATAGAGAGAGAACGCCGCCCGGTTGCTGAATAGTGCACCGCCAACCACGCCCCCCAGCAGCATGGCGACGGTGGCGATGCCGGTCATCCCCGACGCCCACGCCGCTGCGGCGCCAAGGCAAAACAGGCCGAGCATGCCAAGGTAATATTGCAACAATACCACCCCGCTGTTTTTACCCTGCACCAGTTGGAACAGGATCAATGTCATCCACACCGCCACGATCGCGCCGCTGCCCATGAGAACGGCGGCGGAAGTGTTGCCGCTCCAGGCGGCCGCCACGTCCGTGGCCAGGCCCATCACGCCCGCCAGCCCCAACGTCAGGCATACCAGCAGCAACATGACATTGCCGACGCCCGGCGGCGACAGCCGCTGGCCCGGCGTCAGGAAATGCTGTTCGAGCTGCGCATCCACGCCGGCGAACAGTGCGCGATCGCGCGCCGCGATTTGGCGTTCCATCTCCCGGCCCTGCGTCAATAAGCGGGCCAGCCGGCCGGGTAAACGCACCGGGCTCACCCCTGCAAAAAGAAGCGGAACGCCGGGTTGTCGGTTTCGTCGTGGCAATCGTAGCCCAGCGCCTGCAGGTGCCGCTCGAATTCCGGCTCGGTTTGCGCCAGTTCGAAGGCCGCCAGCACCCGGCCGAAGTCGGTGCCGTGGCTGCGATAGTGGAACAGCGAAATGTTCCAGTGCGTGCCCAGCGTTTGCAGGAATTTCAGCAGCGCGCCCGGCGACTCCGGAAACTCAAAGCTGTACAGCCGTTCGCGCAGCGGCTTCGACGGACGCCCGCCCACCATGTAGCGCACGTGCAGTTTGGCCATCTCGTCGTCCGACAGATCCACCACCTGATAACCGTCGGCATTGAGCTCGTCGATGATTTCCCGCCGTTCGGCGTGCCCGCGCGTCAGACGCACGCCGACAAAAATACAGGCGTTGTCGGCATCGGCGTAGCGATAGTTGAATTCGGTCACCGAGCGGCCGCCCAACAGTTGGCAGAACTTGAGGAAGCTGCCCTGCTGTTCCGGAATGGTCACCGCCAACAGCGCTTCACGCTGTTCGCCCAGTTCGCAGCGTTCGGAAACGTAGCGCAGCCCATGGAAGTTGAGGTTGGCGCCAGACAGCACGTGCGCCAGACGCTCGCCCTGAATGTTGTGCTGCTGGACGTACTTTTTCAGCCCCGCCAGTGCCAGCGCGCCGGAAGGTTCGGCAATGGCACGCACGTCCTCAAACAGATCTTTGACCGCCGCACAGATGGCGTCGCTGTCCACAGTGATTACGTCGTCCAGATACTCACGGCACAGGCGGAAGGTTTCGTCGCCGATACGCTTCACCGCCACGCCTTCGGCGAACAGCCCGACGCGCGCCAGATCCACCGGATGGCCGGCATCCAGCGCCGCGCGCAGGCAGGCGGAGTCTTCCGCTTCGACGCCGATCACTTTGATCTGCGGCATCAGCTGCTTGATCAGCACCGCCACCCCGGCGGCCAGGCCGCCGCCGCCGACCGGCACGAAGACCCGATCCAGATGCGCGTCTTGCTGTAGCAGCTCCATCGCCAGCGTGCCCTGCCCGGCGATCACCGTCGGATGATCGAACGGCGGCACGAAGGTCATGCCCTGCTGCTGGGAAAGCTCGATCGCCTTCGCTTTGGCCTCGTCGAAATTGGCGCCGTGCAGCAGCACTTCACCGCCGAAACCGCGCACCGCATCCACCTTGATGTCCGCAGTGGACACCGGCATCACGATCAGCGTTTTGATGCCCAGCCGTTTACCGGAGAAGGCGACGCCCTGCGCGTGGTTGCCGGCCGAAGCCGTCACGACGCCGCGCGCCTTCTGCTCTTCGTCCAGCCCGGCGATCATCGCATAGGCCCCGCGCAGCTTGAAGCTGTGCACCGGCTGGCGATCTTCGCGCTTCACCAAAATGGTGTTGCCGAGGCGCGAAGAAATTTTGCTCATGGCCTGCAACGGGGTGACCTGCGCCACCTCGTAGACCGGCGAGCGCAGTACCGCTCGCAGATATTCCGCGCCGCAGGGGGCACTGGGTAGGGGTTGAGAGACCGCCATGCTGCTTATCCCCCCAGTTTGCTCTTGTCGCGCACCGCGCCTTTGTCGGCGCTGGTGGCCAACGAGGCGTAGGCGCGCAGCGCGAAGGATACCTGACGCTCACGGTTTTTCGGCGTCCAGGCCGCGTCGCCGCGCGCCAGTTCCGCTTCATGCCGCGCCGCCAGCTCCTGCTCGCTGACGTCCAGCTGGATGCCGCGATGAGGAATGTCGATCGCGATCATGTCGCCGTCCTGCACCAGGGCGATCAGGCCGCCGTTGGCCGCCTCCGGCGAGGCGTGGCCGATGGACAGCCCCGAGGTGCCGCCGGAGAAACGCCCGTCGGTAATCAGCGCGCACGCCTTGCCCAGCCCCATCGATTTCAGATACGTGGTTGGGTAAAGCATTTCCTGCATGCCCGGCCCGCCTTTCGGCCCTTCGTAACGGATAACGACCACGTCGCCCGCCACCACTTTGCCGCCGAGGATCGCTTCTACCGCATCATCCTGGCTTTCATACACTTTGGCCGGGCCGCGGAAGGTGAGGATTTCCTTGTCTACGCCGGCGGTTTTGACGATGCAGCCGTTTTCCGCCAGGTTACCGTACAGCACCGCCAACCCGCCGTCCTGACTGTAGGCGTGTTCACGGGTGCGGATGCAGCCCTCCTTGCGGTCGGTGTCCAGCGAATCCCAGCGGCAGTCCTGCGAGAATGCCTGCGTGGTGCGGATACCGGCCGGCCCGGCGGAGTACATTTTCTTGACGCTTTCGTCGCGGGTCAGCATTACGTCGTAGGCTTCCAGCGTCTGCGGCAGGGTCAGCCCCAGCACGTTGTTCACCTCGCGGTTCAGCAAGCCGGCGCGATCCAGCTCGCCGAGGATGCCGATTACGCCGCCGGCGCGGTGCACGTCTTCCATATGGTATTTCTGCGTGCTCGGCGCCACCTTGCACAGGTGCGGCACTTTGCGCGACAGGCGATCGATGTCTTCCATGGTGAAGTCCACCTCGCCTTCCTGCGCCGAAGCCAGCAGGTGCAGTACGGTGTTGGTCGAGCCACCCATGGCGATGTCCAGCGTCATGGCGTTCTCAAACGCCGCCTTGTTGGCGATATTGCGCGGCAGCGCGCTCTCGTCGTCCTGCTCGTAATAGCGTTTGGTCAGCTCGACGATGCGCTTGCCGGCGTTGAGGAACAGCGCTTTGCGATCGGCGTGGGTGGCCAGCAGCGAGCCGTTGCCCGGCTGCGACAGGCCCAGCGCTTCGGTCAGGCAGTTCATCGAGTTAGCGGTGAACATGCCGGAGCAGGAACCGCAGGTCGGGCAGGCGGAACGCTCGATCTGCTCGCTGTCGGCGTCGCTGACGTTCGGGTTAGCGCCCTGGATCATCGCATCCACCAGATCCAGCTTGATGATCTGGTTGGAGAGTTTGGTCTTGCCGGCTTCCATCGGGCCGCCGGAGACGAAGATCACCGGGATATTCAGGCGCAACGCCGCCATCAGCATGCCCGGGGTGATCTTGTCGCAGTTGGAGATGCACACCATCGCGTCGGCGCAGTGGGCGTTCACCATGTATTCGACCGAGTCGGCGATCAGCTCGCGCGACGGCAGGGAATAGAGCATGCCGCCGTGGCCCATGGCGATGCCGTCATCCACCGCGATGGTGTTGAACTCTTTGGCCACGCCGCCAGAAGCTTCGATCTGCTCGGCGACCAGTTTGCCCAGATCGCGCAGATGCACGTGGCCCGGCACGAACTGGGTAAAGGAGTTGACCACGGCGATGATCGGCTTGCCGAAATCGGCGTCGGTCATCCCGGTCGCGCGCCACAATGCGCGGGCACCCGCCATATTGCGGCCGTGGGTGGTGGTGGCGGAACGGTACTTAGGCATGCTCTTTTCACTCCAAATGTATTTATGACAGGCGGCGAACGAACCGCCTGGATATTCTTATCTGTCTGTCTTGTCGTTACGGATTTACCGGATCCAGCCAGCCGTATTTGTCTTCTGTCTTGCCGCTGAACAGGCCGAAGAACGCCTGTTGGATCTGTTTGGTCACCGGGCCGCATTTGCCGATGCCGACCTGAATGCCGTCCACGCTGCGTACCGGCGTGATTTCCGCCGCGGTGCCGGACATGAACACTTCGTCGGCCAGGTACAGCGATTCGCGCGACAGCACCTGCTCACGCACTTCGAAGCCCATGTCTTTCGCCAGCTTGATGATCGCGTCGCGGGTGATGCCCGGCAGCGCCGAAGAGGTGAACGGCGGGGTGTAAATCACGCCGTCTTTCACTTCAAACAGGTTCTCGCCCGCCCCTTCGGAAATGTAACCGTGGACGTCGAGCGCGATGCCTTCCTGATAGCCGTGGCGACGCGCTTCGCTGCCCACCAGCAGGGAGGAAAGATAGTTACCGCCGGCCTTGGCCGCAGTGGGGATCGTGTTTGGTGCGACGCGGTGCCAGGAGGAGACCATCGCATCGATGCCTTGATCCAGCGCTTCTTCACCCAGATAAGCGCCCCAAGGAAACGCCGCGATAATCACGTCCGTTTTGTAACCGGCCGGCGGGTTGACGCCCATGCCGACATCGCCGACGAACACCAGCGGGCGGATGTACGCGCTGACCAGGTTGTTCTTGCGCAGCGTGGCGCGGCAGGCTTCCATCAGCTCGTCGACGCTTTGCGAAACCGGCATGCGGTAGATTTTTGCCGAGTCATGCAGGCGCTGCATATGCTCGCGATGGCGAAACACCACCGGCCCCAAGTGCGAGTCGTAACAGCGCACGCCTTCAAATACCGACGTGCCGTAATGCAGCGCGTGCGACATCACGTGCACTTTGGCCTCGGCCCAGGGAACCATCTCACCATTGAACCAAATGTAATCGGCTTTCTTTGTCATTGTTATTTATCCTTCTCGGCGCCTCAGGCGCGTATTTGTTGTGATGTTGGCTGCTGGATCTCGACGCAGGAGACGTCCAGCAGTTTGCTTAGCTGAGATGACAACAGGGCGACCGGACGCGGGCTGGCAACGGTCAATTCGATATTGATGCTGTCGGCGTTGGCCGGAGAAACCATATTCATAGCACAAACCTGAAAGCCGCGATGACGCACGACCCGCAATACGCGCTCTAACATTTCGGGGCGAAAACGCGCCTGGATAGAGAGTTGATGCTGCATCATGATATTTCCTCCAACATGGTTTCGTTGCCGGCGCCCGGCGGCACCAGCGGCCAGACGTTTTCGAGTTCGTCGATAGAGACCTGCAGCAGATAAGGGCCTTCGGTGTTGAACAGCGCCTCGAGCGCGCCCTCCACCTGATCCTTGCGGCTGATGCGCTGGCCGGGAATGCCGAAGGCGGCGGCCAGCATCAGGAAGTCGGGGTTATCGGACAGGTTGGTTTCGCTGTAGCGGCCGTCGAAGAACAGCTGCTGCCACTGACGCACCATTCCGAGGCGCTGGTTGTCCAGCAGCACGATCTTGAGCGGCAGCTGTTTGCGCTTGATGGTACCCAGCTCCTGCACGTTCATCATGAAGGAGCCATCGCCCGAGACGCAGATCACCGTATCATGCGGGCGCGCGATCTGGGCCCCCACCGCCGCCGGCACGCCGAACCCCATGGTGCCGAGGCCGCTGGAGGTGATGAAATTCTCCGGGCGTTCGAACGTCATGTGCTGCGCGCTCCACATCTGGTGCTGGCCCACGTCGGTGGTCACCACGCTGTTGGCCGGCTTGCGGGCGGACAGCTGGCGCAAGAACAATGGCGCGTAGATCGGCTGGCCGGGGTGATCGTAGCGACAGGCGTGTTCGGCTTTCAGTGCCGCCACCTGCTGCTGCCAGGCGGCGATGTTCAGCGGGCGCTGCAACGCCGGCAGCAACGCTTTCAGATCGCCCTGCAGGGCCACATGCGCCTGGCGCAGCTTGCTCATCTCCGCCGGATCGATATCCATGTGGATCACTTTGGCGTGCGGTGCGAAGGCGTTCAGTTTGCCGGTCACGCGGTCATCGAAACGCGCACCGACGGCAATCAGCAAATCGCACGCCTGCACCGCCAGGTTGGCAGCCTTGGTGCCGTGCATGCCCAACATGCCGAGGTACAGCGGATCTTGCGCATCCGGCGCGCCCAGTCCTTTCAGGGTGGCGACGTTCGGCATGCGGGTCACGGCGATAAATTCACGCAGCGCCGGCACCGCCTGTGCCATGCCCACGCCGCCGCCGACGTACAGCATCGGTTTGTGCGCCTGCGCCAGCAGCTCGGCCGCTTCTGCCAACGCTGCCGCCGGGAACGCCGGCGCTTCGTCGACCGGCATCAGATGCGGGTGCAAGTCGCCCTGCGCCAGCTGGATGTCTTTCGGGATATCGATCAGCACCGGGCCAGGGCGGCCGCCTGCGGCGATGGCGAACGCTTCCGCCATGATGCCCGGCAAAGCGTCCAGCGATTCCACCAGGAAACTGTGCTTGGTGCAGGCCAGAGACAGGCCGAGAACATCGATCTCCTGAAAGGCATCGGTGCCGATCAGCGCGGAACCCACCTGACCGGTGATGGCGACAACGGGAACGGAATCGAGCAGCGCATCAGCCAGGCCAGTGATCAGGTTGGTGGCGCCAGGGCCGGAAGTGGCGATGCAAACGCCGACTTTGCCGGTGGCGCGGGCGTAGCCGATGGCGGCCATCGCGGCGCCCTGCTCATGGCGGCACAGCAGGTGTTCCACACCGCCGTCGTACAGCGCATCGTACACCGGCATGATTGCCCCCCCCGGATAGCCGAATACGGTATCCACACCCTGCGCACGCAACGCTTGAACTACCCACTGAGCGCCATTCATAGTTATTTCCCCGCCTTACTTCGACAACTGCAGGATTTTGTTCTGTTTTTCATGCTCTGCCCCTTGCTCCACTTTTCTCTTGCCAATAAAAAACCCCCGGACCTGACGGTGCGGGGGTTCTCTTGCGATTCCGGCTTGTTTGCTAAGCCTTTCTTCGTCCAAGTGCAGCCCCGCACGGTGGGATAATAATCACCACCACGCTAATCACGACTAGGCTAATCACTTGGGCAAAGGCTTTCATAATGGGTTTGTTCACTGTGCTCATTCAGAACTAATGCTTACAGAGGTACCATAGTCGCGCGCGGCATGACAACACTTTTTTTGCGTTATTATTCGGCGCAATCTGGTCATACCTCACGCAAATCGCCACTCTTTCACACGTTGGCGCGCATGCCAGGATTTTTCACCGCGTCGGTGATCGCCTTGCCGCGCGTATCCTTGCCAAAGAACACCAACAGGGCGATCGCCACCGCCACCGTACCGGCGACGATCGCCATCGCCAGGCCGTAATTGTGCCCATGATGCTCGGCGATGGTGGCTTGCAGCGTGGCGTTGACCGAAGCGATCAGGTTGCCCAGCTGGTACACGAACCCCGGCAGCACCGCGCGGGTGTTGGCTGGCACCAGTTCGGTCAGGTAGGTCGGTATCACGCCCCAGGCACCCTGCACCATAAACTGCATCAGGAAAGCGCCGATCCCGAGCATCAGTGAACCGCTGGAAAACGCCCACAGCGGGATCACCGGCAACGCCAGCAGCGCGGCGATGATGATCGCTTTCTTACGGCCGATCTTTTCCGATAACGAACCGAAGAAAACGCCGCCGATAATGGACGCGATATTGTAGCTTATGGCAATGATACTGACGGTTTTAGGGTCGAAACCGTGCTGAACTTTCAAAAATACCGGATACAGATCTTGCGTGCCGTGGGAGAAGAAATTGAACGCCGCCATCAGCAGCACCAGATAGCAGCACAGCTTCCAGTGGCTCTTCAGCACCGGTAGCAAGGCGGTGCTTTCTTTGCGTTCGCGCGCCGCCAGCCACACCGGCGACTCCTGCACGCAATAATAAATAAACGGCAGCAGCAGGATCGGCGCTGCGCCGATAACGAACATGCCGCGCCAGCCGACCGTTTCGAACAGCAGGCCGTACACCACCGCCGCCAGCAGATAACCGAACGGATAGCCGGCCTGGAAAATACCCGACATCAGGCCGCGTGAGCGGTCCGGTATGGTTTCCATCGCCAATGACGACGCCACGCCCCAGATGCCGCCCATCGCAACCCCGTACAGCACCCGCAGCAGCAAAAAGACCGTCAGCGAGGGCGCGGCGGCGGAGAACAGCTCAAACACCGAGAAGAAGACGATATTCAGCATCAGGATCGGCTTGCGGCCATATTTTTCCGCCGCGCGCCCGAAGATCAGCGCGCCGATAGGCCGCACCGCCAGCGTGAGCAGAATCGCCAACGTCACCTGTTCCAGGCCAACGTGAAAGGATTGCGCGATATCGCTGAGTAAGAATACCAGCACGAAAAAATCGAAAGCATCGAGCGTCCAGCTTGAAAAGCTGGCGATTGCCGCATTGCGTTGCAGCGGGGTCCAACCAAACATAGTGTTATCCCTACCGTAGAGTACGAAGTCAGGAGGCTTAGCGGCTGCCGGGCAGAATGCGGCGGCGGTCGGAGTTTGTTAAAGAAGTGATTTTTCTTTTAATCAATTGTTAAATACACCCATTAAGCCTATGGTTGCAATGCGTCTGGGCCGCTAATGTGTTGCAGCCTTCGGCGATATTGTTAATGGGTATTGCCGCAGCCTGCGAGACAGATCGCACAACCTCATTCGCTGAAATGAAAATCGGCAATTACGCTGCGAACCTCCGGGAAAAATCGCTAATAACGCCGCGCGAAGCCAGAATGAATCGCGCATCATGTTGCCCTCAGCAAGGAGAGCGATATGTCATTGGCGGTAATCTATAGCCGCGCCATCATCGGCGTTCAGGCCCCTTCGGTAACGGTGGAGGTGCATATCAGCAATGGCCTGCCCGGCCTGACGCTGGTCGGTCTGCCGGAAACCACGGTGAAAGAGGCGCGCGACCGAGTGCGCAGCGCCCTGATCAACAACGGTTTCACCTTTCCCGCCCGGCGCATCACCGTCAATTTGGCGCCGGCCGACCTGCCGAAAGAAGGCGGGCGTTACGATCTGCCCATAGCGCTGGCGATCCTCGCCGCCTCCGAGCAATTGCCCCTCGCACCGTTGGCGCGTTACGAGTTTCTTGGCGAGCTCGCACTGTCCGGCTCACTGCGGGCGGTCAGGGGCGCGATCCCGGCGGCGCTGGCAGCGGCTGATGCAGGACGACAACTGGTCCTCTCGACGGACAATACCGCTGAGGTCGGCCTGATCGCACAGTCACAATCCCATACCGCCCGGCACCTGTTGGAAGTCTGCGCCTTTCTCCTCGGCCAGGGCGAATTGCCGGTGGCAGCCATGCCTCCCGCTGTGGACAACGCCTGCGACAGCGCCGATCTGCGCGACATCATCGGCCAGGAACAGGCCAAGCGGGCTCTGGAGATCGCCGCCGCCGGCGGGCATAACCTGCTGCTGATTGGGCCGCCGGGCACCGGTAAAACCATGTTGGCCAGCCGCCTCACGGGCTTGCTGCCGCCGCTCACGGAGCATGAGGCGCTGGAAAGCCTGGCGGTCGCCAGCTTGCAGCACCATATCCCCGCCGCCCTGCCATGGCGCCAGAGGCCGTTTCGCGCACCGCATCACAGTGCATCGATGGCGGCGTTGGTCGGCGGCGGCTCACTGCCGCGCCCGGGTGAAATCTCTATGGCGCATAACGGCGTGCTGTTTCTGGATGAGCTACCGGAATTCGAGCGTAAGGTGCTGGATGCGCTGCGTGAGCCGCTGGAGTCCGGCGAGATCGTAATTTCACGCGCCAACGCCAAGGTCTGTTTCCCCGCCAGAGTGCAGTTGATTGCGGCAATGAACCCCAGCCCGACCGGGCATTATCAGGGGTTACACAATCGCGCCTCGCCGCAGCAGGTATTACGCTATCTGGCCCGGCTGTCAGGGCCTTTTCTCGACCGTTTCGATCTTTCTATCGAAGTGCCGCTGTTACCGCCGGGTACGCTCAGTCAGCGGAAAACGCATGGAGAGAGCAGTGAGCAGGTGCGGAAGCGGGTGCAGCAGGCACGCGCCCGGCAGCTCGAACGCGCCGGGAAAGTCAACGCGCTGTTGAGCAACCGCGAAGTGGAACGTGATTGCGTTCTGCAGGCAGCAGACGCCGAGTTTTTGGAGGCAACATTAAACGCGCTGGGGTTATCGGTCCGCGCCTGGCAGCGCATTTTGAAAGTGGCGCGCACGCTGGCGGATTTGGCGGGGGATGCGGAGCTCAACAGGAGCCACCTCTGCGAAGCGCTGGGCTATCGCAGTATGGACCGTCTGCTGTTACAACTGCATCGTAGTCTGGAATAGAAAATGGGGCCCGCAGGCCCCATCGTCTTTAGTCGTCGCTGTCGCTGTAATCTTCTACTGCGTCAGCCTGCGGTTTACCGCCGGACAGAGTATGGAATTTCTTCGGGCGACGTGTGCGCGCCAGATATTTAGCCCATACTTTTTCCTGCTCGGTAGCCGCTTCGCGCTCACCGCGGCACACTGCGACGAACAGCTGTTCCTCTTCAGTGGCTGGCTGACGTTTGCCCGAGTCCAGCTCGTTAAACGCGTAGCCGAAGCGCTCTAGCAATTGCGCCTCTTTAATGGTGAAATCGCCGTGACGGGAGAACCCGCGAGGGTAATGTTTATTATCAAAAAAACGATTGGTCGTGGTGAAGCTATCCGCCATCTGACACGCTCCTAATTCTCTTATGGCCGTGCTGTTTATGGCGCGGAGTATTAGATAGGCTTGACAGCGTGTA
Organism: Serratia sp. A07; assembly: GCF_058725505.1. Classification (NCBI taxonomy): domain Bacteria; kingdom Pseudomonadati; phylum Pseudomonadota; class Gammaproteobacteria; order Enterobacterales; family Yersiniaceae; genus Serratia; species Serratia sp. A07. The sequence goes on from NZ_JBZXDO010000007.1 coordinate 230,924, forward strand.
AAACAAAACATTTAAATCTTAACGACAAATTTTTTTGGAGATAGGTGTGGATACCGAATTACTGAAAACCTTTTTGGAGGTCAGTAGAACGCGTCACTTTGGCAGAGCCGCAGAATCTTTGTACTTAACGCAGTCCGCGGTCAGTTTCCGCATCCGTCAGTTAGAAAACCAGCTGGGCGCAAATTTATTTACCCGTCATCGCAATAATATCCGCCTGACACCTGCCGGTGAGCGGCTTCTGCCCTATGCCGAGAGCCTGATGAACACCTGGCAGCTGGCGAAGAAGGAGGTCGTGCGTTCGCTGCAACACACCGAGTTGTCGATCGGCGCGACCGCTTCGCTGTGGGAAGCCTATCTGACCCCCTGGTTGCAGGCGCTCTATCAACAACGCGAGGCGCTACAGCTCGAAGCCAGGGTGGCATTAAGGCACTCTTTGGTAAAACAACTGCATGAAAGGCAGCTCGATTTACTGATCACCACTGAACCGCCGAAGATGGATGAATTGGCCAGCCAGCAGCTGAGCAATTTCTCATTACGCCTGTTCTCATCCGCGCATCGTGATAAACAAGCCCCAATGCCCTACATCAAGCTGGAATGGGGAGCCGACTTTCACCAACAGGAAAGCCGCATGCTGGAAGGCGATAACGTGCCGGTGCTCACCACTACCTCCGCTCACCTGACGCGTCAGCTGCTGGAAACCACGGGCGGATGCGCTTTCCTGCCCAGCCAGTGGGAACAAGAGTACCCACAGCTGGTGGCCGCCGCTGAAATCCCGCCGATTATCCGCCCACTGTATGCCGTCTGGTTGCAAAACAGCGATCAACAGCCTTTGATTCGGCAATTACTTAAAATACCTTTAAATACCGCAGCCTAAAGCGTTATGGCGGCCTTAAACGCCGTCATCGTGGTCATGACTGTCTATCAAGCAAAAACGCGCTCATCGCCTTCTGAGAGGAGATAATGCAAAACAGCAAGGGAATCAGGAGGTCACGGGGGTAAAGATCGGAAGAAAGATGGAGCAACCAGGATCGGGCAAACATCGGCACCTAACATCCATGTGCTCTGTTCCAAAGCGGTAAGGAAGAAAAATGATAGGCAAAAAAAACCCTTTGCTTTCGCAAAGGGTTCTTAATATGGCAGGGGCGGAGAGACTCGAACTCGCGACACCCGGTTTTGGAGACCGGTGCTCTACCAACTGAGCTACGCCCCTAAATCTCGCTTAACATTATTCCTGCTAATAAAGCAGGCATAATTAAATAAGTGGCGGAACGGACGGGGCTCGAACCCGCGACCCCCTGCGTGACAGGCAGGTATTCTAACCAACTGAACTACCGCTCCACCGATTCTTTTACGTTGCATCTCTCGATGCCGGCAAAATCGCGCTCTGCGATTTGCGCATTACCAGTCGTCACACTGATAACGTTTATTTGATGCCTGGCAGTGTCCTACTCTCGCATGGGGAGACCCCACACTACCATCGGCGCTACGGCGTTTCACTTCTGAGTTCGGCATGGGGTCAGGTGGGACCACCGCGCTATTGCCGCCAGGCAAATTCGTTTTATTCCAACCGCGCCACTCTCGTGTCGCCATCAGAACCAATCTGTAAACAAGCTGAATATTGTCTTGGTCTCACCAAAACACCTTCGGTGT
>NZ_JBZXDO010000008.1:0-204570 GCF_058725505.1 Serratia sp. A07
GGGAGAAATCTTCGTGGATGAAACGATGGCGGTGGCGGCAGCAGATCGGCTTGTTCATCACGGTTATCTGTTTGAACTAAAGGGAGAAAGTTATCGAAAGAAAATGGCAAAGATAAAAACCGAGGCGGCATCACTGGCGCCGTAGTGAACCGGCCATTTTAATTGTCGCCGACCGGCCAAAATAATTGACGCGAGATAACTCACCATTAAAGCATCATCGAGCATCAGCGTATCGCCCGGTACCACCCGCCCATCCTTAGGCTTTTGCACCAGAGAATAACGAATGGTCATCGGGGAATTTAATTCTGAAGCAGAGTGTTCCCCTCTCCCCCTCAACGTTCTGTCACTTATCTTGTTGGTGATTTCTGCGCGGACCCACTGTTGGCCATCGTTAAAACCGAAAATCGCGGCCTGCGAGTCTTTCGTCGGAAGTTTGATGGTGTAGGAAAAGTTGCTTTTGGACTTGCTGCAGTTAAAGGTGCCGATGTACTGGGTATTGTATTGCGCCTCCCATACCGGCGTATTGGCGCTCAGCTTATCGGAAAGATCGACGAAAATCGGCGACGCAAACTCCACCCCCTTGCCATAGCAGGAAGCATAGCTATAGCCGCTGAACAGCCCAGACAGCAGCAGCAAAAAAATCAGCCTGATCATAGGTTCGGTTATCCTGTATTAGCGGCAAACGCCGGGCGACGCGTCGAGCGCCAGAGTCGGTTTGGCGATGCGGCAACGGCCGTCGCGCAGTTGCACCGTCAACGCCGTCGGCGGCTGTTCGGCGCGCAGGTACAGTACGCTGGCCTGGCCGACAAAGCCTATCGATCGGCCGTTTTCATCCAGCACTTCGGCACCGAACGGCAGCGGTGCGCCATCGGCACGCTGCGCTCGCAGCTGGAATGGCCGACGTGGGTCAGTCTCGAATTTCAGGTAGCTGACCGCACCGTAGTACGGCACGTGGTTGGCAACGTTGCCGCTGATTTCCGCCCCGCTGCTGTGGCCGGTATCCGACAGCGTGACCGAATTTTGCCGGTACGGCGTAGCATAAGGCACCAGCGCCAGGCCCTGCGCGTTGGTCACAATGCTTTCGTCGCCGTTGACCATCAGCCCTTCGGCCTGCGGCGCTTCGACCACCGTCATGGTGTTGCCGATTTCGTTCGACGCCAGCACATGCCAGGGGATCGCCACCAGGCTGCCGCGCGCGCTGAGGCCGCTCTGGCGATAGTCGTTGCCTTCGCTGTAGGAGACGCCGAGCGTCGAGAGGCGGGTGCGATAGGCCGCATTGAGGCCGGCCATGTTGTCTCCGCCGCTGCGATTGCTGCCGCTCAGCGAGTAGCTCAGGCGGTTGGATTCCAGCGCGTTGCCGCTCAGGCTGACCGTGCTTTGCTGATAGTGAGAGTCCGTCGCCGACAGGCCGGTGCTGAGATAAGCGTTGTTGTCGAACACCGACAGCGGCAGGCTGAACGACAGGTAATAACGCGTTTCTTCCTCACGCTGGCTATTACGCACCCGACTGGCGGAAACGGAGTAGCTGACGCGCCCCAGATTGTTGGAGTATCCCAGCTGGTATTCGCGGCTTTTCGCGTTGGCCGTCCAGTAATCGCGCTGGGAACCGGAGAAGAACAGCGTGCCCCACCCTTCGTTAAGACGCTGGTTCAGGTTAAGCGTAAAGGTATTTTTCGGCCGGGCGGAACGCAGCGCGTCCCAGGTGTTCATATCCAGTTCGGACACGCCCTCCTCGTCGCGCCAGCGGTCAAACTGCCGTTCCAGTTGGCGGTAGCCGTCATTGGAGTAAATGGCGTCGGTAAAGCTGTAGTAACCGCGGGTGGAGTAACGGTAGGCCGCCAGCGTGAAGTTGGTCGCGGTGACGTCGAGGAATTTACTGTAGGCAATGCGGAAACTTTGCCCGCTTTCACGGCGGTTTTTCAGGCGGGTATCGGCATGCGTCAGGTCGATGGACACCGCCCCTATCGGCAGGTTCCAGCCACTGCCGAGCAGCCAGGCCTGATAGTCGTCGCTCAAAATGCTGCCGGCATAACCGGTCACCAGGTTGTTGAAACCGTACTGCAGGGTACCCTGCACAAAGCCGGGATCGTAATCGGTATTGCTTTCGTTCACCTTGCCGGCCAGCACGCTGTATTGGCTGACACCCTGTTTCAACATGTTGGGTACGGCGGAAAACGGCACGCTGAACGACTGTTCGCGCCCATCCGCCTCTTTGACCGTCACCCACAGATCGCCCGCCGAGCCGGTCGGCTGAATGCTGTCGAGGGTAAAGGCGCCCGGCGGCACGTTTTCCTGGTAGATCACGTTGCCGTTCTGCATCACTTTCACCAGGGCGTTGGTTTGCGCCACGCCCCGCACGACCGGTGAAAAGCCCTGCTGCGAGTTGGGGCGCATGCTGATGTCCGACGCCAGCGCCACCCCGCGGATGCGTACCGAGTCGAACAGATCCCCCGGCGAATAAAAATCACCGGCGGTCAGGTTGGACTTGATGTCGGCGAAGCCGCGCTGCAGGTAGCGCGTGTTGTTCTGCCAGTGGCTCCCCCGCCCGCTGCCGTGGCGAAAGCTGCTGCTGTCGCGAAATTGCCAGCCGGCCAGATTGATCCCGGATTCCAACCCGGTATAAAAATCGTCATTGTTGCTGTGATTGCCGTCGCCGCGCGCCTCGGCGTGGTAGTACGTCGCGTTGTAAGCCAGCGTCAATGCGGAGATGCCGCGATTCCAGAAGGCCGGATCCACGTATCCCGCCTCCGACCGGTTGACCCGCGCCTGCGGCACCGTCAGCCGCAGGCTCAGCGCACCGACGTCCATATCGAACCGCCCACCCTGTACCAGCGTGGCGATCGACAGCGTCGTCAACGGTGCCTGGGGCCTCGGCAACTGACTCAGATCGATGCCCAGCCGCTGCGCATCCTGGTAGTCGATTTGGATATCGTCGCGTTGTGTGCCAAACAGCAGCGCATAGCGCCCTTTCCAGTCATGGTTGACATACACATCGATCTCCTGTCGGCCGGCAGGCATGTCATTATTGAGGTAAAAACGCGAGAGATCGGAATCGCGTGATTCGCCGGCCAACAGCGAAGTGTCGAACGTCACCGCCCAGGCCGTATCCGGCAACAAGAATGAAGAGGCGGTCAGCAGCGAGAGGACTTTTTTATTCAGCTTCATTGTTGTTCTTTCAGGTTAGTGTGCGGTGATGGCTTTAGACTTGTAAGCCCCCAGATCGTCGATATACATCAGGTCATAACGGACGTTTTTACTGACCGATCGTTTGCTGGCAGCAAACTGGGAGGAAAACGGCGCGACCATCAGCGAATCAACCAGCAGATGCTTGTCCGTACCCTGGCCGATATTCGCTACCGTGATGAAATACGGGCTGTTGTTGATGACGTTGAACCCTTTGCCATTGGCTTGCAGCGTCAGTTTTTCCATCGCGTTTTCTACGCCGCGGGTTAGCGTCTGCGGGCGGTAGAACAGCTTGATGCGTGACTTGATCGCCAACTGCAGCGTATTGGTGCCCTGGAGGTTTTCTGGCGTCGGCGGGATATCCAGCACGTTGAGATAGAACACCGATTCGCGATCCGCCGCCAATGCGGCGCCGACTTTCTGAATGCGCAGCTGCTGCCCGCTGTTGCCGTTCACTTTCACCACCGGCGGCGACAGCAAAAACGGCACGTTGGCGGTTTCCGGGGTGGAATTGATATCGCCGTCGTCTATCCAGGCCTGAACCAGTGAGGGATCGGCGCCGTTATTCAGCAGTTGGACAATCACATCCTTGTTGTTTGCCGGGTAGATCACCCGCGTCCCGTTAACCACCACATTGGCCTGGGCACCAACGGAACCGAGCAACAACGCCGCTATCATCATGTATTTTTTCATCGTTCCCCCGGGTGGCCAGGCCCATCAAGGGCCTGGCTGTCAGCGCGATTACAGGTAAGAAATGGTGTAAGTCACGTTGGAGCTCAGAGCGCCCACTTTTGCCGCTTCGGCGTTGGTTTTGTAGTAGTACGCGTCCAACGTCAGGGTTTCTGAATCCGGTGCCGCTTTGTCGCCCATGATGTCGGTGACATAAGGCACGTTCAGCTGGATGGGGGTGGAAGAACCGGTTTCCGCCAGAGAGAAGCCCACGTTCTTCGCGACGGAAGCGTCGTTCTCGTTGACCGAGTTGTTCAGCAAATATTTGCCGTCGGTGGAGATGTTATCCGCCGAGGAGAAGTAGATTTTCAGCGGAGTGCCTGCGGTACCGGCCGCCGGCGAACAGCCGGAGAAGGTCAGCGAGAAGGACTTCTTGTTCTTGGTGATTGGCCCAACGGTGTTACCCGCGTCAGTCACCGAGATCGGGCTCAGCGCTACGGTGAAATCCGCGCTCTTGCCGCCGTTAATCGTACAGGTGGTGTCGGTAATGGCGCCGGTAAAGTTAATGACGCCACCGGCGGAATTGTCTTCAGCAAAAGCCACTGGCGCAGCGACCGCAGCCGCCATGATTGCAACAGAAAGCATCTTCTTCATCATGAGATAAAACTCCATAACAGTTTGGTTTGAGGGAATAAATAAAAAACGGCCGCTGCCGGCGGGATGAAATAATCCCTCCCCGTAATACAGAGGCAAAAGGGTGAACACATTCCTGTTTTTATAAAATCAAGCCATCGAGTTATTCGTCAGCCGGTAATGAAAACGGTGAACATAACGATTTCTAGATAACCTCCGAGAAACCGGATGAAATCTCCAATAAGTTGTGCACTCGATTTTTCAATCCCATTTTGCGTAACGCACTGCATTTATGCGTGCTGACCGTTTTTACGCTTTTATCAAGAATTCGGGAAACCTGAGTCACCGTATAGCCGAAGGAAAGCAAATGGAGCGTTTCCACCTCACTTTCCGTCAGGCGGTTTTTCGTATTGCGAACCGTTCCGCCCTCAACGTCTCCATTTAATGCAGAGCACTGCGTGACCTTATCCACCAGAAAAGAAAACTCTTTACTCATACCGGGGATACTGATTTTTTTATCGAGCACAACCACATCACGCGAGACGGAACGGAATAAAAGACGGCGTTTTTCTTCCGTCGTCAAAAAAACCTTTACGCCATGAATAGCAGACAATAATGTCATCGCCATGCTAAAGCGCAGCATGCTTTTTACCGCATCATCGACGATCAGAATATCGTGGCAATTACGCCCCATAGCCAAAGGCAGATCGTCGTAGTAGGCAATAACGTGATCTTTATGAAAAATCCTTGGCATCAATATTCTTTTTATCGCCTCTCTGAAAAAGATGTTTTCAGATACGATACCGATACTGAGCATACTTCCTCCATCCATGGCTAAGGATAACGGCGATACCTTGCACTAAATACCCGCCGTCTTCTTGGAAAATTCGCATTGCCGTTCGGGAGCAAACAATAAGCGACTGGCACGTAAACCGGTGTCGTAAAACACTAAGATAATTCTGCATCAAACCATTAACAACAGGAACATTATTTTTATTAACGTAAATTTTAATTATTATAATCTATAAAATATTGCATTTTCAGAATTTAACACCAAAAAAGACCGACAAGAGGGTAATTCACCGCACATTCCTTTCGCCGGAAAAATAAAAAAAGACCTGAATTATTTATGTTTTCCGTCCGGAACCTTGACCTCTCCGAAGTTTCACTAAATACTAGCCGCGAACTGGAAGCCTATATCATTATAAAAACCTGAATACATGAAATATATTATCGACCTCTGCGTTATCTATGACGCAAACGCGTGTCGTCTCCAACTCATTGACAATGATGAGTCATCGATACGGATATCCAACCCGGCTTCACGCCTGTTAATTGAAATGCTGACTCATCCGAATATCCCATTGAAACGTGAGATGTTGATATAAAAGGTATGGGAAGAGTATGGTTTTTCAGGCTCATCGATCAGCCTCAATGTGGCCGTCAGTGAAATAAGGAAAGCATTCAAACTGCTGGGGAGAGAAACCTCCCCCATAAAGACCCTGGCGAAAGTCGGCTTTTGCTTTACCGCCATGATTGATATTTATCCATCACCGCAGACAACCGTGAACGAAACGCCGCCCTCTTCCACATCAGAGCCGCTTTCGCCTCCCCAGCCGGTTGTCGGATCTCATATCACGTCACCGCAGAAGAAGGTAAAGATTAGCGCTATTGCCGCTATCTGCGGCGTATGTATTCCGCTGTTGTTCATCGCGGCCTTCTATCCTATTGAACCGCCCGATCAACCGAGAGAAAAATTAGTTCCGCTAGGAAAAAAAGACCGCTGCACCTTGTATTCTCTGGATGCGGACAAGCATATTGATGACAATCTGGAAAAAAGCATGGTTAACCAAGCGTTAGAGAGCAGCGGCGTCGATTGCATCAACAGCAAGGCGGATATCTATTTCTCCTCCGTAAAGCACACGTTGACTTATAACACCTTTCTCGGTGTGTGTTATCTCAGTGCGCAAGATCAATATACCCAGTGTGTCACCTACAAAATTCTCAACGGAAAATAAATGGCCGCATTGCACAATCCCAAAATACTGATTATCGGATTTTTGGCGGTGATCCTCTTCATTGTCCTGTTTCGCGTTTTAACACCCGCCGCACCTGTGCATATGAATTGCCAGGCCGATACGATAACTAAAAAACGATTAGCTTCAGGCGATGACCTGGAATTAAAAGTGACGGGCAGTTTATTCATCTATGACGAACACCATGCCATGATCGTGCAGCGCGGGGACATTACCGTAAGAGGAAAAACCTATAGCCTGGATAGAAAAATAAACTTAGATATAAGGAGGTTAGCTCACGGGTTTTACATGACTACCCACCGAGAAATCAGCAAAACCCCCGACGACAACGCACCGGACGAACTGACCAAAGAAATCCCCATGATCTCTCTCGGCATTAAGAACGGCGTTTTTTCGATGCGTAAAGTTCGGCAGGATGCGTACATCGTTCATGGCGTGCTTTTCCCGGTCACGCTATGCCGTTAACGTGAAAACAGAATGTAATGGAGAGGCAGAAACAGTACAAAGGGCGCGTTTATGGCAAACACGCCCCAGATACCGATTGGGGAGGGACTATTTTACCGACATATCCGTGCGGACGATGCCGTGATTCTTCATCACCTCTTCCATGGTGAGGTTCTCATCATACGGCTTATCATCCACCACGACGTCTTGCGGGCGCACATAGGGTTTGGTCGCGCGTTTGAACATCCACCACCACACGAACACCAGGAAAGCGCCGGACTTCAAAAATATCATGGTCCATAGGGCGACTTGATACCAGTTCATCTCTGTCTCCATAAGAGCATTAAGCGAAATTGATAAGGTGGCGTTGATTATCACCCCGGCGGCGCCTGGCAGCAGCAGGCATCCGGGCAGCCAACCTTGATGACCGCATAATCTCACCGATGCGTGGCCCTTATCAATAGCCGATCGCGTTTCCTGCAAAAGCTCCCCAGTTTCTGAGCACGCAAAAGCAAAAAACCCCGTGCTCAGAGAGCACGGGGTCAGAATGTATGGCGGAGGAGCAGAGATTCGAACTCTGGAACGGTTTCCCGTCGACGGTTTTCAAGACCGTTGCCTTCAGCCACTCGGCCACCCCTCCGCAACGACGCGCACTATAAACAGACCTCATTCGCTTGTAAAGCCCAAGCGCGTTCAACCGCGCGAAAAATCGGCGAAGGCGCAGCAAACGGCGAACAAACGCGCACCTCCCCCCCGCTGTTGCCGTAATGATAACTAAGGGTAAAGATTGGTAAACAAACTTTAATCAAGCGCTTGCGCTGCCTATTATCGGGATTATTTTGTGATGGCTTGATAAGAGAGAGCATTATGGACCGCATTGTCGTCTCATCTTCTTCGCGCGACTCGCTGCTCAGCACGCATAAAGTCCTGCGCAACACCTATTTCCTGTTATCCCTGACCCTGGCCTTCTCAGCCCTGACCGCAACCGCCAGCACGATGCTGGGTCTGCCGGCTCCGGGTCTGCTGCTGATGCTGGTCGGTTTCTATGGCCTGATGTTCCTGACCCATAAACTGGCCAACAGCCCGGCGGGCATTCTGGCGGCGTTCGCGCTGACCGGTTTCATGGGATACGCCCTTGGCCCAATCCTCAGCTCGTTCCTGAACGCCGGCGCGGGCGACCTGATCATGCTGGCGCTGGGCGGTACCGCAGCCGTCTTCTTCTGCTGCTCGGCGTACGTGCTGACCACCCGTAAAGACATGTCGTTCCTGTCCGGCATGATGATGGCCGGTTTTGTGGTGCTGCTGGTGGCGGTGATCGCCAACCTGTTCCTGCAGATCCCTGCCCTGCACCTGGCTATCAGCGCGCTGTTCATCCTGTTCTCTGCCGGCGCGATCCTGTGGGAAACCAGCAACATCATTCACGGCGGCGAGACCAACTACATTCGCGCCACCGTTAGCCTGTACGTGTCGCTCTACAACATGTTCATCAGCCTGTTGAGCATTCTGGGCTTCGCCCGCAGCAACTGATCGCACGTTACGCATGCCTTCCTGGCCCCGCTCCGGCGGGGCTTTGTTTTTTGCGGCCGAAAAAATTTGCTAAACTGACGGCCGTTCCGAATTATCCGTTATCGAGGCAGTATGTTGGAGTTTGAAGGTCGGGTTATCGACACTGACGCGCAGGGCTATCTGAAAAACAGCGCCGACTGGCATGAAGGGCTGGCGCCACTGCTGGCGGCACAGGAAGAGATCGTGCTCACCGAAGCACACTGGGAAGTGGTGCGCTTCGTGCGCGACTTCTATCAGGAATTTAACACCTCCCCGGCGATTCGCATGCTGGTCAAGGCCATGGCGCAAAAATACGGCGAAGAAAAAGGCAACAGCCGCTATCTGTATCGCCTGTTCCCGAAGGGGCCGGCTAAACAAGCCACCAAGATCGCCGGATTGCCGAAACCGGTAAAATGCATCTGACCGCTCCGCCCGCAGCGCCGCTGCAGCCCGGCATTCAATAGCGAATGCCAAACCCGGCGTAATCGACCACGCCCTGCGGCTCCACCAGCACGCGTTCGACGCGCGCGCTGCGCGGGCCGCCCTGTTTCAACCACGCCACCAGCTTGTCCACCTGCGCCTGCGTGCCGCAGGCCACCACCTGAACGCTGCCGTCATCAAGGTTGCGCGCATAGCCGGTCACCCCCAGCGCCTCGGCCTGCCGCTGTGTGGAATAGCGGAACCCGACCCCCTGCACCACGCCATACACATACGCAGCTATGCAAACTTGTGTCATAATCGCCCCCTTATTCAGTTTTCGTTATGGCATTGCCGTGCTTTTGCACCGCCGTGTCACTCTTTTTCTCCTAGCTGGCAGCATTATTAATTATGACCGTACGCCTGTTTCTCGCCAAAGGACGTGAAAAGTCCTTACTCCGTCGCCACCCTTGGGTGTTCTCCGGCGCCGTTCAACGCGTTGAGGGCAAAGCCCACTCCGGTGAAACCATCGATATTCTCGACAGCCAGGGAAAATGGCTGGCGCGCGGCGCCTATTCGCCCGAGTCGCAGATCCGCGCACGCGTCTGGACCTTCCAGCCAGATGAAGAGATTAACATCGATTTCTTCATCCGCCGCCTGCAGCAAGCGCAAAGCTGGCGCGATTGGGTCGCGCAGCGCGACGGTCTGGACGGATACCGCCTGATCGCCGGCGAGTCCGACGGCCTGCCGGGCATCACTATCGATCGTTTCCAGAATTTCCTGGTGCTGCGGCTGCTGTCCGCCGGTGCCGAATACCAGCGCCCGGCCCTGCTTTCCGCCCTGCAACATTGCTACCCGGAATGTTCGATCTACGATCGCTCCGACGTTGCGGTGCGCAAAAAAGAAGGCCTGCCGCTGGCACAGGGCCCGGTGCTGGGCGATCTGCCCCCGGAACTGCTGCCGATCACCGAACACGGCATGAAGCTGCTGGTGGACATTCAGCAGGGGCACAAGACCGGTTTCTACCTCGACCAGCGCGATAGCCGCCTGGCGGCGCGCAATTACTCCGCCGGCCGTCGGGTGCTGAACTGCTTCTCCTACACCGGCGCCTTCGCCGTTTCCGCTCTGATGGGCGGCTGCGCGCAGGTAATCAGCGTGGATACCTCGCAGGCGGCGCTGGATATCGCCCGGCAGAACGTCGAGCTCAACAAGCTGGATCTGAGCAAAGCGGAGTTCGTCCGCGATGACGTGTTCCAACTGCTGCGCAACTACCGCACCCAGGGCGAGAAATTCGATCTGATCATCATGGATCCGCCGAAGTTCGTCGAGAACAAAAACCAGCTGGCTAGCGCCTGCCGCGGCTACAAAGACATCAACATGCTGGCGCTGCAGCTGCTGAATCCGGGCGGCATTCTGCTCAGCTTCTCCTGCTCCGGGCTGATGCCGACCGACCTGTTCCAGAAAATTTTGGCCGACGCCGCTGTAGATGCCGGACGTGATGTACAATTTATAGAGCAGTTCCGGCAGGCTGCCGATCACCCGGTGATCGCCACGTATCCTGAGGGGCTGTACCTGAAAGGATTCGCTTGTCGGGTGATGTAACTTGAAATGCGCTGCCTTGCCCCCATATATGAGCAAGGCATTGTTTCTCAGGAGGTCATCATGATTGCCAGCAAATTCGGTATCGGACAACAGGTTAGGCATAAACTGCTGGGGTATTTGGGTGTCGTGATCGATATCGACCCGGAATACTCTTTGGAACAACCCAAAGCTGACGAGATAGCGGCGAACGATGAACTGCGTTCCGCCCCTTGGTACCACGTGGTGATGGAAGACGAGGAAGGCCAACCGGTACACACCTATCTGGCGGAAGCACAGCTGGATAGCGAAGCCCAGGAGGCACACCCCGAGCAACCATCGCTGGATGAACTGGCGGAATCCATCCGCCACCAGCTACAGGCGCCACGCTTGCGCAATTGACCGCGCCAAGACCTGAGAAACCCGAGAGGGCCTGGCATCGCGCCAGGCCCTTTTTATTCAGCGCTCCAGCCCCAAACGCGGAATGTCGATTTTCGGACAGCGATCCATCACCACGCGCAGCCCGGCCTGTTGCGCCAGCTCCGCCGCCTGATCGTTAATCACGCCAATCTGCAGCCACAGCGCCTTGGCGCCGATCGCTATCGCCTCTTGCGCCACGCCGTAAGCCGCCTCCGAATTGCGAAACACGTCAACCATATCCACCGGCTGCGGTATAGCGGCCAGCGTAGCGTAAACCGGCTGCCCCAGCAGCGTCTGCCCCGCCAGTTTTGGGCTGACCGGGATCACCTGGTAGCCTTGCGCCAACAGATATGCCATCACCCCATAGCTGGGCCGCGACGGGTTATCGCTGGCACCGACCAGCGCGATAGTTTTCACCTGCTGCAACAGCTCGATAATCTCTTGATCTTGCATCTTTCAACTCCCGTTTATCACACCGCCACTCTCCGCTTCGAGTGTAACCGATCGGCACCCGCTCGGCTAAACGCAACGCGAGGGAAACTTCAGCGCAATCTTATGGTCAGAGGCTGTCGCGGTTCAGCTGCTCATGGTCGTGTCTAATCGCGATAAAATATGTAAAAATGTAAACATAACGCCCGATTGAAAAATTTTGACACAACCTGTGCCGTGTTCAACACTTAGAGCTACGTCACTTTATAAGGAGATAATGATGAAATTTGGTCTGGTGGTTGCGGCGTTGCTCAGCATCAGCATGCCTGCCGCGGCTACGACCCTGAAACTCTCCCCGGACATCGACCTGCTGGTGGTCGACGGCAAGAAAATGACAGGTTCGTTGTTAAAAGGCGCCGACAGTCTTGAACTGGATGGCGGACAGCACCAGCTGCTGTTTAAAGTGACCAAAAACGTCCGCGCCGGCCAGCATACGCAGGCCTATGCTTCCCTGCCGCTGGTTGCCTCCTTCAATACGCAAAAGATCAGCCAGGTGGCGATCGAACTGCCGCGCATCGAGAACGATCGCGATGCGCAACGCTTTGACAAGACGTTGAATTATCTGGTGGTCGATAAAGACGGCAACGCCCTGCCGTTCCGGCATGACGTGCTGCATCCCGACAGCGTCACCTTCAATGCCGATTTGGAAAAGGTGATGACAGATTACAACCGCCAGAATCGCTCCGCCTCCGTCGCGGCCTTCGTTCAGGCGAACGCCGATAATCCCTCAACGCCCTCGCTGGCCGGCACGCCGCTGAACGCTCCAACGGTCACGCTGAAAGGGGAAAACGTGTCGGAACAGATGCTGCAATATTGGTTCCAGCAAGCCGACAAGGAAACACAGAAGCGTTTTCTGCGGTGGGCCAATAAACAACCGGTTCGCTGATCCTTCCCGGCGTCTTTCCCCGCAAAGGCGCCTTTTCTTCGCATTTTCAAGCGCAAACGCTAGGCAGTGAAAAACAGTTTCAGTAATCTGTCGCACATCCCCGATTAGCGAAGGACACCGAGATGGAATTGACCACCCGCACTATCGCCGCGCGCAAACACATTGCGCTGGTGGCGCACGATCACCGCAAACAGGCCCTGTTGGAGTGGGTAGAGAGCCACAAGAGCATTTTGGCGCAGCACCAGCTGTACGCCACCGGCACCACCGGTAACCTGATCCAGCGCGCCAGCGGCATTCCGGTCACCAGCATGCTGAGTGGCCCCATGGGGGGTGATCAGCAGGTTGGCGCATTGATTGCGGAAGGCAAGATAGACATGCTGATCTTCTTCTGGGATCCGCTGAACGCGGTACCGCACGATCCGGACGTGAAGGCGCTTCTGCGGCTGGCGACCGTATGGAATATCCCGGTGGCCACCAACCGCTCGACCGCGGACTTTCTGATCGACTCTCCGCTGTTCAAAAGCGAGGTGGAGATCGCCATCCCCGACTATCAGCGCTATCTGCAATAGCGCCTGAAATAGTCCTCGCGGCCTGGCTACCGCCAGGCCTGATGCCTACGGTTTTTTCTGCACCGGTACGCCAAGATCTTGCAGCTGTTCGACGAACACCGAAGGGCGTTCACGATCCTGCAACAGCCAGACCTGGTGTTTGGCGCGAGTCAATGCGACATACAGCAGGCGGCGCTCTTCGGCATCCGGAAAATCCTCCGGCTGTGGCAGCAGCACCTCTTCCAACACCGACTCGCGCGCCACGGCCGGGAAACCGTCACGCCCGTCATGCAAACCGGCGATGATGACGTATTCCGCCTGCTGCCCCTTGCTGGCGTGGATGGTCATAAACTCCAGATCCAGCTTGGGCCAGCGGGTGGCCGCTTTCGCCAGCGCTTCCGGTTTCAGATGATGGTAGCGCGCCAGTACCAGAATACGCTCGTCCGGCTTGGCATAGCCGCTCAGTTTATCCAGCAAGGGCTCCAGCTGCTCGTGCGGCAGGATCGCCACCGACTTTTTATTGCCCTTGCTCAGGCTGTTGAGCGGTTTTTTCAACTGGTGCGGGTTCTGCTGCACGAACCGGTTGGCTACCTCACCGATACGTTCATTAAAGCGATAAGTGGTGTCCAGCGCGCACTGCGCCCCTTCACCGAAGTGAGTGGTGAACGCCGTGGTTAACGTCAACTCTGCGCCGCTGAAGCGATAAATCGCCTGCCAGTCATCCCCCACCGCAAACAGGCAGGTCTGTTTGTTTTGTCGACGCAGCGCCGCCAGCAACAGCGCACGCTGCGGCGAGATATCCTGAAACTCATCGACCAGAATATGTTTCCACGGGCTGACAAAGCGCCCCTTGTCGAGAATATTGACCGCCTGATGGATCAGACCGGAGAAGTCCACCGCCCCTTCCTCTTTCAAGGCGCTTTTCCAGGCTTTCAGCAGCGGTGCCATCAGCCGGATGCGTTTTGAAAACAGATCGCGGATTTCTTCATCCGCCTGCTCAATCATTTCCGCCTGGCTGCCGCCGTGCATGCGCATCAGCCCCAGCCAGCGTTCCAAGCGGCCCGCCAGCCGATCCGCCAGGCGTTGATCCTGCCAAAAGTCGCCTTCCGGCACTTCCCATTCCAGTTCGTCGCTCAACCATTGACGCCACCCCTTGGCCTGGGCTTTTTTCTCTGCGCACTGTTGTCGCCAATGGGTAATCAGCAACGCTTTGCGCGCTTTGGCATCGGTTTCCAATCGGCTGATGGCCGGGGCTTTGCGGCTGCCCTGTTGAATGATCTGCAGCGCCAATGCATGGAATGTCTTGGCCTGAATGCCGACATCGCCCAAACGCGCTTTGATGCGATCATTCATCTCACTCGCTGCCTGACGGCCGAACGCCAACAGCAAAATTTGGCCCGGCTCCGCCTCCTGACGGCGCAGCAGCCAGCCGGCGCGCGCCACCAGCACCGACGTTTTGCCGCTGCCGGCCCCCGCCAATACCAGAACGGAATCCTCGCCGTTGACCACCGCACGGCTCTGAGAGTCATTGAGCGGTGAACTCTCGACGGTCTGGAAGAAGTCGTGATGTTGCTCCAGCATGCGCTCGGTCCACTGCCGGTTGCGTTGTTCGACGCTGCGCAGCCCCTGCTGCAGCCATTGCAGACACAGATGATAATCAGCCCGGCAGTTATCAAACTCATCCAGACGCGCCACCGGCATCGGCAACGCGGAGAAAGCCTCGTGGATTTGCTGCTGCAGCTTGCCCAGCTCAGACTTTTTAAACCATTTGTCTTGCTGCTCGATGCGCTGGATCTGCGCCACCTGCTGTTGCAACACGCCGGCGCTGACCTCGCTCATTTCTGCGCTCCACTGCTGCCAGGCCTGCTGCAGATAATGATGAAAACGCTGCGTTTCCTGCCATTCGGTGCCGTGCAGCCGCACCACTTTTTCGTCCGGCAATTCAAATTCCAGCTCGCCCCAGACGATGCCGCGCTTGCACCTGACCTGAATCAATTGATTGAAGGGGATCAGGTATTCATGTTTTTCCCCGCTCACCTCAACGCCGGCGTGCAGCAACCGCACGCGGTTATAAGGGTGCTGAGCCAGGTGTTTCCCCAGCGATGTCGCTTTAAGTTCCATATCGTCGCGCCATGACTATGTTGAGATTAAATAACGGATATCTGCCAGTTTACCTGTGATAAGCAGTGGCACTCTAGCGCTAAAAAAAGGGTAGAATAGATTTGCGTTTTTATCGTGAATACGCCCGCATCGCGGTTTGGCCATCATTAGAGCAGAATGACGTCTATGCGTACTGTACTGAATATTCTTAATTTTGTGTTGGGCGGTTTCTTCACCACGCTGGGTTGGCTCATCGCCACGGTGTTCAGCGTGCTGCTGGTCATCACGCTGCCGCTCACCCGCTCCTGCTGGGAAATCACCAAGCTGTCGCTGGTGCCTTTCGGCAATGAGGCAATTCACGTCGATGAACTCTACCCGGAAAAAAGCAATGCGCTGCTCTCCGCCGGCGGTTCGCTGCTCAACATTATCTGGTTGGTGCTGTTCGGCTGGTGGCTATGCCTGTCACACATCGCCGCCGGCATCGTGCAGTGCGTTTCGATCATCGGTATTCCGGTCGGCATCGCCAATTTCAAAATTGCCGCCATCGCGCTGTGGCCGGTGGGGCGCCGCGTCGTCTCGGTAGAAATGGCCCAGCAAGCGCGTATTGAGAATGCTCGCCGCCACTATCATCAGCGTTAATTTTTTCTCCGTTTGAGGAGTTTTTCGTGCTCTCTTTTGCACCCGCAGTTCGTCGTTATACCTACAACAGCAACCTGCTGTATCACCTGCGCATCCTTATTGCGCTGATCGGCACCACCGCCGTTCCCTGGTGGCTGGGCATTCCCAAGCTGACCATCCCGCTAACGCTGGGCGTCGTGGCGGCGGCCCTGACTGATTTGGATGACCGCCTGGCCGGCAGGTTACGCAACCTGCTGATCACGCTGGTGTGCTTCTTTGTCGCCTCTGCTTCAATCGAGCTGCTGTTCCCCTACCCCTGGTTGTTCGCCCTTGGCTTAACCACGTCGACCTGCGGTTTTATCCTGCTCGGTGCCTTGGGGCAACGTTACGCCACCATCGCCTTCGGCGCGCTGCTGATCGCGGTTTATACCATGCTCGGCACCGCCATGTACGATGCCTGGTATCAGCAGCCGCTGCTGTTGGTGATCGGCGCACTGTGGTACAACCTGCTGACGCTGGCGGGCCACCTGCTGTTCCCTATCCGGCCGCTGCAAGAGAACCTGGCACGCTGCTACGATCAGTTGGCCAACTATCTGGATGCCAAAGCCAATCTGTTCGATCCCGATGCCGAGCGCGACGCCGATCTGCCCTGGATGGATGTCGCGATGGCCAACAGCGCCCTGGTCGCGTTGCTTAACCAAACCAAAGCCTCGCTGCTGACGCGCCTGAAAGGCGATCGCGGCCAGCGTGGCACCCGCCGCACCTTGCACTACTATTTTGTCGCGCAGGATATCCACGAACGCGCCAGCTCTTCCCACGTTCAGTACCACGCACTCAGCCAGCAATTCCGCCACAGCGACATTTTGTTCCGCTTCCAGCGTTTGCTGAGCATGCAGGCGCGCGCCTGCCGCCAATTGGCGCAATCGATCCTGCTGCGGCAAAAGTACCAGCACAACCCGCGCTTTGAACCGGCTTTCAGCCGCATTCAGGAGGCATTGGCGCGCATCGCCGAAACCCAGGGCAATACCGAGCAGACCAAGGCGCTGGCGCATCTGTTGAAAAACCTGCATGCGATCGATGCGCAGCTGGCCAATATCGAATCAGAGCAGACGCTGGCCAGCGGGCAAGCGGAAGAGAACAGCCTGGCCGATGACCGCTTAACTGGCTGGAGCGATATCCGGCTGCGCATCAGCCGCCATTTGACGCCCCAGTCGGCCCTGTTCCGCCACGCGATCCGCATGTCGGTGGTGCTGTGCGTGGGTTACGCCTTCATTCAATTCACCGGCATGCAGCACGGTTACTGGATCCTGTTGACCAGCCTGTTCGTCTGCCAACCGAACTACAATGCCACCCGCCGACGCCTAGCATTGCGCATCATCGGCACCCTGGCCGGTATTCTTATCGGCCTGCCAATCCTCTATTTCGTGCCTTCACTGGAAGGACAGCTGGTGTTGATCGTCATCACCGGCGTTCTGTTCTTCGCTTTCCGCACCGTACAATATGCGCACGCGACGATGTTCATCACGCTGCTGGTGCTGTTGTGCTTTAACCTGTTGGGTGAAGGATTCGAAGTGGCAGCTCCGCGCGTTTACGATACCTTGCTAGGCTGCGCCATCGCCTGGGCGGCAGTCAGCTTTATCTGGCCGGACTGGAAGTTCCGCCAACTGCCGGCGGTGGTGGATAAAACGCTGAATGCCAACTGCCGTTATCTGGACGCCATTCTGGTGCAATACCACCAGGGTAAGGATAACGGCCTCGCCTACCGCATTGCGCGGCGAGATGCCCACAACAGCGATGCCGAGCTGGCTTCGGTCATCTCCAACATGTCCGCCGATCCCAAGGCCGACAAGGCGCTGCAGGAAGCCGCCTTCCGCCTGCTCTGCCTGAACCACACACTCCTGAGTTATATCTCGGCGTTGGGTGCGCACCGCGAGCGGCTGAATACCCCTGCCACGCTCGACCTGCTCAATGATGCCGTGTGTTACGTGGACGGCGCCCTGCATCAGGAAGAACAGAACAGCCAGCGCATTGCTCAGGCGCTGGAACAGTTGGCGGAGCGGATTCGCCAAGCCGTTCCGGAACCTGAAAGCAAAGAACAGCTGGTTTTGCAGCAGGTGGGGCTGGTGCTCGAACTTCTGCCGGAACTCACCGCGCTGCACACCCAAATCAATAAGACAGCCTAATCATTCAGGGCCCGCTCGACGGGCCCTGAATCACCGGCTCATGTCCATGGCGGCGCATCGCCATCATATGATCGAACCAGCGCACCAATTCGTTATGCAATTCAGCCGGTAATGCCGCCTGATGATAACCGGCTATCGCCCCGCCCAGCGACAACAGGACTCGCAATCCCAGATTGGTCTGTTGTTGCAGCAGGCTAAGATAGCTGCGTTTCGCGCCCTGCAACCGCAGGTCATAGGCGTTGCGGATACCCGCTCGCCACAACAGCCGCTCCATATTGACATCTATATTCGGCAGCGCCTTCAATCTGCCGTGGTCGCCGGCCTTGAGCCGCTGTTCCCGACGGGCCTCCCTGACAGCTTGCCAAGCCAGCCCCACCAATTCGTTACGTTCCCGCCACAGGGACTCGTCAACCCAGTAATAGCGCAAAGTGATGGGCACTCCGCGCTTGGAATAGACCATATTGACCATGCCCCGAGCGCGAAAGGCCGGTTCCATGCTCGCCGTAGCCCGCAAATACAGCTCGCCTTCCGCTATCACTGCAAACATCACCCCCTCAGCCAACAGCCCATAGCCGCCAAACTGTGACCGCGTGGTGATGGTGCCCAGCGCCGCGAAGCAACTTTTAGCCTGCGTGATTCTTCTCGTCGACATCCTTTTCATAGCATTCCTCCTTTTTAGGTTCCGGTCGTATTATTTCTCTCATCAATGAAAAAAGTAACGTGAACAACTAATTAGAAAAATACGCACTATCCGTCTGCATGCCAATCACAAAAAACACCGGTACAAAAAATGATCGCAATTATGCGAGCCGCTACGAAAATTTGGGTTGATCTTATCCGAAATCAGGGATACTGTATAAACATACAGTAACACGACGGGCGGGAACTTTATGCGTACTCAATCACTCTACCAACCTCATTTTAGCCATGGCTCTTTTACCGCGAACAGCGTTGCGAAGAACACAAATGTCGGCAAAGAGAATGGCTTGATCAGTGAACTTGTTTACAACGAGCGCCAGCCCGCAGTGGCTCAACTGCTGTTGCCCCTGCTGCAGCAACTGGGCAAGCAGTCTCGTTGGCTTCTGTGGCTGACGCCGCAGCAAAAGTTAAGCAAGCAATGGCTGCAGCAATCCGGCCTGCCGGTGGATAAAATGGTGCAGTTGAGCCAAATCAGCCCGGTGAATACGGTTGAGGCAATGGAAAAAGCGCTGCAAACGGGGAACTACAGCGTGGTTCTCGGCTGGTTGCCCGAGCTAACGGAGGAGGATCGTCTAAAATTGAGACGTGCGGCAGAATTGGGTAATGCCTACGGGTTTATCATGCGTCCTCAACGTGACATTGACCCGACTCACGGACACTGTTCCACCCTAAAAATTCACTCTTCTTTGTATCATTAAGTAAATTTAGGATTTTTCCCATCATTTTCGCACCCCGTAGAGGGAACCTTTGCGGGATAAGGCACAAAGCTAGTCCGGCTGCGGTTTGCCAAGCAAAAACGCCCGATGAATCGCCGTTTTTTTAGGCTAAGAATGTTAGCAAATATGTACGATTCCGCGTTTTTTTTTAGAGCCTTATCACATCACACTTGTAACTTTCGCGCCACGTTGTAGACTTTACATCGCCAAGGTTGCTCTATAACGTCAGAAAAACTGGCGAGTAACAAACGAGGGCTTAAACCTTGGCGAAGGAATTTAACCAAGGGCTTAAAACAGCTTTAAAGCTCATTGCCTATTTGGATGATAACGAGGCGCAAAATGAAAAAGACAGCTATCGCATTAGCAGTGGCACTGGCAGGTTTCGCTACCGTAGCGCAAGCCGCTCCAAAAGATAACACCTGGTACACCGGTGCTAAACTGGGCTGGTCCCAGTACCACGACACTGGTTTCTACGGTAACGGTTACCAGAACGGTATCGGCAACGGCCCAACCCACAAAGATCAGCTGGGTGCCGGCGCGTTCCTGGGCTACCAGGCAAACCAATACCTGGGCTTCGAACTGGGCTATGACTGGCTTGGCCGTATGCCTTACAAAGGCAGCGTGAACAACGGTGCTTTCAAAGCGCAGGGCGTTCAACTGGCCGCTAAACTGAGCTACCCAATTGCTGACGATCTGGACATCTACACTCGTCTGGGTGGTATGGTATGGCGTGCAGACTCCAAAGCTAACTACGGCAACGGCACTCGCCTGAGCGACCACGACACCGGCGTTTCTCCGCTGGCTGCTGTTGGTGTTGAATACGCACTGACCAAAAACTGGGCTACCCGCCTGGACTACCAGTTCGTAAGCAACATCGGTGACGCAGGTACCGTTGGCGCACGTCCAGACAACACCATGCTGAGCCTGGGCGTTTCTTATCGCTTCGGTCAGGATGACGTAGTTGCTCCAGTTGCTCCAGCTCCAGCTCCGGCTCCAGTTGTTGAAACCAAGCGTTTCACTCTGAAGTCTGACGTGCTGTTCAACTTCAACAAAGCAACTCTGAAGCCACAAGGTCAGCAGGCTCTGGATCAGCTGTACTCCCAGCTGAGCTCCATGGATCCTAAAGACGGTTCCGTAGTTGTTCTGGGTTACACCGACGCCGTTGGTTCTGCTCAGTACAACCAGAAACTGTCTGAAAAACGCGCACAAAGCGTTGTTGACTACCTGGTCTCCAAAGGCATCCCGTCAGACAAAATCTCTGCACGTGGCATGGGCAAAGCTGATCCAGTTACTGGCAACACCTGTGGCTACAAAGCTGGCCGCGCTACCAAAGCTCAGATCGACTGCCTGGCACCAGATCGTCGCGTAGAGATCGAAGTTAAAGGTATCAAAGACGTTGTAACTCAGCCTCAGGGCTAAGTTTACTCGCCTAATAAAAAACCCCGCATTGCGGGGTTTTTTTTCGTCCTGCTGTTATCAGAACATTCAAGACCCAGTGTAACTAAGGCGCTCTGCCCCGTTTACTTAGGTTCTTTACCGAGAATCGCCTTCAAATCTTCTTTCAACGACGACATCTGATTCGCATACTTCTCTTTGCGCTCAGCATCTTCGATAAGCTGCACAACCGTTTCCGACAGCGTGACGCCACGACGGCGCGCCAGGGCTGCCAAGCGTTGCCAAACCAAAAACTCCAGATCGATAGATTTTTTACGCGTATGCTGGTGTTCTGCGTTAAAATGACGTTTGCGGCGGGCGCGGATCGTTTGCTTCATCCGGTTATCCAGCTCCGGATTCATATGAGCGGCAATCCATGCAAGTACCTTGACCGGCTCATTTTCCAGCTTCAGCAGCTCGTTAACCGCCTCCTGAGCAGCGCTGTTTTCAATGTAGCGGGTAATAAGTTCCCCTTCCCGGTGCTTCTTCACCAGGTACTTCCATTTCCAACCGCTCTCCAGATTTTCCAGTTGCTGATATTTCATCTTGAGCTCTTCAGTGACCGCGTAACTTCAAATAAGCATAACAGCTTTGCGCCGAATTTCCCCGGCAATTAAGCCGTCTTTTAGACTGTTTTTTGCACAGTCATCGCGCGATGTCAAACTCCCTGACGCCAACTGGCACTCCACATGTATCAAGCCGCCGTTATTCTTGTATAATCGCCCTTTCCCTTTTTAACGATTGCATCTAACACTTTGACCAATAACCGACTTGAATGGCAATCTTTATTGCCGGACGTAACGCCTTATCAGGCGATATTTGATACCGCCGCTCAGTTGGCACCCGTGCCCTTTTCCGCCATTCAGCCTCGGCTGGAAAATGCCCTGACGCTATTTTGCCACCCTCAATCGCCACCGCGTTTCATGCTGTTGAAAGCGCAAGAAACGCGAGAGTACCTGGAACTGATCGCTCACGCCGTCACACCACTGCTGGCTAAGAATACGGCATGCCGCGGCAGCCACTATGCCATTCAGGATGGCAAGGTCAGCATAGAGCCGGCCAGCCGTGGCGATGAGCCTTTCGCCGCCGGCGGTGCTTGTCTGTTCCAGGAGTGGATTGAACCGGAGCAGCTGTTTGGTTGCGTACGGATCCACAATGGCGACATTACCCTGCAACCGGGTCTGGTGCACCAGGCCAACGGCGGCGTCCTGATCCTGTCGGCTCGGGCGCTGCTGGCTCAGCCATTGCTATGGCTGCGGCTGAAGCAGATGATCGGCCAGCGCCAGTTCCATTGGGTTTCGCCAGACGAAACCCGCCCGCTGCCGGTAGCCATTCCACCGATGCCGCTGGACCTGCGGCTGATTGTGGTCGGCGACCGTCACGGCCTGGCCGATTTCCACGATATCGAGCCGGAACTGAGCGAACAAGCGGTCTACGGCGAATACGAAGACGATCTGCAGCTGACCGAAGTCGATGATATGGCGCAGTGGTGCGGCTACGTCAACGGCGTGATTGCCGATCGGCAGTTGCCGATGTTAGCGGCCGACGCCTGGTCGCCGCTGATCGTCCAGGCTGTGCGTTACACCGGCGATCAGGGCATCCTGCCACTCTCGCCGGTTTGGCTTGGCCAGCAGCTGTCCGAGGCTGCACTGTATGCCGAAGAGGAGCGCATTACCGCCAAAGCGTTTGAGGCAGCGTTGAATGCCCGCGAATGGCGCGAAAGCTATCTGGCCGAGCGTATGCAGGATGAGATTGAGCTGGGTCAGATCCTGATTGAGACCGAGGGTGAAGTGATCGGGCAGATCAACGGCCTGTCAGTCCTGGATTATCCCGGCCATCCGCGCAGCTTCGGCGAGCCCTCGCGCATCAGTTGCGTCGTGCATCTTGGCGACGGCGAGTTTACCGACGTCGAGCGCAAAGCCGAGCTGGGAGGCAACCTGCATGCTAAAGGCATGATGATCATGCAGGCGTTCCTTATCGCCGAACTGGATTTGGATCAGCAGTTGCCCTTCTCCGCTTCCATCGTCTTTGAACAATCTTACGGTGAAGTGGACGGCGACAGCGCCTCGCTCGCCGAGCTGTGCGCCTTGGTCAGCGCTCTGTCGCAGCAGCCAATCACACAGCAGATCGCCGTCACCGGCTCCGTCGACCAATTCGGCAACGTACAGCCGATAGGCGGCGTTAACGAAAAGGTCGAAGGTTTCTTCGAAGTTTGTTTACGCCGCGGCCTGACGGGCAAACAGGGCGTCGTATTGCCCGTGACCAACGTGCGCCACCTGTGCCTGCGTCAAGATGTCGTCGACGCGGTACGCGAGGGGCAATTCCATCTGTGGGCGGTAGAGAGCGCGGCGGAAGCCTTGCCTTTGCTTACAGGTTGCCTCTACTCTGATGAACAACAGCCGAATTTGTTGGCGGCCATTCAGGAACGGATTGCGCAGGTGAGCCTGCAGGAACGCCGCCGTCCATGGCCGCTGCGCTGGCTCAACTGGTTCAACCACGGCTGATCGGACTTGTTCAGCGTACACGTGTTAGCTAACCTGCGTCCTTCATTAAAATAAGGCTTACTGAGAACATGGTAGATAAACGCGATTCCTATACGAAAGAAGACCTCGAAGCATCCGGCCGTGGCGAGCTGTTCGGCGCCGGTGGCCCACCGTTGCCGGCAGGTAACATGTTGATGATGGACCGCGTGGTCAAAATGAGCGAAGACGGCGGGACTCACAACAAAGGTTATGTGGAAGCGGAGCTGGATATTAATCCGGACCTATGGTTCTTCGGTTGCCACTTTATCGGCGATCCGGTCATGCCTGGTTGCCTGGGCCTGGATGCCATGTGGCAGTTGGTCGGTTTCTACCTCGGTTGGCTGGGCGGCGAAGGCAAAGGCCGCGCGCTGGGCGTCGGTGAAGTCAAGTTCACCGGCCAGGTGCTGCCAACCGCCAAGAAGGTGACTTACCGCATTAACTTCAAGCGCGTTATCACCCGCAAGCTGATCATGGGCGTCGCCGATGGCGAAGTGCTGGTTGACGGCGAAGTGATCTATACCGCTACCGATCTGAAAGTGGGCCTGTTCAAGGATACCGCAGCGTTCTAATCACGCTGACGAGAAGACGGCCACCGCCTTCTTTTCCAACGATCGCGCATGCCGTCACGTCTCTCGTGGCGGCATTTCTTTTATCCCTCAATGCCTTGCACCGCCTCCGCCCTCCCTTTAAGGATCTCCTGTTTACCCACCGCCAGAGCGCCTAAAGCGTGCCTCGTCTATACGAATCACGCTTTCTCGCTCCTCGTCAGGCCAGCGCGAAGCAATAACCCCACTGAGAACGCCCTGGGTGATGCCACCTCAGAGGCCACAAACAAAAACCTCCGCCAAAGGGCGGAGGTTATTCCTTTTATTTGACAGGGAGCCGCTTAAGCGGTCACAGCCCTGTCTTCCATGGCTTCTCGCCAACCTCCCAGCCATTGAGACCGGGCGTCCACTGATGATTGGTAGGGACAATGTTCCCTGGAACGCCCTAAAATACCTGCCTGATACCCTCTCGAATGCGCCCTTTCCAGACGATCGCGTTTCTGTCTCTTCATGCCTCGTTTCCCTCATTTTGGTCTGGTGGAAAGAAAACAATGGCTGCTTTTTGCGCAGCCACGAGTTATCAATAGCGCTAAAAGAAGAGAAGATCAATGCGCAAAATTCACGCCAATGTCATATTTGTGAGCTACGCCCGAGGAAAGTGCTAAGTGGCTGATCTGCCGGGAAAGGGTTTAACTTTTTGAAATGAAAAAGAAATCCCTGCCAGGGAGAAAAAAAGACTTTTCACGCTGACAGGGATTAGACGATTTTAGACCAAATTATGACTAAATGCCGCCCATCTGTGCTGCGATAGCCTGGGCTTCCTGCTGCCAGCCCTGCGCCAGCGTGCGCACCAGGGCATCATAGCCGTCCTCACCCTGTTTCAACTCCAGGCTGAAAGGCCGTTTGATCAAGCGCCCCTGGCGGTTCAGCACCCACTCGCCGCGAACGATCGCCTTGCCGTCAAAGCGGCCATGGAAACCGCTGATGGTCACGTTCAGCACATCCTGATCGCTGCTCATCGGCTGCGAAGAGACCACCCAGCCCGGCAGCGCGCTGCTCAGGTTGGTGACCAGCGTTTGCTGCAGCTGCTGGTCGAGCGGGCTGGCCCACAGGTTGTTCTGGGCTATCACATACTGTACGTCGTTGGTTTGATACACCACGCCGCTCTGCGCCAGATAATCCGCCACGCTCACGTGCTCCAGCCACAGCTGGCGCGTGGAAGCGCCGCTGCTGCTGGCAGCGGCCGGCGCCCCCAGCGCCGGCAACTGATAGTAGGTCTTCTGTGGCGAACTGCTGCAGGCGCTGAGCAACAGCGCCAGGGCTACCGGGATCCATTTCATCATTTCGTGGCCTTCTTCGGCTGAGGGTCAGTGCTGCCGGCGGCTTCAAACACCAGCGCGTTGCTCTTCTCATTCAGGGTGCGCAGCACCGGTTGCAGCTCACGCAACACCTGGTCGAGGCGCTGCATATCGCCCACCATCTTGTTGTAAGCCGGTGAACCAGGCTGGAACCCTTTCATGCTGCGGTTCAGCTCCAGCAGCGTTTTCTGCATGTCCTGCGGCAGCGCCTGCATCTCTTTGCTGGCGATGATGTCGTTCAACGACTTCATGGTCTGCTGCGTCGACTTCATGGTTTTCTGACTTTCCGCCAGCGTCTTGGTCGCTTCGTTGATCATCGGATTGATCGGCATCGCGTTGATCTTGTCCAGCGTCTGCATCAGTTTCTGCTGGATCTGCGCCAGCCCGCCGCTGGTGGTCGGCATCAGCGGATAACCGAACAGTTCGCGCGGCCCTTTCCACGGTTTCTCCTGCGGATAGAAGTCGAGATCGATATACAGCGAACCGGTCAGCAGGTTGGCGGACTTCATCGAGGCGCGCATACCGCGCGATTCCGCGTCCTTCAAATGCCCTTCGATATCGAAATTACCGCCCAGCTGTTTCTGGAAGCGATCCGGCTCGATGCGGATCAGCACCGGAATGCGGTAGTCGTTATCCAGGCGTTGCGCCATGCCCTCTTTATAGAATGGCACCTGAGCCACCGTGCCCAGGCGGATGCCGCGGAACTCGACCGGGGCGCCCGGCTGCAGGCCGCGTACCGAATCGGAGAAGAACAGCAGGTAATCCTTATGCACGGTATACAGCGAATCCTGCGTGCTGCGCTGGTTGTCGAACAGCTGGTACTCCGCCTTCTCTTTCGCCAGTTCGCCGCGATCCCAGCCGTCCGGTACGTCGAAGCTGACGCCGCCGCTGAACAGGGTAGTCAGCGATCCCATCTCCACCCGCATCCCTTGCGCCGACATGTCGAACGCCACGCCGCTGTCTTTCCAGAAGCGCACGTTGGTGGTGACCAGTTGGTCGTAAGGCGCGGTGATGAACAGCTGATAGCGCATGGCGCGTTCTTTAGGATCGAAGTAGCTGGTTTCCACCGACCCGACGCGATAGCCGCGGAACAGCACCGGATCGCCGGCGTTGAGCTGGCCCGATTTCTCGCTGTCCAGCACGATGCGCAGCCCCTTGGCGTCCGGGGAGGCCAGCGGCGGCGCGTCGAGCAGCTGATAGTTGTCTTTGCCGTCTTTGCCCTTGCTGCCCGGCTGCAGTTCGATATAGGCGCCGGACAGCAGCGTGCCCAACCCGGAGACGCCTTCACGGCCGATCTGCGGCTTCACCACCCAGAAGGCGGAGTCCTGACGCAGCAATTTCTCCATACCGGAATTGAGACGCGCTTGCACCATCACCTTGCTCAGATCATCGCTCAGCGTGACGGTTTCCACCACGCCGACGTCCACGCTGCGGCTTTTGATTTTGGTTTTACCCGCTTCCAGCCCTTCCGCCGTCGTGGTGACCAGCGTCACCACCGGCCCCTGATGGCTGAAGTGGTAAAACAGGATCCAGGCGCCGATCAGCGCGGTCACGATGGGAATGATCCACACCGGCGACCAGCGTTTGATCTTCTCAACGTCTGCGACGCTATGATTATTTTCCGTCACCTTGCGGCTCCTTGTTGATTGTTTCACTTGCGCGATCCCAGGTCAGCCGGGGATCAAATGTCATGGCGGCGAACATGGTGAGGATCACCACCAGCGCGAACAGCACGGCGCCCGTCGCAGGATAAATGCTCATCAACTGCCCCATTCGCACCAGCGCCGACAATACGGCGATCACAAATACGTCGATCATTGACCAGCGGCCAACGAACTCGACCACTTCATAAATCAGGTGCATCCGCTCGCTGTCGGCACGCGGCTTCTTCCTGCCGTTGGCATCCCAGCACAGCCAGCCGATCGCCAGCATTTTCAGCGACGGCACCATGATACTGGCGATGAAAATCACCATCGCCACCGGATAAGAGCCGTCCCCCCACAGCAGGATCACCCCTGCCATGATGGTGGAGTTCATCTTGTTGCCCAGCGCCTCGGTCACCATGATCGGCATCAGGTTGGCCGGAATATACAGCATGATGGAGGTCACCAGCAGCGCCAGCGTCCACTGCAGGCTGTGGCGCCGGCGCACGTAGCCCTTGGTGTGGCAGCGCGGGCAGCGTACCTGATTGGCCGGCAGGATCGCCGTGCAGCAGGCGCAGGAGCGCACGCCCTGGCGCATGCCGGTGCGCCCCACCGTCAGTGGGCGATCGATACGCGGCGCCGGTTCGATGTCCTGCCACAGCCAGCGCCGATCCACGCACTGGAAAGCGCGCACCTGCAGCAGGCAGAACAGGCAATAAGGCACGAAGCTGCTGCCGATGCCGATATCGCCGTAGGCCATCAGCTTGACGAAGCTGACCAGCACCCCGGCGAGGAAAATTTCCACCATGCACCAGGTCTTGAACTGAAACAGCACCCGGGCCATCCACTCTTTAAGCCCCAGCGGCAAGCGCACTTTGGCGCACAGCAGAACGATCGCCACCATGCAAAACGCCGGGATCAGCTGCACGAACACCATAAATAAGGTGGCCATACTGGCGTAATCTTCCGCCACCATGACCTCCGGGATTTGAATCAGCCGGATTTCGTTGCCGAGACCGGCGACGCGCATGTTGATAAACGGGAAAATGTTGGCTAGCACCAGCATGAACAAGGCACTGAGCGCGTAACCGATCGGCCGCTTGCGCGGTTCGTCCCAGCGGACGCTGAGCGTGGTTTTGCAGCGCGGGCATACCGCTTTGCTGCCATAGGCCAGCGGCGGTAGCGCCACCAGCATGTCGCACTGCGGGCACAGCATCAGGTTATCCTGGTGCTCCGCCGAAGGTACGGAATGACTATGCTGCTGATGATTGTTGTGGGAACACACCATATTCCTCCTCAATAACGTTGCTCACCGGCACGTCGATAACCGCCCGCAGCAGCGCGCGGGCGGTATCGCAACGGTCAGCCGTTTTTCATCGCTTCCAGCTCTTCCCAACGGGCGAAGGCCTGCTCGAGCGCCTGCTCGGCGTTAGCCAGTGCCGTCAGCACTTCTTGCGTTTCGCTGTGCGGCCGCGTGAAGAAGTCGGCATCGCTCATCTGCGCCTGCAGCGCTTCGATTTCCGCCTCCAGCTGTTCGAGCCGCTGCGGCAGCTGTTCCAGTTCGCGCAGCAGGTTGTAACTCAGCTTGGCCGCCGCTTTCTTCGGCTGTTCGGCCTTTTTCTCCGCCGCCGGTTTGCTCGCGCTCGGCGCCGCCTGACGAATCGGTTTCGCCGTGGCGCGCTGATGATGCGCATCGTAATAGCCGCCGACGAAGGCGTTGATCACGCCGTTGCCTTCAAAGATCCAGCAGTCGGTCACCGAGTTGTCGACGAACTGGCGATCGTGGCTGACCAGCAGCACGGTGCCCTGATAGCCGTCGATCAGCTCTTCCAGCAGCTCCAGCGTTTCGACGTCGAGATCGTTGGTTGGTTCATCGAGGATCAGCAGATTGCTCGGTTTCAGAAACAGCTTAGCCAACAGCAGGCGGTTACGCTCACCGCCCGAAAGTGCCTTCACCGGCGTCATCGCGCGTTTCGGGTGGAACAGGAAGTCCTGCAGGTAGCCCAAGACGTGACGAGGACGGCCGTTGACCATCACTTCCTGCTTGCCTTCCGCCAGATTGTCCATCACCGTGCGCTCCGGATCGAGATCCGCGCGGTGCTGGTCGAAGTAAGCCACTTCCAGCTTGGTGCCGCAGTGCACGCGGCCGCTGTCGGCTTTCAGCTGACCGAGCATCAGTTTCAGCAGCGTAGTTTTGCCACAGCCGTTCGGCCCCACCAGCGCAATCTTGTCACCGCGCTGTACCTGAGCGGAGAAACCGCGCACCAGCACTTTTTCGCCGACCTGATAGTTGACGTCTTCCAGCTCGAATACGATTTTGCCGGAGCGGGTCGCCTCTTCCACCTGCATCTTGGCGGTGCCCATCACTTCACGGCGCTCTGAACGCTCGACGCGCAGCGCCTTCAGCGCGCGCACGCGCCCCTCGTTACGGGTACGGCGCGCTTTGATGCCCTGACGGATCCAGACCTCTTCCTGCGCCAGCTTGCGATCGAACTCGGCGTTTTGCAGCTCTTCCACCCGCAGCGCTTCTTCTTTGCTCTGCAGATACAGATCGTAGTTGCCCGGCCAGGAAACCAGCTTGCCGCGATCCAGATCGACGATGCGCGTCGCCATGTTGCGGATAAACGAACGGTCGTGCGAGATGAAGACGATGCTGCCGTCAAACTCTTTCAGGAAGCCTTCCAGCCAGTCGATGGTTTCGATATCCAGGTGGTTGGTCGGTTCGTCGAGCAGCAGCACGCGCGGCGAGCTCACCAGCGCGCGGCCCAGTGCCGCTTTACGCAGCCAGCCGCCGGACAGCGAGGAAAGCTCGGCGTCGCCGTTCAGCCCCAGCTGCAGCAGCACTTCGCTGATGCGGCTGTCAAGCTGCCAGAGCCCCTGGTGGTCGAGGATCTCCATGATTTGCGCCATGCGCGCCAGGTTTTTCTCGCTCGGATCGCTCTCCACCAGGTGGGAAATCGCATGATACGCCTTCAGGTGTTCCGCCTGCTCCGCGACGCCTTCGGCCACGAAGTCGAACACGCTGCCGCCGATATTGCGCGGCGGATCCTGTTGCAGGCGCGCCACGATCAGATCCTGTTCGTAGATCACCCGGCCGTCGTCCAGCGGGATCTCTTTGCCGAGGATCTTCAGCAGCGTGGACTTACCGGCGCCGTTGCGCCCGACCAGACACACGCGCTCGTTGTCTTCGATATGAATTTCGGTGTTGTCTAAAAGCGGCGCATCGCTGAAAGAGAGCCAGGCGCCGGACATGCTGATTAACGACATAGTAATTATTTTCCTTCGCCGGCGTGAGTCACCAGCCAGCAGTTGTGGATCTGACGGTTACGGGCAAAGTCCTGCGACAGCGTCTTGGCGGTGATCTCTTTCGCCTCCAGGCCCAGCGCGCTCAGCCCTGCCATATCCATTTGGAAACCGCGCTTGTTGTTCGAGAACATGATGGTTCCGTTACGGCGCAGCAACCGTTTCAAATCTTTCATCAGCGCCAGATGATCGCGCTGCACGTCAAAAGTGTTCTCCATCCGCTTGGAGTTGGAGAACGTCGGCGGATCGATGAAGATCACGTCGAACTGTTCGTTGGCGTTGCTCAGCCACGACAGGCAGTCGGCCTGGATCAACCGATGCTGACGGCCGGTCAGGCCGTTGGCGCGCAGGTTCTTCTCCGCCCATTCCAGATAGGTACGCGACATGTCCACCGTGGTGGTGCTGCGCGCGCCGCCCAACCCGGCGTGCACGCTGGCGGTGCCGGTATAGGCGAACAGGTTGAGGAAGTCCTTGCCGTTGCTCATCTCGCCCAGCATGCGGCGCGCGATGCGGTGATCGAGGAACAGGCCGGTATCGAGATAGTCGGTCAGGTTGACCCACAGCTTGGCGTTATACTCTTCCACCAGCAGGAATTCGCCTTTCTGCGCCAGTTTCTCGTACTGGTTCTTACCCTTCTGCCGCTCGCGGGTTTTCAGGATCAGCTGATTCGACGGCAATTCCAGCACCGCCAGCGTCGCGTTGATCACATCGAACAGGCGCTGACGCGCTTTTTGCGCATCGACGGTTTTCGGCGGCGCATACTCCTGCACCACCACCTTGCTGCCGTAGCGGTCCACCGCGACGTTGTATTCTGGCAGATCGGCATCGTACAGGCGGTAGCATTCAATGCCCTGCTGTTTCGCCCACTTGTCGAGCTTCTTCAAGTTCTTGCGCAGACGGTTGGCGAAATCTTCCGCCACCTGCACGCCGCCGGTGGTGGCGCCAGCCGGGTTCGCCGCCAGCTGATAGTTTTTCTGCACGCACTCCAGCGGGCCGTTTTTCGCCTTGAACTGGCGCTCGGCGCGCAGCTGCAGGCAGCTCAACAGCTCCGGCGAGGCGCTGAACAGCGAAAGCTGCCAGCCGCCGAAGGCGCTTTTCATCACGCGGCCCAGCATGTTGTGCAGCGCGATCAGCGCCGGTTCGCTTTCCAGACGCTCACCGTACGGCGGGTTGCTGATCACGGTGCCGTGCGGGCCTTCCGGCAGCGGATTGGTCAAGCGCGCCACGTCGCCGACGTTGAAGGTGATCAGCTCGGCGACGCCGGCGCGGCGGGCGTTGCCGCGCGCCATTTCAATCACCCGACGATCGATATCGGAGCCGAAGAAGCGAGAGGCGGTTTCCTGCAGGCCGCGGCGTGCGCGCACCTGCGCTTCGGTGGTGACTTCACGCCACAGTTCGGCGTTGTGGCCGTTCCAGGCGCTGAAGCCCCAGTGTTGGCGGTGCAGGCCCGGCGCGCGATCGGCAGCGATCATTGCCGCTTCGATCAAGAGCGTGCCGGAGCCGCACATCGGATCGAGCATCGGCGTGCCCGGCTGCCAGCCGGAACGCAGAACGATGGCGGCCGCCAGGTTTTCCTTCAGCGGCGCCTGGCCGGTGAGATCGCGGTAACCGCGCTGATGCAGGCCTTCACCGCTCAGATCGAGCGCCACGCTGGCCATATCGCGCTGCAGGAAGACGTTAACGCGAATATCCGGCTGCTGCTTGGCGACCGTCGGGCGTTGGTCAAGTTTGCGGGTGAAGCTGTCGACGATGGCGTCTTTCACCTTCAGCGCGCCATACTGGCTATTGCGGATCTCTTCGTTCACGCCGCTGAAATGCACGGCAAAGGTTTTATCCACGCCAAAAATGCTCGGCCAGTCTATCGCCTGCACCCCGAGGTAGAGATCCAGATCGCTGTGCACGCGGAATTCGTTCAGCGGCAACAGAATGCGCGAAGCCAGGCGGCTCCACAGCAGGCTTTGGTACAGAAGACGATCGTCACCCTGAAAATGTACCCCACCCTGCACCACTTTGCAGTCGTGAGCGCCAAGCGCTTCCAGCTCGCTTTTTAACAGTTCTTCCAATCCACGCGCCGTGCTGGCAAACAGAGAGTTCATATCGTGCTTATCACCAAAAAGAAAATTGTTGCGCATTATAGCTAATCCGCACCGCTTGTCATAAAGTTGCTCCCTTCTATTTAATAATCGCACGGAGATAAGGGTGATCACGCTTTCCAGACTCTACGTCCATCCGGTTAAATCACTGCGCGGTCTGCAGCTTTCTTACGCCCAGGTCGGCAGCAGCGGTCTGGCCTTCGACCGCAACTTTATGATCACCGAGCCGGATGGCACCTTTATTACCGCGCGCCAATACCCGCAGATGGTGCTGTTCACGCCGGCGCTGCTGCCGGACGGGCTATTCCTGACCGCGCCGGACGGCGAAAGCGCCGCCATTCGCTTCAGCGACTTCGCCGCCGCGCCGCAGCCGACCGAGGTATGGGGCAACCATTTCACCGCGCTGATCGCGCCGGATGAGATCAACCGCTGGCTGAGCGGCTATTTCCAGCGTGACGTGCAGCTGCGCTGGCTGGGGCCGGAGTTGACCCGCCGAGTGAAAAAGCACCCCGAAATCCCGCTGACGTTTGCCGACGGCTATCCTTATCTGCTGATTAACCAGGCTTCGTTCAACGATCTGCAGCAGCGTTGCCCCGGCAGCATCAAGCTGGAGCAGTTCCGCCCCAATCTGGTGGTGAGCGGCGCAACCGCCTGGGCCGAGGACGGCTGGCAGGTGATCCGCGTCGGCGACGTCATGTTCGATCTGGTGAAACCCTGCAGCCGCTGCGTGCTCACCACCGTCAGCACCGAGCGCGGCCGCAAGCACCCGAGCGGCGAACCGCTGAGCACGCTGCAAAAATTCCGTTCCGCCGACAACGGCGACATCGATTTTGGCCAGAATATGATCGCGCGTAACAGCGGCATCATTCGCGTGGGCGATACGGTGGAAGTGCTGTCGACCAAGCCGCCGCGCCCTTATGGCGCCGGGAAAGTGGTGGAGAGCGTGCAAGCGCCGCAAGACAGCGAGCACAGCGTCACTATCGAATACGAAGGAAAGGTGTTTACCGGCAATAACCAGCAGATCTTGCTCGAGCAGCTGGAACAGCAAGGCATCCGCGTACCTTACTCCTGCCGTGCCGGGATTTGCGGCAGCTGCCGCATTACGTTGCTGAGCGGTGAAGTCGCGCCCCTGAAGAAAAGCGCGCTGGGCGACAACGGCACCATCCTGTGCTGCAGCTGCATCCCGAAAAGTGATTTGACCCTGGCGTAATCCGCCTTATACCGCCCTGTCGTAAGCCGGGGCGGCGCTTTCATCCTGCGCACAGGGTTTCAACCGATCGTGCATCACCTTGATGGCATCGCCCAATACCATGGTGCGGCCGGCGACCGTCAGCTGATTTTGCGCCAGCAGGCACAGGCTGGCGTTATCCCCGGCCTCTACCACCAGCAGGCGCGCTTCCGCGCCGCTTTCCATCACTTTCACCGCCGCCAGCTCGCCGTTTTTCGGCTGCAACGGATAATGCTGCTGCGAAAAATGCCAGCTCTTCGGCATCAGCGGTTTCAGGAAACGGTAGGCGACCAGCGCATTCAACACCAGCTCGGCGCGCTGCTCATGGCTGAGTTTGACCTGTTTGCACTGTTCTTCATAGGTGAAATAAAGGGCAGCGTCGTCCACGCAAAAAGCGCATTCATCGAAGGCGTCCGGCGTTAACATTTTGGCCGGGAAACGTGAACGAAAGATCATACCATTAGCTAAATCCAGCATTAGCCGATCGTGTTCGGCATCAAAATACCAACGCCAATTATCGTCAGGTTTTATCTTCATTTCGTATCCTTCTCGCTGCCTATGCCAACGCTGCACTCACCCTAAAAGGCGATTTTATCACCGATAAAATAGCTTAAACATCGGATAATTCCGCGAACGATATTTATGCTAACGAACAAAATATAGACGAGCCGGGGGCAGAAATAAACCCCCGGAATAAAATGAGAGGAAAAATATTAGATATGGGTAACGATATCTTTAATCAAACGCGGGCCGTGATAGATAAATCCGGAATAAATTTGCAGCAGGCTCGCGCCGGCCTCCATTTTTTCGCGCGCCGCCGTCAGCGAATCGATGCCGCCCACGCCGATAATCGGCAGGCGCCCTTGCAGTTCGGTGGAGAGACGGCGGATCACTTCGGTGCTGCGTGATTGCAACGGACGCCCACTTAACCCGCCCGCTTGTTCGCAGTAATTCAGCCCCTGGATCAATTTTCGATCCAACGTGGTATTGGTGGCGATCACGCCATCGATATTATGCCGCACCAGGCTATCGGCAATTTGGATCAATTCTTCTTCTGAAAGATCCGGCGCGATCTTTACCGCCACCGGCACATATTTGTGATGGCGCGCATGTAATTCCTGCTGCTTATTTTTAATCGCCGCCAAAAGATCGTCCAGCGCTTCGCCATACTGTAAGGATCGTAACCCCGGCGTATTCGGTGACGAGATGTTAATCGCGATATAACCGGCATACGGATAAACTTTATCCATGCAGATCAAATAATCGTCTTTGCCCTGTTCGACCGGGGTGTCTTTATTCTTGCCGATATTGATCCCAAGAATGCCGCCGAAATGGGATTTCTTAACGTTTTCAACCAGATTGTCCACGCCATGGTTATTGAACCCCATGCGGTTGATCAGGCCTTCCGCCTCAACCACGCGGAACAAGCGCGGCTTGTCGTTGCCCGATTGCGGGCGCGGCGTCACGGTGCCGACTTCCACATGGCCGAAGCCCATCGCGCCGAACGCATCGATGCACTCGCCATTTTTATCCAGACCGGCGGCCAATCCCAGCGGGTTTTTAAACGACAGCCCCATGCAGCTGACCGGTTTGGTCGGCACGGACTGACGGACAAGAAACGCTAATGGGGTGCCGGTAATACGGCTGAGCTGACGAAAGGTCACTTCGTGCGCACGTTCCGGATCGAGCTGGAACAACGCTTTCCTGATGAGGGGGTAGTACATGGACTCTCCTGATTTCCCGGTTGCAAACCGGGGGCGTATTATCCGGTATCCCCCGCCCAATTGGAATTGATTAAAGGCAAAAAAAGCGGTTTTTACGCAACCGTTTTCCCGCTTCGCCGCCAAATCGGCGCCAATCCGCTTTTGCGCATATCGAAATCAAAAAATGAGATTTAAAAAACGCGCCCGATTGCTGGTAGGTTTAAAACACTTCCTGTTGATTTTCTAATTAAACCTAACTTTTAGTTATAAGGAGTGGCAATGCGCGTTATATCACTGGCCGGCAGCCCACGCATCCCATCACGTTCCGCCGCACTGCTCGCGCTGAGCCAGAACTGGCTGCGGCAGCAAGGGGTGGAAGTGACGGCTTATACCCTGCACGACTTCGATGCCGAAGACCTGCTGTATGCCAACTTCAACAGCCCGGCGATCAAGGCGTTTGCCGACCAGCTGGCGCAGGCCGACGGCCTGCTGATTTCCACGCCGGTTTATAAAGCGTCGTTTTCCGGCGCGCTGAAGACCTTGCTGGATCTGCTGCCGGAACGCGCTCTGGATCATAAGGTAGTGCTGCCGCTGGCAACCGGCGGTTCGATCGGCCACATGCTGGCGGTGGACTATGCGCTCAAACCGGTGCTGGCAGCGTTGAAAGCGCAGGAAGTGCTGCACGGCGTATTCGCCGACGACAGCCAGGTCCAACTGACCGGTGAAGGCGCCACGCTCACCGACGCCGTCGCTACCCGGCTGGAAGAGGCGTTGGCCAGTTTTTATCTGGCGCTTGGCCGCCGCAAACCGCCCGCGCTGCGCGTCGCCTCGCCGCTGGCGGCGCGTCAGACCGCCTGAAAGGCCTGGAAAAGGAGAGCCTGAATGAAAAAACGCATCGCTTTACGGCGCTGGCTGAGCGCCGCTACCCTCACTGGCCTGCTGTCGCTGGTCTGGGCCAATGCCGCCGCTGCGCAGGATCCGGCGCAGTTCCGCATCGGCTACCAAAAAGGATCGGTCAGCCTGGTGCTGGCGAAGAGCCACCGGCTGCTGGAGGAACGTTTCCCCGCCACCCGCATCAGCTGGATCGAGTTTCCCGCCGGCCCGCAGATGCTGGAGGCCTTGAACGTCGGCAGCATAGATCTGGGCAGCACCGGAGATATTCCGCCGATCTTCGCGCAGGCGGCCGGCGCTGACCTGCTGTATGTCGGCGTTGAGCCGCCCAAACCCAAGGCGGAAGTGATCCTGGTGCCGGAAAACAGCCCGATAAAAAACGTCGCCGATCTGAAAGGCCATAAGGTCGCCTTCCAGAAAGGATCCAGTTCGCACAATCTGCTGCTGCGATCGCTGCAAAAGGCCGGCCTGCAGTTCACCGATATCCAGCCCGCCTATCTGACGCCCGCCGATGCGCGCGCCGCCTTCCAACAGGGCAACGTCGACGCCTGGGCCATCTGGGATCCTTATTATTCCGCCGCGCTGCTGCAGGGCGGCGTGCGAGTGCTCGGCGACGGCACCGATCTGAACCAGACCGGTTCCTTCTATCTGGCGGCGCGCCCCTATGTCGAAGCCAACGGCGCCTTTATCAGCCAGGTCTTGACGGTGCTGACCCAGGCCGATGCGCTCACCCGCAGCGACCGGGCGCAAAGCGTGACCCTGCTGGCTAACGCCATGGGGCTGCCGGAACCGGTGATCGCCAGCTATCTGGATCACCGCCCGCCGACCGCCATCACACCGCTCGATGCGCGGACGATCGCCGCGCAGCAGCAAACCGCCGACCTGTTTTACGCCAACCGGCTGGTGCCGGTGAAGGTTGACATCTCGCAACGCATCTGGCGCCCAACCGCACAATAACTCATGGGAGAAGATTAACGATGAGCCTGAACGTTTTCTGGTTTTTACCCACCCACGGCGACGGCCACTATCTTGGCAGCGCACAGGGCGCGCGCAGCGTCGATCACGGTTATTTGCAGCAGATCGCCCAGGCGGCGGATCGGCTGGGATTCGGTGGGGTACTGATCCCCACCGGCCGCTCGTGCGAAGACTCCTGGCTGGTGGCCGCCTCGCTGATCCCGGTCACCCAGCGGCTGAAGTTTTTGGTCGCGCTGCGGCCGGGCATCATCTCCCCTACGCTGGCGGCGCGCCAGGCGGCGACGCTGGATCGCCTGTCCAATGGGCGTGCGCTGTTCAATCTGGTCACCGGCGGCGATCCGGAAGAGCTGGCGGCCGAGGGGCTGCACCTGAGCCATGAAGAGCGCTACGAAGCCTCAACCGAGTTCACCCATATCTGGCGCCGGGTGCTGGAAGGCGAAACCGTCGATTTCGACGGCAAGCATATTCAGGTGAAAGGCGCCAAACTGCTCTTCCCGCCGGTGCAGCAGCCGCGCCCGCCGCTCTATTTCGGCGGATCCTCCGCCGCCGCGCAGGATCTGGCCGCCGAACAGGTAGAACTGTATCTCACCTGGGGAGAGCCGCCGGCGCAGGTTAAAGAGAAGATCGAAGAGGTGCGCGCCAAAGCAGCGGCGAAAGGCCGCCAGGTACGCTTCGGTATCCGCCTGCATGTCATCGTGCGTGAAAGCACCGAAGAGGCCTGGCGCGCCGCCGACCGGCTGATCGCGCACCTCGATGAGGAAACCATCGCTAACGCGCAGCAGGCCTTTGCGCGTTTCGACTCCGTCGGCCAACGGCGCATGGCGGCGCTACACGGCGGCAAAAAGGATAACCTGGAGATCAGCCCGAACCTGTGGGCCGGCATCGGCCTGGTGCGCGGCGGCGCCGGCACCGCGCTGGTGGGAGACGGCCCGACGGTCGCGGCGCGCATGCAGGAATATGCCGATCTGGGCATCGACACCTTTATTCTCTCCGGCTATCCGCATCTGGAAGAGGCCTACCGCGTCGGCGAACTGCTGTTCCCGCACCTCGATCTGGCGCAGGAGGAAACGCCCGCGCGCCTTCAGCCGGTGCGCCCGCAGGGCGAAGTGGTGGCCAACATCTATGTTCCGCAAAAAGTGTCGCAGAGCTGAGGAGCGCCCCGATGGCAAAGAACGCGCAACGCATCCTGTATCGGCTGGCCCCCTGGGCGCTGCCGCTGGCGCTGGTGATCCTCTGGCAGATCGCCGTCGAAACCGGCTGGCTGTCCAACCGCATTTTACCGGCGCCGAGCGCAGTGCTGGCCGCCTTCTGGAGCCTGAGCCAAAGCGGCGAACTGTGGCAGCATCTGAGCATCAGCAGCCAGCGCGCGTTGATCGGCTTTGCCATCGGCGGCAGCATTGGGCTTACCCTCGGCTTTATTACCGGGCTGTCGCGCTGGGGCGAACGCCTGCTGGACAGCTCGGTGCAAATGATCCGCAACGTGCCGCACCTGGCGCTGATCCCGTTGGTGATCCTGTGGTTCGGCATCGATGAATCCGCCAAGATCTTTCTGGTGGCGCTCGGTACGCTGTTCCCGATTTATCTCAATACCTACCACGGCATCAAAAACATCGATCGCGGCCTGTTGGAGATGGCCCGCAGCTACGGCCTGAGCGGTTTCCGCCTGTTTACACAGGTGGTGCTGCCGGGCGCGCTGCCGTCGATTATGGTCGGCGTGCGTTTCGCTCTCGGCTTCATGTGGCTGACGCTGATCGTCGCCGAAACCATCTCGGCCAATTCGGGCATCGGCTATCTGGCGATGAACGCGCGTGAATTTCTGCAAACCGATGTGGTAGTGGTGGCCATCGTGCTGTACGCCCTGCTCGGCAAGCTGGCGGACGTGGGCGCGCAGCTGCTGGAGCGCGTCTGGTTGCGCTGGCATCCGGCCTATCAACTGAAACAGGGAGAAGCACTATGACCCTTCCCGCTCGCCTTGCGCAAGGCACACCGGTGACGCTGGAGTCCATCGGCAAAGGTTACGGCAACCGCACGGTGCTGGACAATATTCAGCTGCACATCTCCGCCGGGCAGTTCGTGGCAGTGGTCGGCCGCAGCGGCTGCGGCAAAAGCACCCTGCTGCGCCTGCTGGCCGGCCTGGAACAGGCCAGCAGCGGCGTGCTGCTCAGCGGCAACGCGCCGCTTGCCGCCGTTAAAGAGGATACCCGGCTGATGTTTCAGGATGCGCGCCTGCTGCCGTGGAAAACGGTGATCGACAACGTGGGGCTGGGGCTGCGCGGCCAGTGGCGCGATGCGGCGCTGCAGGCGCTGGACGCGGTCGGCTTGGCGGATCGCGCCCGCGACTGGCCGGCGGCGCTGTCCGGCGGGCAAAAGCAACGGGTCGCCCTGGCGCGCGCGCTGATCCACCGCCCTCGCCTGCTGCTGTTGGACGAACCGCTCGGGGCGCTGGATGCCCTGACGCGCATCGAGATGCAGGGGCTGATAGAAACGCTGTGGCAACAGCACGGTTTTACCGTGCTGTTGGTCACGCACGACGTCAGCGAAGCCATCGCGCTGGCGGATCGGGTGATCCTGATCGAAGAGGGGCGCATCGGGCTGGATCTCTCCCTCGATCTGCCGCGGCCGCGCCGCAAAGGCTCGGCCCGACTGGCGGAACTGGAAGCCGAAGTGCTGGAACGGGTATTATCGCCGCCGGCTACCGGGGCCAGCCCGCGCCAGGCGGCGAATTGAACGGATAAAAAAAGGGACGGCAAAAGCCGTCCCTTGATCTATTCAGAGTGAAAAAATCAGGCGTCGAGCGCCTTGCTGATCTTCTCGTACAGATCGCCGGACAGGTTTTCCAACCCTTTCAACTGTTCCAGCGCCTTGCGCATCAGCGCCTGGCGGCCCGCGTCGTAACGCTTCAGGCGAATCAGCGGTTCAATCAGGCGCGCGGCGATCTGCGGGTTACGCTGGTTGAGATCGCTGAGGATCTCCGCCAGGAACTGATAGCCGCTGCCGTCCGCCGCATGGAACGCCGCCGGGTTACCGGAAGCGAAACCGCCGATCAACGAGCGGGTGCGGTTCGGGTTGCTCAGGCTGAACGAGCGGTGTTGCAACAGCGCACGCACCTTGCTCAGCACGTCTGCCGCCGGGCTGCTGCCCTGCAGCACGAACCATTTGTCCATCACCAGACCATCCTGATGCCAGCGCTCGTCGAACGCCGCCAGCAGCGCATCGCGGCACGGCAGCTGGGCCGCGACCGCGGCGGACAGCGCCGCCAACGAATCGGTCATGTTATCCGCCTGGCGATACTGTTCGCTCACCAGCTGATCCGCCAGCGCCACATCTTCGCCGAACGCCAGGTAGCCCAGGCACACATTGCGCAAGGCGCGCTTGGCGATCTCGGCGTGCTCCACGCGGTAGCCGTCGGTCTTGTTGGCGTGATACACCGCCAGCCACTCATCGGCCAACTCACGCGCCAGGCAGCGTACTATCGCTTCGTGCACCGCAGCGATCGCTTCCGGATCGATGGTGGCGAACAGCTCGGCGATTTCGTTCTCAGACGGCAGCGTCAGGATCTGCGCCGCCAGCGCCGGATCCAGTTTTTCGTCCAGCAGCACCGCGCGGAACGCATCGGCCACGTGCAGCGGCAGCGACAACGGCTGCTTCTGCTGGTGCCGCGCCACGTTCAGCTTGATATAGGTCGCCAGCAGGCTCTGCGCCGCATCCCAGCGCGCAAATTCATTACGCGCGTGCTGCATCAGGAAGGTCAGCTGCTGGTCGCTGTACGGATAGTCCAGCTTCACCGGCGCGGAGAATTCGCGCAGCAGCGACGGCACCGGCTTGTGCGCCACGCCGTCGAACACGAAGGTCTGCTCCGCTTCGGTGACGTTCAGCACGTTGTTGACCGGCAGACCGCCCTTTTGCAGTGGAATGACGTTGCCTTCGCTGTCGTACAGTTCGATATCCAGCGGGATATGCAGCGGCAACTTCTCCGGCTGATCGGCGGTTGGCGCGGTTTTCTGGCTGACATGCAGGCGATACTGCTGAGTTTGTGCGTCGTATTCGTCGCGTACCGTCAACAGCGGCGTGCCGGTCTGGCTATACCAACGGCGGAAGCGCGAGAGATCGACGTTGGACGCATCCTCCATCGCCTGCACGAAATCGTCGCAGGTGGCGGCGCTCCCGTCGTGGCGTTCGAAATAGAGCTGCATCCCTTTCTGGAAGTTCGCTTCCCCCAGCAAGGTGTGCATCATGCGGATCACTTCGGAACCCTTTTCATACACCGTCAGGGTGTAGAAGTTGTTCATCTCGATCACTTTGTCCGGGCGGATGGCGTGCGCCATCGGGCTGGCGTCTTCGGCGAACTGCGCGCCGCGCATCACGCGCACGTTATCGATGCGGTTGACCGAACGCGATCCCAGATCGGAACTGAACTCCTGATCGCGGAACACCGTCAGCCCCTCTTTCAGGCTGAGCTGGAACCAGTCGCGGCAGGTCACGCGGTTACCGGTCCAGTTGTGGAAGTATTCGTGGCCGATCACCGCTTCGATGTTCAGGTAGTCCTTGTCGGTGGCGGTTTCTGCCTTCGCCAGCACATATTTGGAGTTAAAGATATTTAACCCTTTGTTCTCCATCGCGCCCATATTGAA
Source organism: Serratia sp. A07 (assembly GCF_058725505.1). NCBI lineage: Bacteria > Pseudomonadati > Pseudomonadota > Gammaproteobacteria > Enterobacterales > Yersiniaceae > Serratia > Serratia sp. A07. The sequence continues at coordinate 41,491 of NZ_JBZXDO010000008.1, forward strand.
GAAATCGACCGCCACAATCATATAAATGTCGAGATCGTATTCCAGGCCGAAGCGGGTCTCGTCCCACTTCATCGAGTTCTTCAGCGACGTCATCGCCCAGTCGGCGCGATCCAGGTTGCCGCGATCGACGAACAGCTCCAGCGCGACCTTACGGCCGGAGCGGGTGGTGAAGCTGTCGCGCAGCACGTCGAAGTCCCCCGCTACCAGCGCGAACAGGTAGCAAGGTTTCGGGAACGGATCCTGCCATTGCACCCAGTGGCGGCCATCGGCCAATTCGCCCTGGCCGATGCGGTTGCCGTTCGACAGCAGGAACGGATAGCGCGCCTTGTCGGCCACGATGCGGGTAGTAAAGCGTGCCAGCACATCCGGGCGGTCCTGATAATAGGTAATGTGGTGGAAGCCTTCGGCTTCGCATTGCGTGCACAGCGCATCGCCGGACAGGTACAGCCCTTCCAGGGCGGTGTTTTTCGCCGGGTGAATGTCGTTGACGATGGTAAGAGTGAATTGTGCCGGCAACTCTTCGATGATCAGCTGGTTATCCTGCTGACGATAGGCGCTCCACGGTTGACCGTCGACCTGAATGCTCACCAGCGTTAGATCTTCGCCATCCAGCACCAGCGGGGCGCCGGCCGTGCCCTGACGTTTGATTTTACTGACGGCGGTCACGCGCGTGGTTTCCGCGTCCAGACTGAAGTCCAAATCGATATCGGTCGTGGTGTAATCAGGCGCGCGATAATCGTGGCGATATTTTGCCTGTGGCTGTTGTGTCATAAAAACCCTTAAACGTCTCAGTGAGTTATAGGTGCAGGCCGCTCTTCTCCTCCGCGCCGCAGCTGGTGTGTTCCCCTGCGGCGCACGGCGGACCTGATTGTGAATAAACTGTATCACAGCTGGCCGAAAAGCCCAGAGCCGCCGGGCGACCACGAGAGAGAAATCAGAGGCAAATCATAAATCGCCCGCCAGACGACAGCGCGGGTGACCAATGGCTAAATAGAAATCAGCATTTAATGCTAAAAAACCGCCGTCCGGGCGCGCCGGCATAGTTGAGGCGGCACAGGCGGCATAGTGGTATAATTGCCGAATCAGGCCCAGGGATGACTCGCACTATGAAAATCAAATACGCAATCTATTTTTTTACCCTGTGCCTGATGACCTCCTTCTCGCTGTTCATCGTCGAGGAGCTGCTCGAAGCCCATACCGACTACCGAGATAACCAACTCAACCTGTATAAGATCGATCGCGCCAAAGAAATCTCCGAGGCCTTCCAGGCTTCGCTGCAGGCTCACCGCCTCAAACGATTGAGCCTGATCGATCCGCAAATCACCCGCGCGCAATGTTTGGCCGCCGATCGGGTGGCGCGTGAGAAAATTACCCGGATCCGCGAGCATCTGAACGATCCGGTCGTCAGGCAGCTCGGGGTGCGGCAAAAAATCGCCGCGCTGTCGATGATCGGCCTGATGGAACAGCTGTTGGATAACGACAACCTGCAGCTTTCGCAGGTCAACAACGCCAATGCCAATCTGTTCAACATCAACAGCGCCTATTACATCTCGCAAACCAGCAAGAGCTATTACCGCTACACCTACGATACCCGGATGGTGGATACCGATTCCTTTATGTTTCTCGAGGCCATTCGCCTCAACAACCGGCTGAATATGTCACTGACGGAGTTAAGCGATCAGATTATCGACGTCAACGTCAACCCGCTCGATCGCAAAGACGCCTACCTGAAGTCCATTCAGTTGACCGGCGTGCTGAACGCGCTGAGCACCCGATTGATCTTCATGAAGATCAACTACGACGACGTGCAAACCACCGAGCTCGTCAATCAGTTGCTCACCCTGGTGTCGGCCGAACGTCTCAAGCAGATCACCGATGGGTTATACACCGCCATCAATACTCAAAAACCCTATCCCGCAGCGCTTATTTCGCGCTATGTCGACGAGCTGAGCGGGCTTTCGCAGGCGCTGTATCAACGCAGCTTCGAGCTGGAAACCGTCGCTTCGCGTCACAAAATTTACGATAGCCAGACCACCATTTACGGCATGATCGCGCTCGCCGGCCTGGTGGTGTTGCTGTTCATTTTGCCGGCGCTGGTGTTCTGCACCAACATCAACCGTTGGCTGACCAAGACTCACAACAATATCGTTCGGTTGTCGCGCGGCGAGATGAATATCGATCGCAACGACGCCTTCTACAGCCGGGAACTGATCGCCATCAGCGACGCCATTCAGCAGCTCAGGCAATACCAGCTGGACAAGGTCTCTCTGGAAAGTGAGAAGCAACTGTTGATTAAAGAGCTCGAGGCCTCTTCCTTCCTCGATCCGCTCACCAATATTTATAACCGCCGTAAATTCTTCCTTGAATGCCAGCTGCTGGGTGACAGCAGCTATCCACAGGCCTTTTGCCTGATCGATATCGACAATTTCAAACAGCTCAACGACAGCTATGGCCACGACGTAGGTGACCAGGCGCTGGTGGCATTCGGCCACTTGCTGCAACGCGCGTTCCGCGCCAGCGACATTTTCTGCCGCTACGGCGGCGAAGAGTTCGCGGTGCTGCTGGGCAACTGTTCGTTGGACAACGCACGGGACATCATGGAGCAATTGCGCACTCGTACTCATCGCCTGACGCTAAATCTGACCGACGGACGGCAAGTGCGTTTCACCACCAGCTGCGGCATTGCGCCGGTCAACGCGTTCACCGCGCTGCAGGCGGCGATCAAACAGGCGGACGAAGCGCTCTATTTTTGCAAAAAGAACGGCAAGGATCGGGTCAGCGTACACACTCAGATCGGGTTTATCTGATTCGCTGTTTAAAATAATTAACATTATAATTTTTATGACTAATTAGGCTAAGTCATTCACCTTACAGGCATATCTGGCTTTTTTTCTTCCCCGCCGCCGCCAGGCCGCCATAAAGGCACGTTTAATCCTCGACCCGCTTTGGTGATTTATGGTGTGATGCAGCTTCAATAACAGGATAATCCGGGTATACTCCACCCCCACTTTTATGATTATCCGGATTTGGACACGCGCCTGACGAGGATGCTGTAACGCGCTATGACTCAATACGCTTCCCCGATTTTGACATCACTGCTTGATACCGATGCTTATAAGCTTCATATGCAGCAAGCAGTGTTCCATCGCTATCCCGCGATCAGCGTGGCGGCGGAATTCCGCTGCCGCGGCGACGAACTGCTGGGCGAATATGCCGACGAGATCCGCGCGCAGGTGGCGCTGATGAGCCGGCTGGCGCTGACCGACGCCGAATTCGCTTATCTCTCGGGCCTGCCCTTCTTCCGTCAGGATTATCTGAACTGGCTGCGGACGTTCCGCTACGATCCGCAGCAGGTGATCGTCGAGAACCGCGACGGCAAGCTGCACATCCGCATCGCCGGGCCGTGGCGCGAAGTGATCATGTGGGAAGTGCCGCTGCTGGCAGTGATCAGCGAAGTAGTACATCGCCGCCGCTCTGCGCAGGTGACGCCGGAACAGGCGGTGGCACATCTGCAGACCAAGCTGGCACAGTTCAAGACGCTGGCGGGCGATCTGGACCTTTCGCGCTTCAAGCTGATGGACTTCGGCACCCGTCGTCGTTTCTCTCAGGGCGTTCAGCAGGCCATCGTCAGCACCTTGCAGGCCGAATTCCCGTACCTGTCGGGCACCAGCAATTACGATCTGGCTCACCAGCTCGGCCTGGCGCCGGTCGGCACGCAGGCGCATGAATGGTTCCAGGCGCACCAGCAGATAAGCCCGGTGCTGGCCAACAGCCAGCGCGCCGCATTGCAAGCCTGGCTGGATGAATACCCGGACCAGCTTGGCATCGCGCTCACCGACTGCATCACCATGGATGCCTTCCTGCGCGACTTCGGCCCGCAGTTCGCCGAGCGTTATCAGGGGCTGCGCCACGATTCGGGCGATCCCGTCGAGTGGGGTGAAAAGGCCATTGCCCACTACGAGAAACTGGGCATCGACCCGATGAGCAAAACGCTGGTGTTCTCGGACAACCTGGATCTGGACAAAGCGCTGGCGCTCTACCGCCACTTCTATCAACGCATCAACCTCGGATTCGGCATCGGCACGCGCCTGACCTGCGATATTCCCGGCGTCAAGCCGCTGAATATCGTGATCAAACTGGTCGAGTGCAAAGGCAAACCGGTGGCCAAGCTCTCGGACAGCCCCGGCAAAACCATTTGTCAGGATCAGGCGTTCGTCAGAGCCCTGCGCAAAGCCTTCGATCTGCCGCTGGTGAAGAAAGCCAGCTGATCCTTCTTTGTATAAGAGAAAGCCGGCCCGGTTCACGCGCCGGCTTTTTTGTTTTTATCCCGAACGCCCTCTTTTCAGCCAGCCGCGATAAATGTTGCGCCAATCCGATGATTTCTGCTTGTGCTCTGCACCGCGGCAAGTAACATAGCCATTACCCCCATATTCTTGGGTTGTAAGCTATTTCTAAACCAAATTATTAAAGAGAGAAATCTATGAGCGTAGTGCCTGTAGTCGACGTACTGCAAGGTCGTGCTGCGGTTGACAGTGAAGTCACCGTACGCGGCTGGGTACGTACCCGGAGAGATTCAAAAGCTGGTATCTCCTTCCTGGCCGTCTATGACGGTTCCTGCTTTGATCCGTTACAGGCCGTCGTTAATAATTCTCTGCCGAATTATCAGGATGAAGTGCTGCACCTGACCACCGGTTGCTCGGTTGAAGTGACCGGTAAGGTCGTTGCCTCACCGGGCGAAGGCCAGAGCTTCGAACTGCAGGCCACCGCGATCAAAGTGGTCGGCTGGGTCGACGATCCGGACACTTACCCGATGGCGGCCAAGCGCCACAGCATCGAATACCTGCGCGAAGTGGCTCACCTGCGCCCGCGCACCAACCTGATCGGCGCCGTGGCGCGCGTACGTCATACTCTGGCGCAGGCGATCCACCGTTTCTTCCATGAAAACGGCTATTTCTGGGTGTCCACCCCGCTGATCACCGCCTCCGATACCGAAGGCGCCGGCGAGATGTTCCGCGTGTCCACGCTGGATCTGGAAAACCTGCCGCGCACCGACAAGGGCACCGTCGACTTCAGCGAAGACTTCTTCGGTAAAGAAGCCTTCCTTACCGTTTCCGGCCAGCTGAACGGCGAAACCTACGCCTGTGCGCTGTCCAAGGTTTACACCTTCGGCCCAACCTTCCGCGCCGAAAACTCCAACACCAGCCGCCACCTGGCGGAATTCTGGATGATCGAGCCGGAAGTGGCCTTCGCGACGCTGGACGACGTTGCCGGCCTGGCCGAAAGCATGTTGAAGTATGTGTTCCAGGCGGTGCTGGATGAACGTGCCGATGACCTGAAATTCTTCGCCGAGCGCGTGGATAAAGACGCAATCTCTCGTCTGGAGCGTTTCGTTTCTTCCGATTTTGCCCAGGTGGACTACACCGACGCCATCGAGATCCTGCTGGCCTCGGGCCAAACCTTCGAAAACCCGGTTTCCTGGGGCATCGATCTCTCTTCCGAGCATGAACGTTACCTGGCTGAGAAACACTTCCAGGCGCCGGTGGTGGTGAAAAACTACCCGAAAGACATCAAAGCGTTCTATATGCGCATGAACGAAGACGGCAAAACCGTCGCGGCCATGGACGTTCTGGCACCGGGCATCGGCGAAATCATCGGCGGCTCGCAGCGTGAAGAACGCCTCGACGTGCTCGATCAGCGTCTGGAAGAGATGGGGCTGAATAAAGAAGACTACTGGTGGTATCGCGATCTGCGCCGCTACGGCACCGTGCCGCATTCCGGTTTCGGCCTGGGCTTTGAACGTTTAATCGCCTATGTCACCGGCGTGCAAAACGTGCGCGATGTGATTCCATTCCCGCGCACGCCACGTAACGCAAGCTTCTAATTTATACGATCAACCGTTTTTTAAACGATTTCGTTACAAAACAAAGGCCAGCATTGCTGGCCTTTCGCATTTTTTAATATTGACGCACGTCACAAAGTTCCCTAAAAATTACATTTAGTTACACATACTTTCTTTTTGCAACCTGATTGGGACATTGGTATCATTTTCGTCCTAGATTAACCCGCCTGTGAATGGAACACTGCGTTCAGACACAGGACGACACCAATCTATCAACAATAGTTCCCAAAGAATTATTGGCGGCAGTGGCAAAGGTGTCCGAATAACACCAATGAGGGTAATAATGATGAAGCGCAACATTCTTGCAGTGGTTATCCCGGCTCTGTTGGCTGCTGGTGCAGCAAACGCAGCTGAAATCTACAACAAAGACGGCAACAAGCTGGATCTGTACGGCAAAGTTGACGGTCTGCACTACTTCTCCAAAGACAAAGGTAATGACGGCGATCAGACCTATGTTCGTTTTGGCTTCAAAGGTGAAACCCAGATTACTGACCAACTGACCGGTTACGGCCAGTGGGAATACAACGTTCAGTCCAACCACTCCGAGTCTCAGGGCACCGAAGGCACCAAAACCCGTCTGGGCTTTGCCGGTCTGAAATTCGCTGACTACGGCTCCTTCGACTACGGCCGTAACTACGGCGTACTGTACGACGTGGAAGGCTGGACCGATATGCTGCCAGAGTTCGGTGGCGATACCTACACCATCACCGACAACTTCATGACTGGCCGTACCAACGGCGTTGCGACCTATCGTAACAACAACTTCTTCGGTCTGGTTGACGGTCTGAACTTCGCTCTGCAATACCAGGGCAAAAACCAGAACGACGGCCGCGACATCAAGAAACAAAACGGCGACGGCTGGGGTATCTCCTCTACTTATGACATCGGCGAAGGCGTAAGCTTCGGCGCTGCATACGCTTCTTCCAACCGTACCGATGCTCAAAAACGTTCCAACGAGCTTGGCGACAAGGCTGATGCATGGACCGTGGGCGCGAAATACGACGCCAACAACGTTTACCTGGCGGCCATGTACGCAGAAACTCGTAACATGACTCCGTTCGGTGGTAATAATATCATCACTCCTAATACCACTTGCGCAGCATCTGAAAACTGCGGCGGCTTCGCCAGCAAAACTCAGAACTTCGAAGTGACTGCTCAGTACCAGTTCGACTTCGGTCTGCGTCCAGAAGTGTCTTACCTGCAGTCTAAAGGTAAAAACCTGAACGTCCCAGGCGCGGGTTCTGACCAAGATCTGGTTAAATATGTTTCTGTTGGTACCACTTACTACTTCAACAAAAACATGTCCACCTACGTTGATTACAAAATCAACCTGCTGGATGACAACGCGTTCACCAAAGCAACCGGCACCGCTACTGACGATATCGTAGCTGTTGGTCTGGTGTACCAGTTCTAAGTTGTCTCGCTTAACGGCGGTTTACCGTCGGCTAAGTTAAAAAACAGGGCTTCGGCCCTGTTTTTGTTTGTGTCAGCCGGTAACTTTTTATCCTGCCAATTTCTCCTTCCCCATCATTTTTTCTGCCTAATACTGCCCCTTCGCAAGATCGCGGTGTTTTTGTCGCAAACGGTTGGCAAAGCCGGTAACTGGCGTTACCCTGATGCTTCTGTCTGCTTAACTCCGAGATTTGGAAGCACCTGACATGTTTGAAAAAATCACCGCCGCACCCGCCGACCCGATACTGGGCCTGACCGACATTTTCCGCGCCGACGCCCGCCCGAATAAAATCAATTTAGGGATTGGCGTTTATAAAGACGAAACCGGTAAAACCCCGGTGCTGACCAGCGTAAAAAAAGCTGAGCAGTATCTGCTGGAAAATGAGACCACCAAAAACTATCTCGGTATTGAGGGCATTCAGGCGTTCGCCAGCTGCACGCAAGCGCTGTTGTTCGGCAAAGAGAGCCCGATCGTCGCCGATCGTCGCGCGCGCACCGCACAGACGCCAGGCGGCACCGGCGGCCTGCGCGTGGCGGCAGACTTTATCGCTAACCAGACCAGCGCCAAACGCATCTGGATTAGCAACCCAAGCTGGCCGAACCACAAGAACGTCTTTAGCGCCGTGGGCCTGGAAGTGCTGGAATACGCCTACTACGACGCCGCCAACCACGCGTTGAATTTCGACGGCCTGCTGAACAGCCTGAAACAGGCCCAGGCCGGTGATGTCGTGCTGTTCCACGGCTGCTGCCATAACCCGACCGGTATCGATCCAACGGCGGAGCAGTGGGCGCAGCTGGCCGAACTTTCCGTCGCCAATGGCTGGCTGCCGCTGTTCGACTTCGCTTATCAGGGCTTCGCCAACGGCCTGGAAGAGGATGCTCAAGGCCTGCGTATTTTCGCCGCCAAACATCAAGAGCTGATCGTCGCCAGTTCCTACTCGAAAAACTTCGGTCTGTACAATGAGCGCGTCGGCGCTTGTACCATTGTCGCCGCCGATGCCGAAACCACCGACCGCGCCTTTAGCCAGGTGAAAGCGGCGATTCGCGCCAACTACTCCAACCCGCCGTCACACGGCGCCGCCGTGGTCGCTACCATTCTGGGCAACGACGCTCTGCGCGCGATGTGGGAACAAGAGCTGACCGATATGCGCCAGCGTATTCACCGCATGCGTCAGCTGTTCGTGAATACTCTGCAGGAGAAAGGCGCGCAGCAGGACTTCAGCTTCATCATCCAGCAGAACGGCATGTTCTCGTTCAGCGGCCTGACCAAAGAACAGGTGCTGCGTCTGCGCGAAGAGTTCGGCGTCTACGCCGTGAACTCAGGCCGGGTGAACGTGGCCGGCATGACGCCGGACAACATGGCGCCACTGTGCGAAGCCATCGTCGCCGTGCTCTAAAAGCATCGACGCAGGTCATAAAAAAAGGGGCGCTCTATGCGCCCCTTGATTTTTCCTGCCGGGAAATAATCGTTACCACACCGCCGGCTCTTCGCGCAGGAACGGGTTGGTCTGGCGCTCGTGACCGAAGGTCGACATCGGGCCGTGACCGGGAATAAAGCGCATGTCGTCGCCCAACGGCAGCAGTTTGGTACGAATAGAGGCAATCAGCGCCTGATGGTCACCGCGCGGGAAGTCGCTGCGCCCCACGCCGCCGTTAAACAGCACGTCGCCCACCAGCGCCAAACGCGCCTGCTCATTGATAAAGACGATGTGGCCCGGCGTATGCCCTGGACAGTGCAGCACCTTGAGCGTCATCTCGCCCACCTGCATCTCATCGCCTTCCGACAGCCAGCGGGTCGGCGTCAGCGGCGCGCACTCTTCCAGTCCAAACATCCGGCTCTGCGCCGGCAAACCGTCCAGCCAAAACGCGTCTTCTTTATCCGGGCCGTAGATCGGCACCTGATAATGGTCCGCCAGCTCCGCCGCCGCACCGACGTGATCCAAATGGCCGTGCGTCAGCAGAATCTGAGTGATCGTCACCCCCTGCCGCGCGACTTCCGCTTTGATTTTCTCCGCTTCACCGCCGGGATCGACCAACGCCGCCTGCTGCGTGTTTTCGCACCAAATCAGGCTGCAATTCTGGCTAAAGGCGGTAACGGGAATAAGATGGTATTTCATAAGGCTCCAACGACAATAACGCCGCATCCGCAAGGGGCGGCGTTATTCACTGATGGCACAGCGATTACCAGGTCCGAACCGGGCCGGTATCGATGTGTACGAAGTTGCTACGTGGGTAATATCCTACACCACCGGCGCGCATTTTTAACGCCGCTTTACGGATATTACTCAATTGGATGCCTTCGATATGGAAATCCATCGCCTGGCCTTTGGTGTGGTAGCTGTGCTTGGCCACGCCGCGGCTATGCGCACGCAGTTCGTTGTTGGTATCTACGGAACGGTATCCGGAGATCAGCTGCACCGGCTTGCTGGTGCCCAGCAGCCCCTGCAGGCGATAGAGGTGATCAAACAAGCGGGGATCGATCGATTTAACCTTGTTGGCGCGATAATCGCGGAACAGATGATTTAGCCGCACCAACTCTTCTTTATTGTAACCTTTGCCGTCAAAGAACTCGGCTTTAATAGATTCACCGGTATTCAGGTTATTCAACACTAAAATACGCGGCCGAGCGGTGGAAAGACTGGCAAACGCCTGCCCTGGAAGCAGCGCTATGCCCATAGCGGCGCCACCTAGCGCCAGCCATTTACGGCGGTGATGATCAATTTTGTCCATGACTCTGTTAAACCCGGCAAGAATGTCAAAATAAATGCACAAAGCAGCGCACTGTCCGAACCATAACCGCCTGCGTATGCTGAGTCAACCCGCGATACGCCTAGGTTTACAGGCCCCCGGCGACGAGGGCCTGCGGTATAGCCAAACATTCTGACCGTTATTTATTTATAATTACTGCATTTACTGCATTAATTTTTTGGCCTGAGCCAAAATTTGTGCGCCCGATCGCACCGTATTATCATAATTGTAAATATCTGTACGGAATTGCGGTTGGCCGTCATCCGAAACCCAGGCGGTCAGATAATACAGTTTTACGGGAATACGCTGGCGAATATTCACATAAGTGGTATTCCCCTCTTTCAGCGTGGAAGACACGCGGCTGTTGTTCCAGCCTGCGTCCTGCAGCAGCATATTCGCCAAATCGGAAGCCTTGTTCACCCGCACGCAGCCGGAGCTGAGCGCACGGATATCTTTCTGGAACAGGCTGTGGTTCGGGGTATCGTGCAGGTAGATGGCGTCCGAGCTCGGCATATTGAACTTGAAGCGCCCCAGCGAGTTGGTGGCACCCGGCGCCTGACGGACGCGATACGGGAAATTGCGCGCAGAAACCATGCTCCAGTCGATCATCGCCGGGTTGATCACTTCCGCATCGTTGCTCCAACCCGACAGCACCGTATAGCCGTGTTTCTGGAAGTAATTACCGTCGCGCATCGCCTTCGGCACAATGTCCTCGCGCACCAGCGTGGTCGGCACGTTCCACGGCGGGTTGACCACCACGTTGTTCAACGCGCTGCTCATCAGCGGCGTCTTACGGCTCGGCCGCCCGACGATAACGCGGGAAGACAGCACTTCATTGCCGTTCTGGTAGTAGGTCAGCGAGTAGTTGGGAATGTTCACCATAATGCCGGTGCCGATATGCCCCGGTAAAATTCGCAGGCGTTGGATATTCAGCGCCAGCAGCGCGGCGCGGGTTTTCGGTGACACGTTGAGCCACTCACGGGTGCGCACGCCGATCACGCCGTCCGCCGTCAACCCCTGCCATTTCTGGAAGCGCTTGACGCCCTCCACCAGCTCATTGGTATAAAGATTGTCGCTCACCACGCTGCCAATCTGCGGCGGCGTCTGCTCCGCAGTCAACTCCGTTACCGGCGCCGCCGATGGGCTGACCGTCACGCGGCTTTTCTCTTCGTCTACCGTCAGCCCGCCGTCGTCGGGCTCATTGCTCTTCGCCGAAACCACCGCCGGTTCCGGCTCCGCTTCCGGCGCCGAGGCGGCCAGCATGCCGGTACGCGTCAGGATCTCACGCAGCGCCGGGATATCGTTGCTCATTTGGCCTGGGCGCAGGCTCGGGCCGCTGCCCACCTGTGGCCACGGACGATTGTCCGCCAGCATGTCGCGCAGCGCCTGATGCATCTTGGCGTATTGCGGATGCTGCGGCGCGAGCGAATTCACATAGCTCAGGGTACGCGCCTGGCGCACCGCCAGCTGCCATTGGTTGATCACCGCGGTGGGCGGCAAGCCAAGCTTGTAGGGAATATTGCTGTACAGCCAGTTGTTGCCGTTGGCACCGATGGCAGAGACGAACTGCAAATAGCCCAGCATCGCATCGGACAGCACCGCATCGCGGCCCGCTTCACTGAGCGCCGGATCGGTCAACATCTTCACCCATTGGGTAAACTGCGGCTGCACGCCGGACATCGCCAGTTCGGCCAGCTGCTGCTGAAACTGCTGAACGGCTTCGCGATCCTGCCACATCGGCTGCATGTGATTCGCCGCATACAGCGGTGCCAGCGTGGAAAGGTAGTGCAAATCCATGCCGCGCGGCAACGCGGCCAGCAGCTCAGAACGGCTCTGCGCAACGGACATGCCTGCTGATGCCACCGGCAACGCCGTAACGGTAGCCGATGCGGAAAACGACGACACAAGACTACAGGCGATAGCGCCACTCAGCGCCAAACGTCGTAGAGAGTTTCCCTTTTTAAGCAACATCCCTTGCCCCCTGTATGCTCACAAAAAAAACGTCAAAAACTGCATATAGTTTCAGTATACAAACAGAAAGGCCGTTTCGCCCTGCGGGCGTCGAATAACTGTTTATGTGATTAAACTAACCGCTTTTCAACGGATAAAAAAGCAGGACTATCATCCACGCGCACAAAAAAATAGCCACCCTGCGGCGGCTATTTTCGGATTTTTAGGGCGTTTTTCTGCGTTACGGCGTTTCAACCGGCGCAGTACCCAGCGCCGGCGGCTCGCCGGCGAAACCGCGCAGCCCCACCACGTGCACATGCTCGTGGTTCTGGAACACTTTACGCACCAGTTTATAGGTGGTGCCCTTCTCCGGACTGATGTTTTCCGGCGCCGCGATGATCAGCTGCATCTCCAGACGGTCGCACAGTTCGAACAGCGTAGCGATCGACTTGGCATCCAGACGCGCCGCTTCATCGAGGAACAGCAGGCGACACGGCGAGATGTCTTTACCGCGCAGGCGGCGGGATTCTTCTTCCCAGCTCTGCACCACCATCACCAGGATTGACATCCCGGTACCGATGGCTTCACCGGTAGACAACGCGCCGCTTTCCGCACGCAGCCAGCCGTCGGAGCCACGGTATACCTCCACTTCCATCTCCAGGTAGTTGCGGTAGTCCAGCAACTCCTCGCCGATGGTCTGTGGCGTGCGCTGCCCCATGTCGATCTGCGGATTCAGGCGCTGATACAGCTTGGCCAACGCTTCGGAGAAGGTCAGACGGTTGCTGTTGAACAGATCCTGATGCTGTTCCTGCTGCTCGGAGAGCACATCCAGCAGGGTGGCATGCGCTTCGCGCACATTGACGTTCAGGCGCACGCTCTTCACCTGGCCGAAGGAAACGGCCTGCAGACCCTGGTTCAGCATGCGAATGCGGTTCTGTTCGCGCTGAATGGTTTTGCGAATGATGTTGGCCACGCTTTTCGAACTGATCGCCAGCTTCTGCTCGCGCGCGGTCAGCTCTTCGGTCAGACGGCCCAGCTCAATTTCCATCTGTTCGATGGCCTCGACCGGATCGTCGGTGCGGATGATGTCCTGACGGATGCGCTCGCGCAGGTGCTGGTACACCGCGATATAGAACTGAATCTTACGCTCCGGCCGCTTCGGATCTTCCGACAGGCGCAGCACATCGCGCAGGTGTTCGTTATCCGCCACGGCCAGACGCAGCGCACCGAGCGCCTTATCCGACATCGAGCGCAGCTCGTCGCCATCCATATACGCCAGCTCGCGGCGGTGCAGGCGGCGTTCCACGCCGTTGTCTTTCACCAGGCGCATCACCGCGCACCAGCCCGCCTTGGCGGTCACCACCTGCTCACGCAGCTGATGATAATCGCGTTCCAGCTTGCGCAGTTTCTTCTGCAAGCCGTCCATTTCGGCTTCGCAGAAGGTCAGCTGCTTCTCCAGCTGGTTGCGGCGAGCGCGGTTGTTGCTCAGCGCCGCATGCAGTTCGTCGCGACGCGCACGGGCGCGCGCTTCGGCATTGGCGTCGGCCTGCACGCCGATGTCCACCAGCTCTTGGCTCAGCTCTTTCAGCATGTCGCGCTTGGCGTCGTACGAGCTTTTCAGCGAGGCCAGCACCTGGCTGTACTGGGTGAACTGGGTTTGATACTGACGCAGTTGCTCACGGGCGCGGGCGCGTTCGGCTTCCGCCTGCTCCAGACGCTGGCGCAGCTTATCGTTCAGATCGTTGTTGGCATTCTGCATGCCGGCAGAATCGGTGTAGCTGAAGTGCGCACGACGCTGCACCACTTCAGTGAGCGCGAACGCCTGCTGTTTAGCCTGACGCTGCACGCTTTGCGCCTGCGCGTAATCCTGCTGCAGCTGTTCATGCTGCTGCGGATCGCTCTGCAGCACCGACAGCAGCGGTTCCAGCTTGGTCAGCGACATGCCGTGCTGTTGGATATGACGCGCGGCGTCCTGCGCTTCTTCCAGCTCTTCGCGGATCTCGTCGACGCGGTCCTGCAGCGTTTCATCGTTCAGCAACGACACCAGCGGCATCAGGCGGTTGAGTGCGGAAATGCCCTCTTTGGCCTGTTCGTACTGCTGACGCTGCTGCTGGTTCTGCGCTTCGTGATTGTTCAGCGCACGTTCGATCTCGCCACGACGGGCGTTCAGGCCGCGGATCTCCGCTTCCGGGTCGGCGTCGAACGCCACCGCCAGATGGGTACCAATAAAGCGGCTGAAAGCCTGGTGCGAGCGCTGGGTTTTCTGCACGTCGAACGACAGCGTGGCGTAGCGCTCCGCCAGCGTTTCACGCTCGGCATGCAGCACTTCCAGACGGTTCTCGCGCGCCGCGCGGCCGAACAACGGCACTTCCGGATAACGGGAGTAACGCCACTGGCGATCGGCGATTTTCACCACCACCGCTTTGTCCTGCTCTTCAACGGCGAACACGCTGTCATCGAACGACTGCGGATCCCCTTCGATCAGGTAAAGATCTTCCGGGCAATCTTCCAGCCCTTCAAGCATCTCACGCACCAGCGACAGATCCGGCACCACGATAGCGTGGCGCGAAGGGCCGTACAGCGCCGAGAAGTAAGGCGCGTCGTCGATGGTGACGTCATCGTAAATTTCCGACAGCAGCACGCCGCCGAAACGTTCGGCCAGCGTGACCAGGCGCTGATCTTCCGCGCCGCCCGGCTGGCTGAGACGTTCGATCTGCGCTTCCACTTCACGTTTGCGGGCCGCCACTTCGTCGCGCTCGACGGTGGTTTCACGCTCGCGCTCCAGCAACTGCTGCATGTATTCGGTCACCTGCTGGCTGTTTTCCAGCGGCTCTCCGCTCTGATCGCTGAGCTGGCCCAGGGCGTCCTGAGCCGCCAGCCACACCGGCGCGCGCGCCGTCAGCTCACGGATGCGCTGCTGGATCTGCTCCAGCTCCTGGCGCATCTCCATGCGGCGTTCGCCGGCTTCGCTGACGTTCTGCGACAGCGCTTCCAGGCGCTCTTCCAGCTCCTGCTGCAGCATATCGAGATCGTCAGGCTGGTACTCTTGGCCATGGCGTTTGCAAAACTCTTGCAGCAGACGCTCGGCGTCCTGCTGCGAGCGCAGGCGCTGTTCCAGTTCGCTCAGGCGCAGGCGCAGCGGCTGAACGCGCTCGGCGAGGTGCTGCTGCGAAGGCCAGTCGCGCAGCAATTCGCGCGCGCACTGCCAGGCTTCGCTGCGGCTGACCTGGCCGGCGATTTTCCCCACCAGCTGATAGGCCTGTTCGAACTGGCCGTGCGCGGCGTCGGCCACGCTCAGCTTCTGTTCCAGCATCAGCAACGCTTCGGTCGCTTCCTGTTCGCGGGCCTGGAAGGTGTCTAGCCACTGTTCGGCGTTATCGGCGGTCAGATCCGGCAGTTGGCACAGGGCGCGTGCGCGTTCCAACGCCTGCAGCGCCTGCTGGTACTGAATGGCGCGGGTCTGCTGCACGTCGAGCGCCTGCTGGTAGTCGGCCAGCTGGCTCTTCAGCTCATCCACTTCCAGCTCGGCCGCTTCGGCGCGCGCTTCGTTTTCGGCCTGCTGCTCGCTCGCCTCGGCCACCACTTCGTTCTGCTCTTCCAGACGGTAGGTCAGCTCTTCCAGATCGGCTTCATAGCGTTCGATCTTCTCCTGCTGACGCATCGCCGTCTGCACCAGATTCAGGTGATCGCTGGCGGCCTGGTAATCGGTTTCCAGGTCGGATTCGGCACCGCTCTGTTCGCTCAGCTCACGCGCCATTTCCACATGGCGATACTGTTCGGCGGCCAGCTGCTTGCGGCTGCCCAACAGATCGCTGCGAAGCGCCAGCGCGCCGTCCAGATGGATGCGGCGTTCGTTGGCGTGGCGCATATAGTCCGCCGCCACATAGGAAGTGGCCTCGGAAATCAGATGTTTGAACAGATCGCGGTCCGACTGGGTGACGCGAATCGCCTCCAGCGTCATGCGGTTTTCGCGCAGCGCCGCTTCCATGTCCTGGAACGCCTTGCGCACGCCGCTGTTTTCCGGCAGCAGGTAATCGCGCAGCGAGCGGGTGATGGCGCTGGAAATACCGCCGTACAGCGACGCTTCAATCAGACGGTAGAACTTGCTGCGATCGGCGGACGAACGCAGACGTTTCGGGATCACGCCCAGATCGAACATCAGCGAGTGGTAATCGGTGATGGAGTTGAACTGCTTGAACTGCACCCCCTCCATCTCTTCCACGCGATCCTTCAGCTCCTGCAGCGACAGCACGCGCGCCTGGCGCTCACCCACCGTCTGGGTCAGCAACTCGGTCGGCTGAACCGCGGTCGGCAGGCCCTGGATGGTGAACGGTTTGATGTCGACCTTGCGATCGCGCCCCGCCACCTGCTGCAGGCGCACGCCCACCACCACGCGCTGGTGGCGCGAGTTGACGACGTCGAGAGTCGAGTAACACACGCCGGCACGCAGCTTGCCGTGCAGGCCTTTATCGCGCGAGCCGCTGGTGGCGCCCGCTTCGGTGGTGTTACGGAAGTGCAGCAGCGTCAGATCGGGGATCAGTGCGGTGACGAAGGCCGCCATGGTGGTGGATTTCCCTGCCCCGTTACCGCCGGACAGCGTGGTCACCAGCTCATCCAGATCAAAGGTGCGGGCGAAGAAGCCGTTCCAGTTAACCAGCGTCAGCGAGCGAAATTTACCGCGTTCAATCATTCCTGTTCATCCTCTGCACCGTCAGGAGCGTTATCAACCTGCTGATCCTCAGCCTCATTCTCATCGTTCAGCGACAGGCTGGTTTCAACCGGCATCGCCTCGCCGTCGCGAATCATGCGCAGCTGCGCTTCACGCGGATCGTCGCCGCTGCGCACGTCGGCGCCGAAGCGGAACACCGCCTCGGTAATGCGGAACTTGCTGCTGTCATTGCCCATGAAGTAGACCATGCCGAGGCGGCGCAGGCGGTTCAGCGAGGTGCGCACCTTTTCGTGCAGCTTCTGCCGATCGAGATCCGAGCCGGTGGAGCGCTGGTTGACGAACTTCAGCAGCTTGTTCTCATCGGCCAGGCTCAACAGCTCGTCGTACAGCTCCTGATGGCTGAAAATACCCTCATGCGCCAGGCGCTCGGGGCTGAGATACAGGTAGCACAAGATTTTACCGACCATCATATCCAGCTCGGACAGCACCGAACGCGGGATCAGCGTGGTGGAGCGCGGGCGCAAATAGAAGAAACCTTCCGGCGCCCGAATCAGCTCGACGCTGTAACGGGTGTAAAATTCTTCCAGCTCATCCTGGAAATCCATTAAAAAGGCGTGGTTGTCCAGCTCATCGATACCGATGTGACGACCCGCGCGCAGTTGGCTGTCCAGCGCCGGGAACAGCGAGTTGGACAGTGCCTTGGCCAGCTTGACTGGCATTACTTGTTCAATATTTGTCGATGACATGGGCCTGGACCTTGGCTCCGTAATCATTGATTGCCTGCCATTCCGCCGGCAACCCTGAGAAATCTGCTTCAGCCACACCGAGGCGCACTGCCTGGTCGACCACTAAGCGTGCCACGTCGAAATGACGCGCACGCGGATATTGCGCCAGATAATCGCGCATCACCGCTGCAAGGTTGAGCGGCATCTGCTGTTCCTGATACACCTTCAGCGCCTCTTCGATCATCGCCGCCAGCTGTTCGCGAATTTCGCTGAACTCTTCGAACTCCAGATCCGGCGGCAGTTCCCCGGTCACTTCCTCACTGCGCAGTGCCAGTTCTTCGTCGCGCATGTCCAGCAGACGATCGGCATTGGCATGGGTCAGCGCCCACGGGTGGTCGAAATAGGTTTGCACCGACTGGCGCAAGCGTTGGGCGAACACGCGGTTTTTATCCATATCGATAGCGGTACGGATAAATTTATGTACGTGGCGATCGTAGCCGATCCACAGGTCGATCGCCTGCTGGCCCCAGCTGATGATGCGATCCAGCTTGCTCTGCAGATCGAACACCAGCTTGTCGACGAAGCCCAGCTCCACGTTGCCGAGGGTCGCGTCCTGGATGCGCAGCAGGCTGGCCTGCAGCTTATCGCCCGCCGCATCCAACGTATCTTGCAGCTCGCGCAGGGTGCCCGAGGTTTCCGACAGCAGCATCTCGCAGCTGGAGATCGCCGCCCGCCAGTCTTTACTCAGCAGCGCCGCGATGTCGTTTTTCACGCTCTGCTGCTGCTCGTCCATCACGCGTTGGGTCATGTCTATGCTGTCGAAGATTTCCGCCACCGAATATTTCAACGGCGCGAACACGTTGCGGTGCCAATGGAAATCGTCGCCGCCCTCGTCGGCGGCGTCGGCGGCGCGCTTGAGTTCCTGCGCCACGATCGACAGCTGCATCGACAGACGCAGCGTGGAGAATTCGCGTTGGCGAATATAGTAATCGGTAATGCCGATACCCAGCGGCGTGAGGCGGTAAATCGCATTGCCGTCCGCCAGTTCGCTGGTAAAGCGGTTCAACAGGCGCTGGCGCACCATGTCGTTGATCGCATTGTTGGCGCGCATCGCCACCGTTTCATGCGTCTGTTCAAAACCCTTGCTGACATGGCGAAATGCATCAACCAGCTCACCTTCGCTCATCTCGCCGTCCAGCCGTTCGCCGTTCAGGGTGGCGATGGCGAGCAGAAATGCGAGACGCTCCGTAGGGAGCGAAATAGAGAAATCATTTTTCCGTGCCCAGGCGACCAGTTCGGGTACTGTCTGGGAAAATTCACTCATAGTTCGTCCTTCAGGTTTGGTTTATGCGCCATGACGTGAATATAGCGCCCCAAACTCACGTACGGCTCCTGCCGGCAATAGTGCTGTTCAAGCGCCAGTAACTCTTCAAATTTTTGTGTTTGCAGCTGTCTGCTCTGCAGATAGTCGTGGAACACCCGCACGCCGGTTTTACCACCGATACGCATGCCCAGCTGTTCCAGCCAACCGTAGACCAATAGCGGATCGTGCGGATATTGCGGCGACAGCGAACGCTTGCGGCGCCGCCTGACCTCGGGATCCACCAGTTGGAAATTACCCAACACCACGTTGCGCATCAAGAGGCCGTTGGCGTTGAAGAACATCAGCGACAGCGCGCCGCCCGGCGTCAGGCAGTCATACAACGCCTGCAGCGCCGCTTCGGGCTCGGCGATCCATTCAAGCACTGCATGAAACAATATCAGATCAACCGGCTGTTCCAAATGTTGAGCGATATCCTGCGCAGAACTTTGTACGAATTGCATGTTCTGGCTCACACCTTTCTGTTCCGCCAGCTGCGCGGCGCGCTGGATCATCTCACCAGAAAGATCGCACAACAACACCTGATGTCCTAATTCTGCCAGCTGGCAGGCCATATGGCCTTCACCGCCCCCGGCGTCGAGGATGCGCAGCGGCCGCTGCGGCAACTGCGCCAGCAACCCGGTCAGATCCTGCCAAACCACCGCCTGGCGGATTTTTCCTTTCGTGGTGCCGTAAATATTACGCGCAAATTTTTCAGCAATATCGTCAAAATTGCGATCCTGCATGGACAACGGCTCCGCTGATCTCATTCTTGTCGGCGGCAAAGCGCACGCCGATTCAAACCTGCTATTTTGGCACAGACTGGCTTAGAATGTATCTTCTTGCGGCCTGTTTATGCCTGGATGCCGCTTTTTCACCCAAAAGGATCTGATTTTCGATGCTGTTCAACCTGAAAAAGTTCTTTGGCGCCATGCTGATGCCGCTGCCGCTGTTGATGCTGCTGATGGGGCTGGCGCTGCTGCTGCTGTGGTTCACCCGCTGGCAAAAAAGCGGTAAGACGATTTTTACGCTGAGCTGGCTGTTTTTACTGCTTTTCAGCCTGCAGCCGGTGGCCGACCGGCTGCTGGGGCCGATCGAAGCCCAATACCAGACTTATCGCGGCAACGATCCGGTCAGTTACATCGTGGTGTTGGGCGGGGGCTATACCTACAATCCCGATTGGGCACCCAGCTCGAATTTGCTCGGCAACAGCCTGCCGCGCGTGACGGAAGGCGTGCGGCTTTACCTTGCGCATCCCGGCGCCAGAATGGTGTTTACCGGCGCATCCGCCGGCAGCATGCAAAGCAACGCCGCCACGGCGGCGCTGGTGGCCGAAAGCCTGGGCGTGCCGCGCAGCGATATGGTGATCCTGAGGGAACCGCGCGATACCGAGGAAGAAGCCGCTCAGGTCGCCAAGTTGGTCGGCGAGCAACCGTTCATTCTGGTGACCTCCGCCAACCATCTGCCGCGCGCCATGCGCTTCTTCGAGGCGAAAGGCCTGCACCCGATCCCGGCGCCGGCCAACCAGTTGGCGATCGACTCGCCGCTGAATATCTGGGATCGCGCCACACCGTCCTCGATGTTCCTCGGCCATACCGAACGTGCCTGGTATGAAACGCTGGGCAGCCTGTGGCAGTGGCTGAAAGGCGCGGATCGCGCCGGCGCCGAGTAAGGCCCGTTCAACCGGCCAGCCAGGGCAGCAGCTGTTGCGACGCATAGTCGAACGGCCGCCGCTCCAGCTTGCCGGTATGAACCAAGCGCCCTACCGCTTCCCACACCACATACAGCCAGCGCCGCGCCAGGAAAGCGTCGGCGACCGGCGCGCGCTGCAGATAGCGGAACAGCAGTTGGCTGGGCATGCCCGCCTCGCACAGGCGAAAAAGATCGTATTCGCGCGGCGCCCACAGCACCACGCCGGGATTGAGCATCGCCAGCAGCTGATCGCTTTTGGGATCCTTCAGCATGCTGCGCAGCGACAGGTTACCGTGCACCAGAACACAGGGATCGTCGAAGCCGACGAAGAAATGGGTCAGCGCTTCGCGCGTGCGGTACAGCAAACGCCGATCCGCCATGGTCAGCTGCGGGGTGGTGAGATTGACTACCGTCGCCCACAGCACTTCGACCCGCTGTTGATACCAGCAAAACCAGTCGTTCTCCTGCGTGCTGTCAACGCTGCCGACGCTGCCGTGGCTGTCGATGCGATGCCAGGCCAATATTCCGTCAACGATCTGTTCCATCAGCATGTTCCAGCGATCCGGCGAGCGCGTCGGCGCTTCAGCCGACACGCCGCGCAGGCGCTCGATCAGCAGGATTTCCTTATACGGCGTCTGTTGAGTACATACCACGCCGTACACCGTGGGCAGCCGAATATCCCCGTCGCGCGCCAGCATCGACAGCTTGTAAGCCTCCTGCTGGGCGATGCCTTGACAGATAAAGCTTTTCGCCATCAGCGGGATCGCGTTGCCCTGCCGATCGTACAGCGAATACATATGCGCATAAGGCTGCTCGCTCACCCGCTCCAGCCGGCTGATGGACTCACCCAGCACAATGCTCAGTTCGGCGCGTAACTGCTCCATAAGGCATTCACCTCAGGCTAATAAGGGGGGATGTAACATCATCGAACGGTGAGCAGAAAAATTCTTCAACGCAGATCAACAAAACGGGGAACAATCATGGGGGGTGTTGCATCGTCGGCGCGTTGCGCGGCGCGCCGACGAACTCAGGCTCAGGGTTGGATGCTGTCGCGCACGCGCTGGAGATCTTCCGGCGTATCGACCCCCACGCTCGGGATCGCTTTCGCGACCGCCACGTGGATTTTTTCACCGTACCACAGCACGCGCAGCTGTTCCAACAGCTCGATCTGTTCCAGCTGGCTCGGCGCCCAGCTGACGTAGCGACGCACGAAGCCGGCGCGGTACGCGTAGATGCCGATATGACGCAGCAGGCTGTCGCCGATGCTCTCTTTCGACGCGGCGAAACGCTCACGATCCCACGGAATGGTGGCGCGTGAAAAATAGAGCGCGTAGCCCTGCGCGTCCATCACGACCTTCACCGCGTTGGGGTTGAAAGCCTCTTCGGCGCTCTCGATCGGCACCGCCAGCGTCGCCATACCGGCCTGGCTGCCCGCCAGGTTCTCCGCCACCTGACGCACGATCACCGGTGGGATCAGCGGTTCGTCGCCCTGCACGTTAACGATGATCTGGTCGTCGGCAAAGCCGTAGTGTGCGATCACTTCCGCCAGCCGCTCGGTGCCGGAATGGTGATCCGGGCTGGTCATGCACACTTCGCCACCGGCGGCTTCCACCGCTTTGGCGACTTCAGGGTGATCGGTCGCCACGATGACGCGGCTGGCGCCGGACTCGCGGGCGCGCTCCATGACGTGTACCACCATCGGCTTGCCGTGAATATCGGCCAGCGGTTTACCCGGCAAACGGGTCGAGGCGTAGCGGGCGGGAATAATAGCGATAAAACTCATGCGTGTTTCTCATCCAGCGACAGCGCACGCGCTTCATTTTCCAACAGCACCGGAATGCCATCGCGCAGCGGGTAAGCCAACCCGTCCGCTTTGCACACCAGTTCCTGGTTTTCTTTATTGAAATAGAGTTTGCCGTTGCATACCGGGCAGGCAACGATTTCGAGTAAACGGTGGTCCATGCATCCTCCGTAAGGGGATAGGTCATCTGGGAAAGGCTGTGAGGATAGCATAACGCCCGGCCTCAGGTTAATCACCGGTGGCGCCAACCCACCGATATTTCCTCATCGCGCGGGGGCAACCGCTTGAACTGGGGCGCATCCCAGCGTAGAATTTTGTGATACAAATCACAAAAAGGCCGTGATACGTGATCAAACGTCTGCATAAAATCATCGCTCTGTTCGCTAACTTCAGCCACTGAGCCCCTTTGTAACGAGCGGCGCTGAACTTCGTTTTACCCACCGACGGCGTCGTTCGTTATTCCACTTCCCAGCCGGTCCCCCATTCAGCGGCCAACGCCGCCGGAATGTCGCCCAGCGCGACGCGTTGCGCACCGTGCCATTTGGCCGTACGCGCGATGGCCTGCCGGATATCCTGCGCCCGCTGTTTGCCGAAGCGCACCTGCGGCTCCGCATGGAAACTGATGATCTCGAACACCCCCTGGCGACGGTGCGCCTTGGCGTCAATGCGCCCCACCAGCTCACCGCGGTGCAGCACCGGCAGGGTGAAGTACCCATAGCGACGTTTTTCTTTCGGCGTATAACACTCCAGCCGATAGTCAAAGTTGAACAACTCCAGCGCCCGCCGCCGATCCCAAACCACCGGATCAAAGGGGGACAACAGGCTGGTGACCGTCGATTTGAGTTTGCCCTGTTCCGCCAGCGGCAGCAGTTCCGCCAGAGATTCATGCACATAGAGCGGCCCTTCCAGCCCTTCTACCTGTACGGGCGTAATCTTCCCCTGCTCCTGCAGCTCTGCCAGCAAGGCTTTTGGCGCCACGCGTTTCAGCCGATAGTAATCTGCCAACCATTCAGCGCGAAAGATACCCAGATAGCGGCAGGTGCGGCGCAGCATCTGCCTGCGCGCCTGCTCCGCAGGCAGCGTATGACGCGCATCGTCCCAGGCCGGCAGCAACCTTTCGGTCAGATCGTAAACCCGGTGGAAGTTGCGGCGTTCGGCCACCATCAGCTTACCGGCGGTAAACAGGATCTCCAGGTGTCGTTTCTCCGGTTTCCAGTCCCACCATCCGCTGTTGCCCTTTTTCTCGGCGCTGAAATCGGCGGAGCGCACCGGCCCCTGTTGTTCGATGTGCCGCAGCAGGCTGTCCATCGCCGCCTGGTGCTGCTGCACCCAGTCGGCGGAATATTTCCAGCCCATATCATGAGGCGCCAGCATGCGATGCCGCAGCAAACCAAAATCCTCAATCGGCAGGAAACAGGCTTCGTGCGCCCAATATTCGAACAGTTTGCGGCCGGCAAGCGCCTGCTCCAGCCACTCCGACTGATAGACGCCCAAACGGCTGAACAGCACCAGATACGGGCTGCGGGCGACGACGCTAATGGTATCGATTTGTAACAGCCCCATGCGCTGGATCGCGCTCACGACGTCATCGGGCTTAGCCTGGCGTTTAAGCGGAGAAAGCAGCCCCTGGGCGGCAAGGTGCAGCGCGCGAGCGGCGGTAAGGGAAATTATCGGGGTGGTCATCCTGATATCCGTGGCAAGTAGGCAGTGGCCTGATAATAGTGGATATCGAGGGATTTATCTTCGCCAGTGCTTGCGGGTGGCGACACCGGCACTGGCGAGGAAGGAGGGTGCGATCAGAACGCGATAACGTCTGCCGCGGACAGCCCATGCGAGCTGCGATAGATCGAGAACTCAACGTTCTGACCTTCGTTCAACGACTTATTTTTGGTGTTGGCGATAGCGTTGCGATTGACATAGATTTCGTCGCTGCCATCTACCGGTGAAATAAAACCATAGCCTTCGGCCTGATTAAACCATTTCACGCGGCCCATTTTTAACACAGTATTTTTAAACATAACTTATATCCTTTTACTTGAGCATCCTTGACAACGTCATTTTTTATATTGTCTGGACGCTACCAGCCCATCCTAAAGTTTTTCGTAACAAACCTCTCGTGAGCAAAAAAATAAAAAACCCGCACTAAGGCGGGCTTGTTGAACTTAATATCTTCCGCATGACTCGGCGCTAAAGCGTCACCATGGTTGTATTAAGATCTCTTATACGCGTTCCCTGTAATCTTACAGAGCAACTACGTTGGCGGCAGCCGGCCCGCGCGGGCTGTCCTGGATGGTGTACTCGACGCGCTGGCCTTCAGCCAGGGTCTTGAAACCGTCGGTCATGATTGCGGAGAAGTGTACGAATACATCTTTGCCGCCGTCGTTCTGCTCAATGAAACCAAAACCTTTGCTTTCGTTGAACCACTTAACCTGACCAGTCTTCTTAGACATTACATTTACCTTTAAATATATTTACAAAACCTGCCATAAGAGGCAATTGGGGCCATTTCAGAAACATTACTTATGGGAGGTACTTAGAAGGTTCGTCTTTGAAGCGGAATCGGATGATAACGTTTTTGGAGGAACTGCTTAACTCTAAACTCGAACATAAATAGGTCTGGATTACAGGCCGACTTGCATTTACTCATAAATCTGGTGAATGCACAAGAGGTTTATTGCATTAAATTCGCCATTACGCCGAATTTATTTGTATCCCCCTGAATACACATGAATTAATTTACCGTTCTTCGCAGCCCATCCACCGCCTCTTCCCCCAGGCCGGCGCATCATTTGTCCGTCTGTGCGCTGCAAATGAGAGCTAACGCATAAAACTCTAATATGCTTGGCGCCTCTATAACAAATCCCAAATCAGATGGCTAAACTTGAGGGGAAAACAAGGCAGACGGCTTTTTCGCCAGCACTTTTGCCGCTAAAAACACGATTTTTCAGATTATGCTGAATCAAGGAGCTATGCGCATGACCGCCCAGCAGTTCGTTTCACCTAATGAAATCCGCGCCAGATTCTCCCACGCGATGTCGGACATGTACCAAAAGGAGGTACCGCTGTACGGCGATCTGCTGGAGTTGGTGGCGGAAACCAATCGACAGGTTCTGCGCGAAGACGCCGCACTGGCTCATCAGTTGCAAATCACCGGCGAGATAGAGCGCCTCGCCATGGAGCGCCACGGCGCGATCCGGGTCGGCACCGCGGATGAGCTGGCCACCCTGCGCCGCCTGTTCCGGGTGATGGGCATGGCGCCGGTCGGTTACTATGACCTGTCGGTAGCGGGCGTTCCGGTGCACTCCACCGCTTTTCGCGCCGTACATGAAGACGCGCTGCAGATCAGTCCTTTCCGCGTGTTCACCTCCCTGCTGCGCCTGGAACTGATAGAAGATCCCGCGCTGCATGAACTGGCCGAGCGCTTGCTGGCACGCCGCCGCATCTTTACCGATCGCGCGTTAGAACTGATCGCGCTGCAGGAAGCGCAAGGCGGATTGAATGCAGCGCAGGCGCAGGAATTTGTCGAACAAGCGCTGGAAACCTTCCGCTGGCACAATCAGGCGACGGTCAGCGCCGAAGAATACCGGCAGTTGCACGATCAGCATCGCCTGATCGCCGACGTCGTGGCGTTTAAAGGGCCGCATATCAACCACCTGACGCCGCGCACGCTGGATATCGATCGCGTTCAACAGGCGATGCCCGGCCGCGGCATTACGCCCAAAGCGGTCATCGAGGGCCCGCCCCGCCGCCGCCGTGCGATCCTGCTGCGCCAGACCAGCTTCAAGGCGTTGGAAGAAAGCGTCGATTTCGTTGAGCACGACGGCCACGCCATCGCCGGCCATCATACCGCGCGCTTCGGCGAGATCGAACAGCGCGGCGTGGCGCTGACGCCTAAAGGGCGCGCCCTCTACGACCGCCTGCTGCAGGCGACCAACGATGCACTGCAGGCACCGCCAAGCGAGAAGAACGCCGAGCGCTACTATCAACTGCTGGAGGAAAACTTCCGGGCGTTTCCGGATGATTACGCCACGCTGCGCGAGCAACAGCTGGCGTGGTTCCGCTATTTCCCGACCGAATGCGGCCTGGCGGCCAAAGAGTCGCTGGATAAGCACAGTACCCTGGAGCAACTGATCGAGAAAGAACACGTTCGCTTCCAGCCGCTGGTGTATGAAGATTTTCTGCCGGTCAGCGCAGCGGGGATTTTCCAGTCAAATCTGGGGGACAGCCGCCACGCGCAGTACAATGCCGCTTCCAGCCGGGCTACGTTTGAACAAGCGTTGGGCAGTGAGGTGATCGACGAGCTGGCGCTGTATCAGCAAACCCAGCAGCGTTCGCTGGAGGCATGCGCGCAAGCCCTGGGGCTTGTCACGCTGGCATCCTGAGGTTACTTGGTCAGCAGAGATTCGATATCCTGCAGCAGTTGCTCAGCCTGAGCGGACGGTAGCACCGCGTCAACCGGTAAATACCACCAATTAGGCTGGGCAAAGGCGCGGCACTTCACCGCGTCCTTCTCCGTCATCAGCAGCGTTTGATCGGCTGCAACCAGCGCCGTCAGCTGCGGCTGCTGATATTCCTGATGATCGGCAAACGCCACTTCCTGCACCACCTCGACGTTCAGCTTTTCCAACGTCGCGAAGAAACGCGGCGGATGACCGATGCCCGCCATCGCCACCACGCGCGGCAGCTCGGCCGCCGGGCGACGTTCACCGCTCAGCAGGTTCACCGCGTCACGCGCCTGCAGGCGCATGGCAATCTCCCCCGCCTGCGCCACGCCGCCATTGGCGACGCGCGCATCGACGCTGCCAAGCCGCGCGGCACGCTCGCGCATCGGCCCGGCCGGTAACCACCAGCCATTGCCGAAACGGCGCACGCCGTCGATGACCACCAGCTCGAAGTCACGCTGTAAGGCATAGTGCTGCAAGCCGTCGTCGGTGATGATCGCATCCAGCGGCTGTTGTTGCAGCAAGGCCTGTACCGCCTCGGCTCGCTTGGGCGCGATCGCCACGGGCGCGCCGGTGCGCTGATAAATCAGCACCGGCTCATCCCCCGCCTCGCGGGTCGAGGTATTCTGATTGAGCACCAGGGGATAGACCGCCGACTTGCCGCCGTAGCCGCGTGAAACCACGCCAACGCGATAGCCCCGCTGCTGCAGGTGTTCCACCAGCCAGATCACCATCGGCGTTTTGCCGTTGCCGCCGGCGGTGAGATTGCCTACCACCACCACCGGCACCGGCGCGCGCCAGCTTTTGCGCAGGCCACAGCGGTAGCTGAGGCGAATCAGCCAACTGAGCAGGCCATACAGCCAGGAGAGCGGCAGCAGCGCCAGATAAAGCAGCGAACCGCCGGACCAGATGCGCTCAATCATTATTGACCAAACTGCATGCGGTGCAGCTGCGCATAGGCGCCCTGCCGTTCAAGCAATTCGGCGTGCTCGCCGCGTTCGACGATACGGCCGTCCTCCACCACCAGGATCTCGTCCGCCTTCTCAATCGTCGACAGACGGTGCGCGATCACCAGCGAAGTACGGTCTTTCTGCAACTCGTCCAGCGCAGCCTGGATGGCACGTTCGGACTCGGTATCCAGCGCAGAAGTCGCCTCATCCAGGATCAGGATCGGGCAGTCGCGCAGTAACGCACGCGCGATGGCGATACGCTGACGTTGGCCGCCGGACAGCATTACACCGTTCTCACCGATCACCGTATCCAGGCCGTTCTCCATCTTGTTGATGAAGTCCATCGCGTACGCCATTTCGGCCGCTTTCTCAATCTGCTCGCGGCTGTATTCGCTCTCGCGCGCATAGGCGATGTTGTTGGCGATGGTGTCGTTGAACAGGTGCACGTTTTGCGAGACCAGCGCCACCTGATTACGCAGTGAGGCCAGGGTATATTCACGCAGATCGTGGCCGTCCATCAGGATTTCGCCTTCCTGAATATCGTAGAAACGCGTCAACAGGTTGGCGATGGTGGATTTGCCCGAACCGGAACGGCCCACCAATGCGACGGTCTTGCCTTCGGCGATTTTCAGGTTGATATCACGCAGCGCCGGCGTTTCCTTGGACGGGTAGTAGAAGGTGACGTTGCGGAATTCGATGTCGCCTTTCGCACGCTTCACTTCGCGGGTGCCGGTGTCTTTTTCCTGTTCCATATCCAAAATGGAGAACAGCGTCTGGCATGCCGCCATCCCGCGTTGGAACTGGGCATTGACGTTGGTCAGCGACTTCAGCGGGCGCATCAGCGCGATCATCGACGAGAACACCACGGTAATGGTACCGGCGGTCAGGGTTGACATCACGCTTGGGAAGCTGGCGGCAAACAGCACGAACGCCAGCGCCAGCGAAGCGATCAGCTGAATGATCGGATCGGAAATCGAAGACGCGGAGACCAGTTTCATGCCCTGTTGACGCATGCGGTTGCTGACCGAGTTAAAGCGCTCGGTTTCCACCTGCTGGCCACCGAAGATCAGCACTTCTTTATGGCCTTTCAGCATCTGCTCGGCGCTGGTGGTCACCTGTCCCATGGTGTTCTGCATGTTCTTACTGATGTTGCGGAAACGCTTGGACACCAGGCGAATGGCGATGGAGACGATCGGCGCCAGCACGATCAGGATCACCGACAGCTGCCAGCTGTAGTAGAACATCATGATGAACAGGCCAATGATCGAGGCCCCTTCACGCACCACGGTCACCAGGGCGCTGGAAGAGGAGGAAGCCACCTGCTCGGAGTCATAGGTAATGCGCGACAACAGCGTCCCGGTAGACTGCTGATCGAAGAAGGCCACCGGCATTCTCATCATGTGGCCAAACAGGCGGCGGCGCATCTGCATCACCACCATGCCGGAAACCCAGGAAATGCAGTAGCTTGAAACAAAGCTGGTCACGCCACGCATCAGCATCAGCGCAATCACCGCCAGCGGCATCCACACCAGCACGCTGCTGTCGGTTTTTCCAAACCCATCGTCCAATAGCGGTTTAAGCAGAGACAGCATCAGCGTGTCCCCCGCTGCGTTCATAATCAACGCAATGGCGGCCACAATCAGCCCGGTCTTAAAAGGAGTGATCATCGGCCAGAGTCGACGGAACGTCTGCCAGGTCGAGAGATCTTTATCATTCATCATGCAAATACCAGCATCGGAAGAAATAGCGGCCTATTTTACTCATTATCACCCTCTACGCCAAACCGCTGATGGTACCAACGGGGCATTAATTGTTCGCGAAAGCCTTTAATTTGCCAATCGTTGTCGAAAAAAAGTACCGATAACTGGCCGGAGCGCGTCGTATCACGCCATGTAATGCCATTTGCCCGGTATCTGGCGACCACTTTACGCGCCGGCAATCGCCATTTGTTGTAACGAGATGCTGACGCCAGCGCCACCTCAGGATTGACCGCGCGCAGAAACGGCGGCGTCGAAGACGTTCTGCTGCCATGGTGCCCCACCTGCAATACCGTGGCCGCCAAACGGTCGCGGCGCAATCGAATCAGCTGTGCCTCCGCCTTCTTTTCCGCGTCGCCGGTAAGCAGCAGGCTGTATTTCCCGTCGTCGATGCGAATCACACAGGAGT
Source organism: Serratia sp. A07 (assembly GCF_058725505.1). Taxonomy (NCBI): domain Bacteria; kingdom Pseudomonadati; phylum Pseudomonadota; class Gammaproteobacteria; order Enterobacterales; family Yersiniaceae; genus Serratia; species Serratia sp. A07. The sequence goes on from NZ_JBZXDO010000008.1 coordinate 71,345, forward strand.
CGTCATTGACCGGCCTTTTGAGCGTTTTCGGCGGCCACAACACCTCGAATTGCAACGACTGCCATCGCCAACGCTCTCCGGCGACGCAGGGCAAGTGCCCCTCCCCGCGTATCGGGCTGCGCACCGTCGCCTGTGGAAACGCACTCTGTACCGTCGACAGCCCGCCGATATGATCGAGATGAGCATGGCTGATGATGATCTGTTCCAGCTCAATGCCCCGCCAGTTCAGCATCGGCAAAATATGCCGCTCGGCGGCGCTGCCTGCAGGCCAACGATCGCCGGTGTCATACAATATGCCTTTGCCGTTTTGCTCTATCACCATCGCCAGGCCGTGCCCGACATCGAGCATATCGACGCGCCAGCGGTATCCCGGCTCTTTTCCTCGCCACAGCACGCAGCATATCGCGATCGTCGCCAGGCCCGGCGCATAGCGCCACCACCAATGAAAGCGCCAACAGATAACGATAAGCCATCCCGCTATGCTGGCCAGCAGCGAGGCAGCCCCCAAATCTACCCAACCGCGCTGCAGGTAATGCAGCGGCACAAACACCCCGCTCAACGTGAAATCGGCCAACCACCAAAGCCCGTAACTTAGCGAGGGGAAGACGCCGCCGATCACCGCCAGCAAAATCAACGGCACCGTCACCAATGAGACGATGGGCACCGCCCAGAGATTGGCCGGCAATGAGGTCAGCGTCAGGCCTAAAAACAGCGCGACCTGCATCGGCACCAGCAGCAGCGTCATGCCCAGCTGAATATGCAGCCAGCGTACCGGCGCCCAATACCAGGCGGAACGAAATCGCTCGCCGAGCGGCGCCCATTCGAACCAAAAAATCAAACACCCTACCGCCAGCACCGACAGCCAAAAACTGTCTGACAATACCGCCAGCGGATCGCACAACAAAATCAGCCCGACGCACCACAGCCACACTTGCCAGGAAGAACAATGAACGCCGCGCAAGCGCAGCAGCATCCACAGCGTCATCGCCAGCGCGGTGCGTACCGCCGGTGGCTGGGCGCCCACCAACCAGACATAGATCAGCGTCGCCACCCAGCCCGCGACCAGCGGAAAGCGATAACCAATCAGATGGGCGGGAAGAAAAAACTGCAGCGCACGCAGCACCGCCCAAAACAAAATGGCGACCATCGCCACATGCAGCCCCGAAATAGCCATCAGGTGCGCAATGCCGGTTTTCAGCATCAGCGTGCGCAAAGCCTGTTCCAGTGCGGTGCGTTCCCCAAACGCCAGCGCCAGCAACACCGCCTTGTAACGCAATTCACCGATGTTGGTTTCCGCATGGCTGATTATGCGCTGGCGCAGGCCGCAATCGCCATCCAGCAAACGAGCCTGCCTGACCTGCGCGGTCAAAGGTTGGCGCTGCGCGATTGCCCAACGCTGGCTGTCAAAGCCGCCTTCATTGAGCTTGCCGTGCACCGGCCGCAAACGCAGTTTCAACTGCCAGCGCTGCCCGGCGCACAGACGCTGCCGTTCTGGGGCCCACGTCGTGGTAAACGTCAGCGCAGGCACCAACCAATGGCCGTCGACTCGCTCGATGCGCATCAGCGTCTGCTTACTGGCGGCAGGCTCCAGTGCGACACTACTCACCTGCGCCACCGCCGTTACATCCGGCATGCGGCTTAGGTGCTCCATTTGCCCAAGCAGGCTTCCGGCGTTGAAAACCGCCCATATGAATCCCAAACCCAGACAGGCCAAATAACGGCAGATCGGCCAACGGATGCGCAGCAGTAAACCGGCGACAAACAGCATCGGCCACAGCAGCCATGGCTCTGGCAACCGCGGTAAAACCAGCAGCGGCAGGATGCCGCAGATAACGGCGAATATCGCCAGATCCAGCGAAATTTTGATCGCTCTTCTCCCATCGGCTCCACCATGAGCAAAAACGCGTCACGGCAAGCAAGCAGGATCGTTGAGGCGATATGTCGCCGCCAGCGGGCTTTAACGAAGATGCGGTGAGCATGGCAGGATAAGAGAGGCCTATGCAGCAGCCACACCGCAAATGCGGCGCAGTACGCAATTCACTTGCGTGTCATGGAGAATCGCAGGCGAAAAAAAACGGCGCCTTAAAGGCACCGTTTTATATTCTTTACAAGCAACAACGCTATGAGCAGTCAGCGACTAGCCATAGATATTGGCGCGGTCACGCAACTCTTTGCCGGGTTTGAAGTGAGGAACGTACTTGCCGTCCAGCTCAACTTTGTCACCGGTTTTCGGGTTGCGGCCTACACGCGGGGCACGGTAGTGAAGAGAAAAACTGCCGAATCCGCGGATCTCAATGCGTTCGCCCTCGGCCAGCGTTGCGGCCATGTGCTCAAGCATCTCTTTCACTGCATCCTCAACGGCCTTCGCCGGAATATGAGATTGCTGGCCAGCAAGTCTTTCAATAAGTTCAGACTTGGTCATAGTACCTCCAAGCTTTGCAGCTAAACTACCGTATCGGGGCGGTCAGAAACCGCCCCCCGTCATTACTCGCCTTTAGCCGCTTTGAAAGCTTCAGCCATTGCGTTAGAGAAGTTGCCTTCTTCCTGTTTGTTGTTAACAGTTGCGATGGCGTCTTTCTCGTCAGCTTCGTCCTTAGCACGTACGGACAGGCTTACAACGCGGTTCTTACGGTCAACGCCGGTGAATTTAGCTTCAACTTCGTCACCTACGTTCAGAACCAGAGTTGCATCTTCAATGCGGTCGCGAGAGGCTTCAGATGCACGCAGGTAACCTTCTACGCCGCCTGCCAATTCAACTGTAGCACCTTTGGCGTCAACTGCAGTGACTTTACCAGTAACAATAGCACCTTTCTTGTTCATAGACAGGTAGTTATTGAACGGGTCTTCAGCCAGCTGCTTCACGCCCAGGGAGATACGCTCGCGCTCTGCGTCAACTTGCAGAACAACCGCTGCGATTTCGTCGCCTTTCTTGTATTCACGTACTGCTTCTTCGCCTGCAACGTTCCAGGAGATGTCAGACAGGTGAACCAGGCCGTCGATGCCGCCGTCCAGGCCGATGAAGATACCGAAGTCAGTGATAGACTTGATTTTACCTTCAACGCGGTCGCCCTTGTTGTGGGTTTCTGCGAACTGCTGCCATGGGTTGGATTTGCACTGCTTCAGGCCCAGGGAGATACGACGACGCTCTTCATCGATGTCCAGAACCATCACTTCCACTACGTCGCCCACGTTAACAACTTTGGACGGATGGATGTTTTTGTTGGTCCAATCCATTTCAGAAACGTGTACCAGACCTTCAACGCCTTCTTCGATTTCTACGAAGCAGCCGTAATCAGTCAGGTTGGTTACACGACCAGTCAGCTTGGTGCCTTCTGGGTAACGTTTCGCGATAGCAACCCATGGATCTTCGCCCAGCTGTTTCAGGCCCAGGGATACACGAGTACGCTCGCGGTCGAACTTCAGCACTTTAACAGTGATTTCATCGCCAACATTGACGATTTCGCTTGGGTGCTTAACGCGTTTCCAAGCCATGTCAGTGATGTGCAGCAGGCCGTCTACGCCGCCCAGATCAACGAATGCACCGTAGTCAGTGAGGTTCTTAACGATACCTTTAACTTCCATGCCTTCCTGCAGGTTTTCCAGCAGTTGATCGCGCTCAGCGCTGTTCTCGGATTCGATAACCGCACGGCGAGAAACGACAACGTTGTTGCGCTTCTGATCCAGCTTGATGACTTTGAACTCAAGCTCTTTGCCTTCCAGGTGCAGAGTGTCACGTACCGGACGCACGTCAACCAGGGAACCTGGCAGGAACGCGCGGATGCCGTTCAGCTCGACGGTGAAGCCACCCTTCACTTTGCCGTTGATAACACCGGTTACAGTCTCAGCTTCTTCGTATGCTTTTTCCAGCGTGATCCAAGCTTCGTGTCGCTTAGCTTTCTCACGGGACAGCAGGGTTTCACCGAAGCCGTCTTCAACAGCATCCAGAGCAACGTCAACTTCGTCACCAACCTGGATTTCCAGCTCGCCCTGGGCGTTTTTGAATTGCTCAGCCGGGATGGCAGACTCAGATTTCAGACCGGCGTCAACCAGTACGATATCTTTGTCGATAGCAACAACGACGCCACGAACGATGGAACCCGGGCGGGTTTCGATTTCTTTTAAGGATTCTTCAAAGAGTTGAGCGAAAGATTCAGTCATGTTGTTAATCTTCAGGGTTCTTTAGTTTAACGTCCATTTAGCGTCCCGCCGAATGGGGTTGTTTCACATACCCCGCCATTGGCTCCATGCCGACAGGGTTTAAGGTTACAGGGGTAAAATTTTACCCGATATATTGCGATACCGCTATGACAAATATGACAAAAAGCCAATAGCGCCGCCGCGCTTATTGCTGCGGCAACGCCAACACTTTCTGTGCATACATCAACGCCTGCCGGATCACTTCTTCGATCGACATGCTGGTAGAATCCAGCACGAGGGCGTCAGAAGCGGGCACCAGAGGCGCGATAGGCCGATTACGGTCACGGTCGTCCCGTTCCTTTATCTCGGCTAAAAGACGTTCAAAGTTAACATTAAAGCCCTTCTCCTGCAACTGCAGCATGCGGCGGTGCGCGCGCTCCTCCGAGCTGGCGTCGAGGAAAATCTTGACCGGCGCGTCCGGGAACACCACCGTGCCCATGTCACGGCCATCGGCAATCAGGCCGGGCGCCTCGCGGAATGCGCGCTGGCGGCGCAGCAGCGCCTCGCGCACGCGCGGAAACGCCGCCGCTTGTGACGCGGTGTTGCCGACGGTTTCGGTGCGGATCTCATTGCTGACGTCCTCACCTTCCAAAATCACCTGCAGCTTGCCGTCCTGGGCAACTAAGCGAACATCGAGATGTGCGGCCAGCGGAACCAGCGCTTCCTCAGAAGTGATATCCACCTGATGATGCAACGCCGCCAGCGCCAGCACGCGATAGATCGCGCCGGAGTCCAGCAAACGCCAACCAAGGGACTCGGCCAACGCTTTACACAGCGTGCCTTTGCCTGCGCCACTTGGTCCATCAACGGTTATCACCGGGGCTGTAGCCGTCATTTCTCTCTCCTTCAGGTAGAAAACCTCACAGAGACACGGTGCGCTTCGGCTCAAGGCCCGCGCGCCGCACTCTCTGTCACCTGCCCAATCAGGGGCAAATACGGTGGCGTATTATACGCTGCCCTACGGCGATCTGTTACCCTGGAACTGTCCGGTTGTTGAAAATAAGCGCACAACCGCGAAAAAGTATAGAAGAAACGCCGGTCGCCAAAGGTTAAAAACGATAAAGGCCCACAAAGGGGCCTTAAAATAAACGATTTGACGGGTTACGCCGGCTGGCTGATGCGCGCCAGCTGTTCGAAATAGTCCGGGAAGGTTTTCGCGGTGCATTTCGGATCGAGAATGGTGACCGGAGTATCCGACAGCGCCACCAGCGAGAAACACATCGCCATACGGTGATCGTTGTAGGTGCCAATCTCGGCAAACTGCAGTTTGGCCGGCGGCACGACGTGAATGTAGTCTTCGCCTTCGTCCACTTCCGCCCCCACTTTACGCAGCTCGGTGGCCATCGCCGCCAGACGGTCGGTCTCCTTTACCCGCCAGTTGTAGATATTGCGAATGGTGGTCGGCCCCTCGGCGAACAGCGCTGCGGTGGCGATGGTCATCGCCGCGTCCGGAATGTGGTTCATGTCCATGTCGATGCCGCGCAGTTCACCGCGGCTGCATTCGATGAAATCGTCGCCCCAGGTAATGCGCGCGCCCATTTTCTCCAGCACGTCGGCAAACTTGGTGTCGCCCTGCACGCTTTTGCGGCCGATGCCGGTCACGCGCACGGTGCCGCCCTTGATAGCCGCCGCCGCCAGGAAGTAAGAGGCGGAAGAAGCATCGCCCTCAACCAGGTAATCGCCCGGCGCGATATACGTCTGACGCCCCTGGATATGGAACACCCGGTAGTTGTCGTGGCTCACCGATACGCCGAAGGTGCGCATCAGATGCAGCGTGATGTCGATGTACGGCTTGGAAACCAGCTCGCCCTTGATGTGGATCTGCGTATCCTGCGGCGCCAGCGGCGCGGTCATCAGCAACGCGGTCAGGAACTGGCTGGAGACGCTGCCGTCAACGGTGACCTCGCCGCCCTGGAAGCCGCCGCGCAGGCGAATCGGCGGGTAATCGGTCTGCTCGAGGTAATCAATCTGCGCCCCGCCCTGGCGCAACGCGTCCACCAAATGGCCGATCGGGCGCTCTTTCATGCGCGGTTCGCCGGTCAACACCACGTCGCCTTCACCGAGGCACAGCGCCGCCGCCAATGGGCGCATCGCCGTCCCGGCGTTGCCGAGGAACAGTTCCAGCGGCTGGCCGGCCACCAGCGGCCCGGCCACGCCGGTCACTTCGCACACGGTGCGATCGGCGGAAAGCTGATAGTTCACGCCCAACGCCTGCAGCGCGTTCAGCATATGACGCACGTCGTCGCTGTCCAGCAGGTTGGTCAGCCGGGTCGTGCCTTTCGCCAGCGCCGCCAGCAGCAGAGCGCGGTTAGAAACGCTCTTGGAGCCGGGTAAGTTGACGGTGCCATTGACCAGGGCGACCGGGTGTAACGTCAGGGAATCCACCATGTGAACAAAACTCTCCAATTCTGATAAACGAAACGGCTCCGGAATAATGCCGGAGCCGCTTTAATGCAAAAGGACAACAGCCTGAGCAGCCCGCGTCGGGCGAGCTGACGGGATCAACCGTGACGACGTTCGAAGTCGGCCATGAAGTCGGTCAGCGCCTGCACGCCGGCCAGCGGCATGGCATTGTAAATAGAAGCGCGCATGCCGCCAACTACCCGGTGGCCTTTCAGCGCCTGCAGGCCGATGGCTTCGGCTTCGCTGAGGAACACCTTGTCCAGCGCCGCATCGGCCAGCTGGAACGGCACGTTCATCCAGGAACGGTTGGCGATCGCCACCTGGCTGCGGTAAAAGTCGGATTTATCGATGGTCGCGTACAGCAGTTCGGCCTTGGCCTGATTGCGTTTTTGCATCTCCACCAGGCCACCCTGCTCTTTCAGCCATTTGAACACCAGCCCGGACAGGTACCAGGCGAAGGTTGGCGGGGTGTTGAACATCGAGTCGTTTTCGGCCAGCACGGTGTAGTCGAGGATCGACGGCACTTCTTTGCGCGCCTTACCCAGCAGATCGTCGCGCACGATCACCAGCGTCAGGCCGGCCGGGCCGATATTTTTCTGCGCGCCGGCGTAAATCACGCCGAAACGGCTGACGTCGAGCGGGCGGGACAGGATGGTCGAGGAGTAATCGCCGATCACCACCTTGTCGCCGAAGTCCGGCGTTTCATCGATGGCCACGCCGTCGATGGTCTCATTCGGGCAATAGTGGACATAAGCCGCGTCGTCGCTGAGCTGCCACTCTTTCATCGGCTTGATGCCGCTCAGGCCGTCGATACGGGTTTTCACGTCGATGACGTTCGGCGCGCAATACTTTTCAGCTTCCTTGATGGCGCTGTGCGCCCAATAGCCGCCGTCGATATAGTCGGCGGTGGCCTTGTCGCCCAGCAGGTTCAGCGGCAGTGCGGCGAACTGCGCGCGGGCGCCGCCGTGGCAAAACAGCACTTTATAGTTGGAGGGGACTTTCAGCAGATCGCGCAGATCCTGTTCCGCCTGCTCGGCAACGGCGATGAATTCTTTGCTGCGGTGACTGATCTCCATCACTGACGTGCCCAGACCGTGCCAGTTGCACAGTTCCTGTTCCGCACGACGCAACACTTCCACCGGCAGCATCGCCGGGCCAGAGCTAAAATTATAAACCTGAGTCATTTCCCCTCACCACATTCACTGTTCGCCGCAGAAAAGCGACCTGTCGAAAAGACGCCCGAAGTTAACGCTCGCGTTAACCAACCCATCGGTTTTATCACTCACGCCCCATGGCTGCAACGCTTATTCACCCGTCGGCGGCAAACGGCCGCGCCGGGTGATGACAGGCTCTGCGGCCGTCGCGATTGTTTGGACGATAAAACCCTGCGACATGGGGAAATTCAGCGGGTTAACGCGGTGTTTTATGCTGTATTCAGCCAAGATGGCTGCGGGAGCCCCGGTCGGCCCCCGCAGAAGAGAAAACGATCAGTACTGATTAAACATCTGCTGGATTTGCTTCGCATCTTTGGTTTGCGTCAGCGCCAGCTGCAGCAGAATGCGCGCTTTTTGCGGATTCAGCGTGCCGGCGGCAACAAAGCCGTACTTGGCGTCGTCCACTTCCGCATCTTCGGTGGTGGCGCCGGTTGGCACGCGCGATGAACGCACCACCGCCACACCGTTGTGCGCCGCCGTCGCCAGGGTGTCGAACACCGTTTTATACAGGTTGCCGTTGCCGACCCCAGCGCTGACGATGCCCTGATAGCCTTCGGCGATCAGCGCCTTGGCCGGTGCATCGGAGGCGTTGGCATAGTTGTAGACGATGCCGACCTTCGGCAGTTCGTTCAGCTTGCTGACGTCGAACGGCGTATCCCGGGTATGCTTACGCTGCGGCGAGCGCTGGTAATCGATTTTGCCGTTGTGGATATACCCCAGCGGGCCGTAGTTTGGCGACTGGAAGGTCTGCACGGCGGTGGTGTTGGTCTTGGTGACATCGCGCGCATCCAGCACGGTGTCGTTCATCGCCACCAGCACCCCGCGGTTGGCCGATTGCGGATCCGCCGCCGTCACCACCGCATTATACAGGTTGAACGGACCATCGGCGCTCATCGCCGTCGCCGGTCGCATCGCCCCCACCAGCACCACCGGCTTGTCGCACTTCACCGTCAGATCGAGGAAGTAGGCCGTCTCTTCCAGCGTATCGGTGCCGTGGGTGATGACGAAGCCGTCGGTCTTGCCGCAGTCGGCGTCAATTTTCTTCGCCAACGTCAGCCAGACCCGATCGTTCATGTCCTGCGAACCGATGTTCACCACCTGCTCCCCCTGCACGTTGGCGATGTTTTTCAGCGCCGGCACCGCATCGACCAACGCCTCGACGCCCAGCTTGCCCGCCGTATAGTTGGATTTCGTCGCCGAATCGCCGCCGCCGGCGATGGTGCCGCCGGTCGCCAGCAGAGTGATGTTGGGCAGCGCCAGCGCCGAGGCGCTGAAGCCGGTCAACAGGAGGGTTAACGCGCTGAGTTTCACTGATTTCATTAGATTTCTCCGTGACAGATAACTCGCTGAATTATGGCCTTTATCCTTAAAAAAACTGTGACTTTGCCGCCGCTTTAGGAATACGTGGAGCTCCAGCGTAAAACCCCGTATCATTGCGCGTTTTTAGTACGCGCAAAAAGTGAAGACAATGACGCAAACTTTTATCCCCGGTAAAGACGCCGCCCTGGAAGACTCCATCGCCCGTTTCCAGCAGAAACTGAGCGATCTCGGTTTCAACATCGAAGAAGCCTCCTGGCTGAACCCGGTGCCGCACGTGTGGTCAGTGCACATTCGCGATCGCGATTGCCCGCTGTGCTTCACCAACGGCAAAGGCGCCAGCAAAAAAGCCGCGCTGGCCTCCGCGCTGGGTGAATATTTCGAGCGCCTGTCCACCAACTACTTCTTCGCCGATTTCAATCTGGGCAAGCAGATTGCCGAAGGCGATTTCGTGCACTACCCGAATGAGAAATGGTTCCCGATCCCTGAAGACGACGCGCTGCCGGCCGGCATCCTCGACGAACGCCTGCACGCCTTCTACGATCCGCAGCAAGAGCTGAGCGCCAGCGATCTTGTCGATCTGCAATCCGGCAACGCCGATCGCGGCGTGTGTGCGCTGCCGTTTACCCGTCAGTCCGATCAGCAAACCGTGTACATCCCGATGAACATCATCGGCAACCTGTATGTTTCCAACGGCATGTCCGCCGGCAACACCGCCAACGAAGCGCGCGTGCAGGGCCTGTCGGAAGTGTTCGAGCGCTATGTGAAAAACCGCATCATCGCCGAATCCATCAGCCTGCCGGCGATCCCGGACGAAGTGCTGAACCGTTACCCGGGCGTGGTGGAAGCCATCGCCAAGCTGGAAGAGGAAGGTTTCCCGATCCTCTCCTATGACGCCTCGCTGGGCGGCAACTACCCGGTCATTTGCGTGGTGCTGTTCAACCCGACCAACGGCACCTGCTTCGCTTCGTTCGGCGCGCACCCGGACTTCGGCGTGGCACTGGAGCGCACGGTAACCGAACTGCTGCAGGGCCGCAGCCTGAAAGATCTCGACGTGTTCACCGCACCGACCTTCGATGACGAAGAAGTGGCGGAACACACCAACCTGGAAACGCACTTCATCGACTCCAGCGGCCTGATCTCCTGGGATCTGTTCAAACAGGACGCCGATTACCCGTTCGTTGACTGGAACTTCAGCGGCAGCACGCAGGAAGAATTCGCCACCCTGATGAGCATCTTCGACAAAGAAGACGCGGAAGTGTACATCGCCGACTACGAGCACCTGGGCGTCTACGCTTGCCGCATCATCGTGCCGGGCATGTCCGACATTTATCCGGCGGAAGACCTGCTGCTGGCCAACAACAGCATGGGCGCGCACCTGCGCGATACGCTGCTGGCGCTGCCGGGCAGCGAGTGGGAGCCGGAAGAGTACCTGGCGCTGATCGAGCAGTTGGACGACGAAGGGCTGGACGACTTCACCCGCGTACGCGAACTGCTGGGCATTGCCAGCGGCAAAGACAACGCCTGGCATACCCTGCGCGTGGGCGAGCTGAAGTCGATGCTGGCGCTGGCGGGCGGCGATCTGGATCAGGCGCTGATCTGGACCGAATGGACGCAGGACTTCAACGCCTCGGTGCTGAGCCCGGCGCGCAGCAACTACTACCGCTGTCTGCAAACGCTGCTGCTGCTGGCGCAGGAGCCTGAACGCGAAGCGGCGCAGTACTACACCGCGTTCGTGAAGATGTACGGCCAGGAAGCGGTCGACGCCGCCTCCGCCGCCATCAGCGGTGAAGCGCGCTTCAACGGGCTGTTCGCCGTCGATGCCGATCTGAAGGCGCTGCCGGCCCATCAGGCGCTGCTGGCGGCCTACGAGAAGCTGCAGGCGGCCAAACGCCGCCATTGGGCCAAGGCCTAAGCATCATCAGGGGATACTGCCACTTTGGGAGTACCCCTGCTGCCAAACGCCGCACTTCGCTGCGGCGTTTTCATTTTTGCGGTGTATTTCAACGCATTCGCTTTTATTTTCTCGCCGGAAAATTGGCGGTTAAACGACCATAAAAATAAATAAACCGTCAATTGTTGCCGGACGGTGAAATAATAATTAACCGATAATTAAACTTTCAGCGCTGCGCGGCGACAAAACGCCTAAAAATTTAACTTTACCCTACGCCGTCCACCCGGTGAATTCAAAAAATTTTGCAAACATTAAAAAAATGTTTTTACTTAAAAATCAATAAATTAACCATAAAAACCACACAAAAAACACGCCATTTTGCCGCTCTACTTCCCCGCCTTATGATCCAAATCAAATTTTCCCCTATACTGCTTTGCTAGTATCTCATTGCGTTGTTTTAACCCTTAAGAGCGAGAGTTAGTTTGAAAACTGACAGCCCCTTCGATCTGATTTTACCTGCGGCCACGGCGAAAATCGCTGAAGATGCCGGCGTGTATAAAGCCACCAAACATCCGCTGAAAACGTTTTATTTGGCGATCACCGCCGGTGTCTTCATTTCCATCGCCTTCGTCTTCTACATCACGGCGACCACCGGCACCGCCGGCGTGCCTTTCGGGCTGGCGAAACTGGTCGGCGGCATCTGTTTCTCTCTCGGGTTAATGCTGGTGGTGGTGTCAGGCGCCGACCTGTTCACCTCTACCGTACTTATCGTCATCGCCAAGGCCAGCGGCCGCATCAACTGGGGCCAGCTGGGTGCCAACTGGCTGAACGTTTATCTCGGCAATCTGGTCGGCGCGCTGTTCTTCGTGGCGCTGATCTGGTTCTCCGGCGAGTATATGGTCGCCAACGGCCAGTGGGGCCTGAATGTCCTGCAAACCGCAGACCACAAGCTGCATCACACCTTTATCGAAGCCGTGTGCCTCGGCATTCTGGCTAACCTGATGGTCTGCCTGGCGGTCTGGATGAGCTACTCCGGCCGCACTCTGACCGACAAGATGCTCGCCATGGTGCTGCCGGTCGGGATGTTTGTCGCCAGCGGTTTCGAACACAGCATCGCCAACATGTTTATGATCCCTATGGGCATCGTGGTCAAACACTTCGCCACGCCGGAGTTCTGGCAAGCCGTAGGGGCGGTACCTGAGCAATTCGCTCATCTGACAGTAAGCAATTGCATCATCGACAACCTGATTCCGGTCACCATCGGCAACATCATCGGCGGCGGTCTGCTGGTTGGGTTGACTTACTGGGTAATTTATCTGCGCGGGGGCCGCGAACAGCACTAAGCTGTGAGTTACCGCGCGCAGAGTTAGAAATCCACAATCAAAGGTAGGTGTACAATGACCGAACTTAACGAGAAATTAGCCAACGCTTGGGAAGGTTTCAGCAAGGGTGACTGGCAGAATGAAGTCAACGTTCGTGACTTCATCCAGAAAAACTACACGCCTTATGAGGGTGACGAATCCTTCCTGGCTGGCGCAACTCAAGCCACCACCACCTTGTGGGACAAGGTTATGGAAGGGATCAAACTGGAAAACCGCACTCACGCGCCGGTTGATTTCGACACCAACGTTGCTTCAACCATCATTTCTCACGACGCGGGTTACATCGCCAAAGAGCTGGAAACCATCGTAGGTCTGCAGACCGACGCCCCTCTGAAACGCGCGCTGATCCCGTTCGGCGGCATCAAAATGGTCGAAGGTTCGTGCAAAGTGTACGGCCGCGAACTGGATCCGCAGCTGAAAAAAGTGTTCACCGAATACCGTAAAACCCACAACCAGGGCGTATTCGACGTTTACACCAAAGACATCCTGAACTGCCGTAAATCCGGCGTGCTGACCGGTCTGCCAGATGCCTACGGCCGTGGCCGCATCATCGGCGACTACCGCCGCGTGGCGCTGTACGGGATCGACTTCCTGATGGCCGACAAACTGAACCAGTTCAAATCGCTGCAGGAAAAACTGGAAAACGGCGAAGATCTGGAAATGACCATCCAGCTGCGCGAAGAGATCGCTGAACAGCACCGCGCTCTGGCTCAGATCAAAGAGATGGCCGCCAAATACGGTTACGACATCTCCGGCCCGGCCACCAGCGCGCAAGAAGCGGTGCAGTGGACCTACTTCGGCTACCTGGCCGCGGTAAAATCCCAGAACGGCGCCGCCATGTCCTTCGGCCGCGTGTCCACCTTCCTCGACGTGTTCATCGAGCGCGACATTAAGGCGGGCAAACTGACCGAAGAACAAGCGCAGGAACTGATCGACCACCTGGTGATGAAACTGCGTATGGTGCGTTTCCTGCGTACCCCTGAGTACGATGAGCTGTTCTCCGGCGACCCAATCTGGGCAACGGAATCCCTGGCCGGTATGGGCGTCGACGGCCGTACCCTGGTCACCAAAAACAGCTTCCGCTTCCTGAACACCCTGTACACCATGGGGCCGTCTCCGGAGCCGAACATGACCATCCTGTGGTCTGAGAAGCTGCCGCTGAACTTCAAGAAATTCGCGGCGAAAGTGTCCATCGACACCTCTTCCGTTCAGTACGAAAACGACGACCTGATGCGCCCTGACTTCAACAACGATGACTATGCCATCGCTTGCTGCGTCAGCCCGATGATCGTCGGTAAACAAATGCAGTTCTTCGGCGCCCGCGCCAACCTGGCGAAAACCATGCTGTACGCCATCAACGGCGGCGTTGACGAAAAACTGAAAATGCAGGTCGGCCCGAAAGAAGCGCCGATGATGGACGAAGTGCTGGACTATGACAAAGTCATGGCGCGCATGGACCACTTTATGGATTGGCTGGCCAAGCAGTACGTGACCGCGCTGAACATCATTCACTACATGCACGACAAGTACAGCTACGAAGCTGCGCTGATGGCGCTGCATGACCGTGACGTTTATCGCACCATGGCTTGCGGCATCGCCGGTCTGTCCGTGGCGGCCGACTCCCTGTCTGCCATCAAGTACGCGAAAGTCACCACCATTCGCGACGAAGACGGCCTGGCCATCGACTTCAAAGTAGAAGGCGAGTATCCGCAGTTCGGTAACAACGACGCCCGCGTCGATGACATCGCCTGCGACCTGGTGGAACGTTTCATGAAGAAAATTCAGAAACTGCGCACCTACCGCAATGCGGTACCGACCCAGTCCGTACTGACCATCACCTCCAACGTGGTGTACGGTAAGAAAACCGGTAACACCCCGGATGGCCGCCGCGCAGGCGCACCGTTCGGCCCAGGTGCCAACCCGATGCACGGCCGCGACCAGAAAGGCGCAGTAGCCTCCCTGACCTCGGTAGCCAAACTGCCGTTTGCCTACGCGAAAGACGGGATCTCCTACACCTTCTCCATCGTGCCGAACGCGCTGGGTAAAGACGACGACGTGCGTAAAGCCAACCTGGCGGGCCTGATGGATGGTTACTTCCACCATGAAGCCTCCATCGAAGGCGGCCAGCACCTGAACGTCAACGTGATGAACCGCGAAATGCTGCTGGATGCGATGGAAAACCCTGAGAAATACCCTCAGCTGACCATCCGCGTTTCCGGTTACGCCGTGCGCTTCAACTCGCTGACCAAAGAGCAACAGCAGGACGTCATTACTCGTACCTTCACTCAAACGATGTAATACGCCAACCGGGCGGGAAACCGCCCGGTGCCAACGTCGGGGCCGGTTCTGCCGGCCCTTTTCTCCCACCGCTCTCCCCTGACTCTGTACGAGTCTGTTTTGCCGGACATCTATACTGAATGGATAGCCGGCAAAACAGTTATCCGGCAACTGACCGGCCGACAGGCATCATTACCCCCGGTGGCGGGCTCACCCCGCCACTGCATCGCAGATACCTGGCCGGCGGCCACGCGCCTATTTTTAGACTGCGTTTGACAGTCAATATTGGAGAAAAACCCGCAATGTCAGTAACTGGTCGCATCCACTCCTTCGAATCCTGCGGCACCGTCGACGGGCCCGGGATCCGCTTTATCGTCTTCTTCCAGGGCTGCCTGATGCGCTGCCTCTATTGCCATAACCGCGACACCTGGGATACCCACGGCGGCAAAGAAGTGACCGTCGAAGAGCTGATGAAAGACGCGGTGGCCTACCGCCACTTCATGAACGCCTCCGGCGGCGGCGTGACCGCGTCCGGCGGCGAGGCGATCCTGCAGGCTGAATTCGTGCGCGACTGGTTCCGCGCCTGCCACGCCGAAGGCATCAATACCTGCCTGGACACCAATGGCTTCGTGCGCCGCTACGATCCGGTGATCGACGAGCTGCTGGACACCACCGATCTGGTGATGCTGGACCTGAAACAGATGAACGACGAGATCCACCAGAACCTGGTCGGCGTCTCCAACCACCGCACGCTGGAATTCGCCCGCTACCTGGCGAAACGCAACCAGCGCACCTGGATCCGCTACGTGGTGGTGCCGGGTTGGTCAGACGACGATAAGTCGGCGCACCTGCTGGGCGAGTTCACCAAAGACATGACCAACATCGAGAAAATCGAGCTGCTGCCCTACCACGAGCTGGGCAAGCACAAATGGGTGGCGATGGGGGAAGAATACAAGCTGGACGGCGTTCATCCGCCGAAGGCCGAGACCATGGATCGCGTCAAAGGCATCCTGGAAAGCTACGGCCACAAAGTCATTTACTGATTGGCGCAGCGCCAAAGAAAAACCGGCTCATGGCCGGTTTTTTTATGCTCAGGCGGCGGCGAACGGCGTGTGATGGTGATCCGGCTTCTGCTTCTTCAGCAGCATCAGCAGGTAAACCAGCGCCACGGCGGCGATCATCACGAACAGCACGCGATCGGAGTAGTTTTGCATCAGCAGCGCCGTCATCGACGGGCCCAGCAGGCTGCCGATGGTGTAACTCATCAGCAGCGCCTGGTTCATCGCCACCAACTCGTGCGGTAGCGCCTTCTCGCAGGCCCAGGACATCGCCACCGGGTACAGGGTAAAGCCGGCGCAGCCGAGGATGAACAGCGAAGGCGCCATGGCGTAGTTGCCGAGCATCGCTACGCTGGCGAGGATCACCACGAACACCTGAATGCGCAGCACCAGCAGACGCCCGTAACGATCGGCCAGCCGCCCGACCGGCCACTGGCCGACGATGCCTGAGCTGACCAGCAGCGCCATCCAGTAACCGACGTTGGCGTCGCTCATGCCCTGATGGGAGAGGTACAGCGGCATCAGGCCGTACAACGAACCGAGCACGATGCCGGAAATGATGCAGCCATTGATGCCGAGGCGCGCGCTGCGGCGTCTCAGCATTGTCCACACCGCCGCCTGCTGCGGCTCGTCTTCATGGCGGTTGACCCGCGCAAACAGCATCGGCAACATCGCGCTGATCACGATGGCAGTCACCCACGGCACCACGTGCAGCAATTCCGTCGAGGTCATGCTCAACAGCAATTGGCCGGTCACCGTACCGAGGTAATAGACAATCATATAGGCCGCCAGCAGCTGGCCGCGGTTGCTGAGATTGCCGCTGCGCAACAGCGCGCTTTCCACGATCACCCAAATCCAGGCGCAGCCGACGCCGGCGAAGAAGCGCCAGCCCAGCCAGCTCCAAAAATCGATCGACAGCACCATGCCGGCGGTCGCGGCGGCGAACACCAGACAAGAAAGATGATAGCTGCGGGTAAAGCCGACGCGCTGGATCAGTTTGCCCGCCACCAGCGTGCCCAACAGGTTGCCGCTGAAATAAGAGGAGCTGACCATTCCCACCTGCCAGGTCGACAGCTGAGCATGGGTTAACCAAAGAGGCACGAGCGTATTCAAAACGGCAATGGATACCGTGAGCAGCAAGAGGCCACAGAGCAATAAGAGCACTGGGCGGGAGTATGCGGACATAGTGAAATTGTGACCGAACGCGCAATGAGAGTGCGCGCATCATGCCACTGGCGATAAAAAAGTCAATCGCCTCTTATCATTCCACCGCACGATTTGTTTCCGGCTAACTGGCTGAAAAAGCGCTATGCTCAGCGCAGAGCGAATTTGACGACAAAGAGGCAAAATGAGTCAGGCAAATGATGCGGCGGTAGAGGCCCTGCTGGCGGACATCGGCAGTACGCAAGGTGACCTGCTGGCCATTGTGCAGCAGGTGCGGCGGATCGCTGCGGCGAGCGGCAACGGCGTCACCGAATCAGTCAAATACGGCGGCATCATGTTCTCGCATAGCCAATTTTTCTGCGGCGTTTTCGCCTATCGCCACCACGTCACGGTGGAGTTCGGCCACGGCTACCGATTGGAAGATCGTTATCTCCAGCTCGAAGGCAACGGCCAGTATCGGCGGCACATCAAGCTCCACTCGCCCGACGAGGTGAAAAGCAAGCATCTGGCGGACTACATTCAACAGGCTTATACGCTGGCGACGGGCTGAACTCTCGGCATAAAAAAAGCGCCCGCAGGCGCTTTTTTCGTGGTTTGTCGTTTAGCCGATGTATTCCAGGCCGCCCATATATGGACGCAGCACTTCAGGTACCTGAATGCGGCCGTCGGCCTGCTGGTAGTTTTCCAGCACCGCCACCAGCGTACGGCCAACCGCCAGGCCGGAGCCGTTCAGGGTGTGAACCAGACGCGGCTTCTTGTCGGCTTTGCTGCGGCAGCGCGCCTGCATGCGGCGTGCCTGGAAGTCCCACATGTTGGAGCAGGACGAGATTTCGCGGTAGGTATCCTGCGCCGGCAGCCACACTTCCAGATCGTAGGTTTTGCATGCGCCGAAGCCCATGTCGCCGGTGCACAGCAGCACCTTGCGGTAAGGCAGGTTCAGCAGCTGCAGCACTTTTTCCGCGTGGCCGGTCAGCTCTTCCAGGGCATCCATCGAATCTTCCGGACGAACGATCTGCACCATTTCAACCTTGTCGAACTGGTGCATGCGGATCAAACCGCGGGTGTCACGGCCGTAAGAACCGGCTTCCGCACGGAAGCATGGCGTGTGTGCGGTCATTTTCAGCGGCAGAGATTCCTCTTCCACGATCTCGTCGCGCACCAGGTTGGTCAGCGGCACTTCCGCCGTTGGGATCAGCGCATAGTTGCTGCTGTCGGCTTCTTCTTCCAGCGGACGGGTATGGAACAGATCTTCGCCGAACTTCGGCAACTGGCCAGTACCGTACAACGTGGCGTGGTTGACCAGGTAAGGCACGTAGGCCTCCAGGTAGCCGTGCTGCTCGGTGTGCAGATCCAGCATGAACTGGGACAGCGCACGGTGCATGCGGGCGATTTGCCCTTTCATCACCACGAAGCGCGAACCGGTCAGCTTAACCGCGGCGGCAAAATCCAGCCCGCCGGCCATTTCGCCCAGATCGACGTGATCGCGCACCGCGAAGTCGTACTGGCGCGGTTCGCCCCAGCGGGTCACTTCCAGGTTTTCGCTGTCGTCCTTACCATCCGGCACGGCGTCGTCCGGCAGGTTAGGCAGCGTCAGGGCGTAATCGCGGATCTCGCTCTGCAGCGCATCCAGCGCCGCCTTGGCGGCATCCAGCTTGTCACCCAGCTCGTTCACTTCGCGACGCAGTGGCTCGATGTCTTCCCCACGCGCTTTGGCCGCGCCGATGGATTTCGATCGGGAGTTGCGTTCCGCTTGCAGCGTTTCAGTTTCTACCTGCAGAACTTTGCGACGTTCTTCCTGCGAACGCAGCAGATCCAGATCGAGTTTAAAGCCTCGGCGAGCCAGTTTGACGGCGACTGCGTCTAGCTCATTACGCAGCAGATTGGGATCGAGCATGCTAATCCTGTGCTTGTTGTTATTGAAAGAAGTGTTGTTGTTCTATGCGGCTGATTTATAGCCGCATAAAAGAAGAGTGATACCCGCTAACCTTACCGCAACGGCCTCGCTAGCGGTAGCGTTTTGTCGGGCTATTTTGATCCTGCTCAGCCAGCCATGCCAACTTTTCGCCGATTTTCCCTTCCAGCCCACGCGAGGTCGGTTGATAGTAGCGCGTATGGGCCATTTCAGGCGGGAAATAGTTCTCGCCGGCGGCGTAGGCGTTGGGTTCGTCGTGGGCGTAACGGTACTCCGCCCCTAGCCCCATCTCCTTCATCAGCTTGGTCGGCGCGTTGCGCAGGTGCTCCGGCACGTCATAATCTGCCTGCTCTTTGGCGTCGCGCATGGCGGCCTTGAACGCGGTGTAAACCGCGTTGCTCTTCGGCGCGCAGGCGAGATAAACGATCGCCTGCGCGATGGCGCGCTCGCCCTCCGCCGGCCCCACGCGGGTGAAGCAATCCCAGGCGGCGATCGCCACCTGCATGCCGCGCGGATCGGCGTTGCCTACGTCTTCAGAGGCAATCGCCAACAGACGGCGGGCCACATAGAGCGGATCGCCGCCGGCGGTAATGATGCGCGCATACCAGTACAGCGCCGCGTCCGGCGCCGAGCCGCGCACCGACTTATGCAGCGCGGAAATCAGGTCGTAATAACGGTCGCCCTTGTTGTCGAAGCGCGCGCTGCGTTCGCCCGACACCTCTTTCAGCAGCTCCGGTGTCAGCACCCGCACGCCTTTGGCGTCTAACTCCGCCATGTCCGCCATCATTTCCAGGCTGTTCAGCGCCCGGCGCGCGTCGCCGCCCACCAGCTCCGACAGCAGGCGGCGCGTTTCCGCCGGCAGTTCGACGTTCTGATTGCCAAAGCCGCGCGCCTTGTCGCCCATCGCCTGATCCAGCACCTGGCCGATATCTTCGGCGGTCAGCGCCTTCAGCAGGTAAACACGGGCGCGGGACAACAGCGCCGAGTTCAGCTCGAACGACGGATTTTCGGTGGTGGCGCCGATAAAGGTGATGGTGCCGTCTTCAATGTGCGGCAGGAAAGCGTCCTGCTGGCTCTTATTGAAGCGGTGCACTTCGTCGACGAACAGGATGGTGCGGCGGCCGGCGTCGCGATTTTGCCGCGCCCGTTCGATCGCCTCGCGGATCTCCTTGATGCCGGAGGTCACGGCGGAGATCCGTTCGACATCCGCCTGACCGTAACGGCCAATCAGCTCTGCCAGCGTCGTCTTCCCGGTGCCCGGCGGCCCCCATAAAATCATCGAGTGCAGCTGCCCGGCCTCGATGGCGCGCGGCAGCGGCTTACCGGCGGCCAGCAGATGCTGCTGGCCGATATACTGCGCCAGCGTGGTCGGCCGCATACGCGCGGCCAACGGCTGGAACTCGTTCTGGGAAAAATCGAGCGACAGATTATTACTCACTTGCACCTCACTGGCGCTGGTCGTCCAGCGTCACCCCCTTCGGTGGGGTAAATTTGAATTTGGCCGGATCGGCGGCGACGTTCTGCTGGCTTTTCAGCGTGTAGGAACTGCGCTGACCATCCTGCTCCACCGCAGCGAAGCTGCGAATGGTACCGCTGTTGGTCACGCTGATGGCGAACTGCTTCAGGTTGCCGCTGGCGGACTTCGGCGTCAGCTCGAAATCATCGCCCTTTTGCTTCACGTTGTACTGTTTCCAGTCGCTGGCATTATTGCGGGTGATCAGCATAAACGGCGTATTGCCGGTGGCGTTCTTCAGCCAGGTCGCCGTCACCTGCTCGACGAACGGGTTATAGAACCACAGGGTCTGGCCATCGGAGACCAGCACGCTCTCATCAGGCGACGTCATATGCCAGTTGAACAGGTTTGGCCGCTTCACCCACAGCTCGCCTTCCCCCTGTTGCACCGCGGCGCCGTCGGCGCTGGTCACGGTTTGTGAGAAGCTGGCGTGGAAACTGTTCACCTTCGCCAGGCGACTTTGCAGATCCTGCGCGGCATCGGCCAGCACGGAGGTAGAAGCGAATCCCGAAAGCAGACAGCAGGCAACTAACAGTTTTTTCATTATTCCAGATACCTTATGAAATGCGTTAACCGCAGGGCGACGCCGTGCGGGTCAAATCAACCCTTTACCCGCTTACTTTACCCGAAGCCGGCGATCGGCCGGTAGGCCAATGTTCCGAGAAGAAACGGGTTTACGCTTCTTTGCACAAGGGCCGCTTAAGCGGCCCTTTCTTATTGAATTGCAATGGCTAAACGACCATCAATCGTGCCGAGGCGGCGCCAGCACCTCGCGGTTGCCGTTGTGCCCCTGCTCGCTGACGATGCCCTGCGCTTCCATCTGTTCGATGATGCGCGCCGCGCGGTTATAACCGATGCGGAACTGGCGCTGCACGCCGGAGATGGAGGCACGGCGTTTATCCACCACGAAATCCACCGCCTGGTCAAACAACGGATCCAGCTCTTCGTCACCGTCCATACCGCCGCCGGCACCGCCCTCGCCGTCTTCGCCGCCGCTAAGAATGCCCTCTTTATATTGGGGCCGCTCGCGCGCTTTCCAATCCTTGACCACCGCGTGCACTTCCTGATCGCGCACGAATGCGCCATGTACGCGCACCGGAATCGAGGAGTTCGGCGCCAGATAGAGCATGTCACCCATACCCAGCAAGGACTCGGCGCCCCCCTGATCGAGGATGGTGCGGGAGTCGATTTTGCTCGACACGGTAAAGGCGATACGCGTCGGGATGTTGGCCTTGATAAGACCCGTGATCACATCCACCGACGGACGCTGGGTCGCCAGCACCAGGTGGATACCCGCCGCACGCGCTTTCTGCGCCAGGCGAGCGATCAACTCTTCGACCTTCTTGCCGACCGTCATGATCAGATCGGCGAATTCGTCGACCATCACTACGATGTACGGCTCTTTCTCCAATACCGGCGGCGTGATGTCCATGCTGTCGGTCGGCTTCCAGAACGGATCCGGGATCGGGCGCCCCATCGCTTCGGCCTGATCGACTCGCTCGTTGTAGCCAGCCAGGTTACGCACGCCCAGGGCAGACATCAGCTTGTAGCGGCGTTCCATTTCACCCACGCACCAACGCAGCGCATTGGCGGCGTCTTTCATGTCGGTGACCACATCGGTCAACAGGTGCGGAATGCCTTCGTAAACCGACAGCTCCAGCATTTTCGGGTCGATCATGATAAAGCGCACTTCTTTCGGCGTGGCTTTATACAGGATGCTCAGGATCATGGCGTTGACCCCGACCGACTTACCGGAACCGGTGGTACCGGCGACCAGCAAGTGCGGCATTTTGCCCAGATCGGCCACCACCGGCTCGCCGGAGATGTCTTTACCCAATACGATGGACAGCGGCGACGGGTTGTCACGGAAGGCCGGGCAATCCAGCACTTCGCGCAGGTACACCGTTTGCCGCTTGGCGTTCGGCAGCTCCAGACCGACGTAAGGCTTGCCGGGGATCACTTCCACCACGCGCACCGCCGAAGTCGACAGCGAGCGCGCCAGATCGCGCGACAGGTTGGAAATGCGCGCCGCTTTAACGCCCGGCGCCAGATCCAGCTCGAAGCGGGTGATGACCGGCCCCGGCAGGATGTCCACCACATCGGCTTTCACGCGGTAATCGGCCAGGCTGGCCTCCACCAGGCGCGCCTTCTGTTCCAGCGCGAAGGAGTCGACCGGCTCCACCTCTTTCGGCGCTTCGGTCAGCAGATCCAGCGTCGGCAGCGGCGTGGTCGGCTTCTGCAGCGGCTGATCGTTGCGCATCAGGAACGGGTGAATCAAGCTGTCCATCGCCGGATGTTGCTCGGCCTGAGTTTGCTGAGGCGGCTGCTGCACCGGTTGCTGCGGCTGCTGATATTGCGGCTGCGACGGCTGCTGATACTGCTGCGGCTGTTGGTACTGTTGAGGCTGCGAGTGCGGTTGCTGAGGTTGGGCAACCGGCGCGGCAGGCTCAAACTGGCCGAACGGCACGTCGTCCTCTTGCTCGCTTTGCTGTTCAATGCGCTCTTCAAGCTGCGGGGACAGCGTGAACATCGGCTCGCTCGGGCCATCGTCCACTAAATCCGCCATCGGCGAGAAGCTGAAAGCATTGCGGGTATCGACCGGGCTGGCAGCCGGCGCCTGCGGGGCCGGTTCTTGCTGGCCGTAGCGTGCCTGCTGCTGCTCGGCGAACGCCTGGCGCAGCGCGGCCTCTTGCAGCGCCTCTTCGTCGTTCTGTTGATAACCTTCGCCATAACGTTGGCTCTGCTGTTCGGCAAACGCCTTGCTCAGCTCAGCTTCCTGCAGGGCGCTCTCGTCATCTTGCTCCGGCGCATAGGTTTCACCGTAGCGTTGGCTTTGCTGCTCGGCAAACGCCTGACGCAGCGCAGCTTCCTGCAGCGCCTCTTCTTCCTGCGGGCTCACCGCCGTCGGCTGCTGAGGCTCCACCTCGGCCTGGCGCTGTTCCTGCTCGGCCGCACGCTGCGAAGGCAGCTTGATGCCGTAAGAAGCCAGCTCGCGGCGGGTCGGAATACGTACCGGATTCGGCCGCGGCAGCTCAGGGCCGATGCCCTGTTTAACCTGCGGATTGCCGTCGCTGGTGGCCGTGAAAGCCGGCATGAAGGTCGCCGCTGCGGCGCCCGCAGCGGCAGCGGCTGCCGTATCCAGCTGTGGCTTGGCGCCGGTGGCGCTGAAACCACCCGCTCCGCTGACGTCGGCACTGTCGCGCTGCGCGGCGGTAAAATCAAAGGGAGAACGCGCCGGCGACTGCGGCGCAGCCGGCTCTTGCCAATTGCCCAGGCGCGGCTCATCGTCGTCCCGATAAGGATCGACGGGACGCGTCGCCTTAGGCGCAGGCGTTTCTTCCGGGATTTCGAAGGAATACAGCGGCGGCGTGGCGTCTTGCGCCGGGGCGCTCACCGGGTGCTGATTGACCGAGGTCGGCGCGGCCGGCGCCACCGTTACCGACGGCGCCTGTGTGGCGATCGGTGCGGCAACGGGCTCGTGGATCTCTGCCGTCACCGCCGGTGCAGGCGAAGCCGCCGGCGCGATTGGCGCGGCGTCGGCTTCAACCTCACCATCGTCGGCTCGCAGGCCGCTGAGCAACGGATCGGCGGCGTCTTCCGCCGCCTCTTTGGCGCTTTCGGTGACCGAAGGCGCGGAGAACAACACGTCGTCATCGGCGGCCGCGGCTCCGGCGGCGGTCGCGGCAACCGCGGCTGCGGCGCCCTTCCCTGCCTGCTCAGGCTCGTCGTCAACGTAACGTTCGTCATCCTCGAAATAGCGCTCTTCGCGGCGCGAGCGGTTGGTCATCACCGTCGCGACGCCCAGCACAGCACCGCCGATCTTCTCGGCGATCACCAGCCAGGACCAGCCGGTAAACAGCGTCAGCCCCGCCGCCCACACGCACAGCAGCGCCAGCGTGGCGCCGATGCCGTTGAACCACGGCAACATGGCGTTGCTCAGCAGGCTGCCGATCACGCCACCGGAAGCGAAGTAATAGAGATCGTCAACGTTCAGCGCCGCCAACCCACAGGAGGTAAGCACTAACGCCAGGGTGCCGATCAGGCGCAGGGAGAGCGCGAAATAGTCGATGTAGTCTCTGTTGCCGCGCTGGCGATAGGCCGCCCAGCACAGGACCAGCATGATCGGCGGTATCGCGTAGGCGAGCACCCCGAAGGTGAAGAACAGCGTGTCGGCCAACCAGGCCCCAACACCGCCGCCCAAATTGTGAATCGGCTCATGCCACGCGGTCTGTGACCAGCTTGGGTCAGACGGGTTGAAGCTGACCAGCGCAGCCATGAGGTAAACGGCAAAAATCGCTACCACGATAAGCACAGCTTCCAGCAAACGCCGGCCACTGCTGAGTCTTTTCAGGGTAACTTCTTTATCTTCTGTATATTCCTGGCTCAAGAAAGGCTCTCCAGGTTCCTGTTAGCTGACATAGCAACAGCGCCGAGAAGCGTCCCCGGCGCCGAAACTGTATGAATAAACAGGAGTGTAACCAATTTAATCAGGTTTTGCACCTGCACCTTACCGTGTTTTGATAACCAGACGGTTACTCTGTTTCACTTCTTCCATCACTACGTAGGTACGGGTGTCGTTGACCCCCGGCAAACGCAGCAAGGTTTCACCCAACAGTTTGCGGTAAGCCGACATGTCCGGTACGCGGGTTTTCAACAGGTAGTCGAAATCGCCGGAAACCAGATGACACTCCTGAATTTCTTCAAGCTTCTGCACTGCCGAGTTGAATTGCTCAAACACATCCGGCGCGCCGCGGTTCAGCGTGATCTCCACGAAAACCAGCAGGGACGCATCCAGATAATGCGGGTTGAGCAATGCGGTATAGCCATGAATGAAACCCTGGCGCTCGAGACGGCGCACGCGTTCTAAACATGGTGTCGGGGATAACCCCACGCGCTTCGAAAGCTCGACGTTCGAAATACGCCCATCCTTCTGCAGCTCATTCAGGATGTTGCGGTCGATACGGTCAAGATCTTTACCCGGGCGTTTCTTGTTGTCTGCCATTATTATTGTCTCTCTTATTTTCTTCCGTGCACTTGCCACACCCTAGCCAACGTCAATGTGTAAGGGTTCGTTCCAAGCGAAGACCCGATGCCTGTCATATGCTTCTTCACTACCATCATTCCACGCCGCGCAGCCTGTCTGTCCAACCCCGCGCGACGCCGGTAACGACGTTTAGGTCGAGAAAAAATCTGCAAACGCTTGCGCGCCCTGCTCCGCACATCCACCGCGCATTGCCGCCTCGCGGCGCAAATACGTACGATTTGCTGGTGTTACGGGGATAATTTCTTCTTCCTATGATGTTTTCGCAAATGCGCAGCGGATTGTCAAAGTAAAAGAAGCAAAATCAGAACAACGTACCGTCACGAAAAGTCTGCATCCCATTTTTGGTTATGAATCGCTGGCAGATAAACCCCGGCAGGGAGCGGCTGAAGTCGCAGAAGGCGCCGTTTTTGCGCGGTTGGCGATTCGGCAGCCGAATGCGGCTTTGATAAGGTAAATTTCTGCGTTCAGCGTACGATTTGCCGACAGCGGGTGCATTAATAGGCGACAACTATCATACAAATCGTTAACAACGTCGCCCGGCGCTTTTTTTACTGCGCCATTTTCCCTACAATCGGTTCCATTGTCCGCCATTGTGGAATAAAGAGGTTATTCATGGGCACGGCTAAACATAGCAAATTACTGATTCTGGGCTCCGGCCCGGCCGGTTACACCGCCGCCGTTTACGCGGCGCGCGCCAACCTGAGCCCGGTGCTGATCACCGGTATGGAACAAGGCGGCCAGCTGACCACCACCACCGAAGTGGAAAACTGGCCGGGCGACGCCGAAGGCCTGACCGGCCCGGCGCTGACGGAGCGCATGCGCGAGCATGCGGAGAAGTTCCAGACTGAAATCGTCTTCGATCACATCAACAGCGTCGATCTGCAGCAGCGTCCGTTCCGCCTGTTCGGCGACAGCGGTGAATACAGCTGCGACGCGCTGATCATCGCAACCGGCGCCTCCGCCCGCTACCTTGGCCTGCCTTCCGAAGACGCGTTCAAGGGCAAAGGCGTTTCCGCCTGTGCGACCTGCGACGGTTTCTTCTACCGCAACCAGAAAGTCGCCGTGGTCGGCGGCGGCAACACCGCCGTTGAAGAAGCGCTGTACCTGTCCAATATCGCCGCCGAGGTTCACCTGATCCACCGCCGCGACAGCTTCCGTTCGGAGAAGATCCTGATCGACCGGCTGATGGAAAAAGTGAAAAGCGGCAATATCGTGCTGCACACCGACCATACGCTGGACGAAGTGCTGGGCGATGAAATGGGCGTGACCGGCGTGCGTATCCGCAGCACCAAAGCGGAAAACGAAACCCGCGAACTGGAACTGGCCGGCGTGTTCATCGCCATCGGCCACAGCCCGAACACCGGCATCTTCGGCGGCCAGCTGGAGCTGGAAAACGGCTACATCAAGGTGCAGTCCGGCATTCACGGCAATGCGACCCAAACCACCATCCCCGGCGTCTTCGCCGCAGGCGACGTGATGGATCACATTTACCGCCAGGCGATCACCTCCGCCGGCACCGGTTGCATGGCGGCGCTGGACGCAGAGCGTTACCTGGACGGCATCGCCGGCGCAGAAGTCTGCTAAGACTTTCTCGCCACCAGCAAAAAGCGGCTCTCGAGCCGCTTTTTTTGTCCCTTTCTTCAGCGATCCCCTATCGCGTCTGTTATAGCCACATTTGGCCGCTTTATTATTTTCAGTCTGCCGGGTGACGAGGTAACATGGGACCTCGCTTGTTTGCCGCCGATTGCGCCAAACACTATTATTTAACAGTACGTTAACCCAGCCCGTAACAAACGGGCGCCGGCGATGCAGACGCATATCTGATGAAAAAAACCAGACAGCAACAGTTAACCCGTTGGCTTAAAACCCAGAGTTCGTTAGCGCAGCGTTGGCTGCGCCTTTCCATGCTGTTGGGGCTGTTCAGCGGCCTGCTGATCGTGGCGCAGGCGTGGCTGCTGGCCAGCCTGCTGCACGCCCTGATCATCGAGCATACCCCACGCGAACAGCTGATCCCTTCGTTTATCTGGCTGGCCGCCGCGTTCGCGCTGCGGGCACTGTTAAGCTGGCTGCGGGAACGGATTGGTTTCCTGTGTGGGCAGGTGATCCGCCAGCGCATGCGCCAACAGGTGCTGGATAAGCTGCAGCAGCTCGGCCCGGCCTGGATCCAGGGCAAACCGGCGGGCAGCTGGGCCAGCATCATCGTCGAACAGATCGAGGATATGCAGGACTATTACTCGCGCTATCTGCCGCAGATGTATCTGGCGGTTTTCATCCCGCTGCTGATTTTGATCGCCGTCTTCCCGATCAATTGGGCCGCGGGCATCATTCTGCTGGCAACCGCGCCGCTGATCCCGCTGTTTATGGCGCTGGTCGGCATGGGAGCCGCCGACGCCAACCGTCGCAACTTCGTGGCGCTGGCGCGCTTGAGCGGCAACTTCCTCGACCGCCTGCGCGGCCTGGACACCCTGCGGCTGTTCGACCGCGCGCAGGCCGAAACCGCGCAGATCGCCAAATCCTCCGAAGACTTCCGCAGCCGCACCATGGAAGTGCTGCGCCTGGCCTTCCTCTCTTCCGGCGTGCTGGAGTTCTTCGCCTCGATCTCCATCGCCGTAGTGGCGGTGTACTTCGGCTTTTCCTACCTCGGCGAACTCAACTTCGGCAGCTACGGCCTCGGCGTGACGCTGTTTTCCGGTTTTCTGGTGTTGATTCTGGCGCCGGAGTTTTTCCAACCGCTGCGCGATCTCGGCACCTTCTACCATGCCAAAGCGCAGGCGATCGGCGCGGCGGAAGCGCTGGAAACTTTCCTGAGCGCCGAAGGCGAGCAGATGGGCAACGGCACGCGGCAACTGCCCGCCGATCAACCGCTGACGCTGCAGGCGAACGCGTTGGAAATCCTGTCGCCGAACGGCGTACTGCTGGCCGGGCCGCTGAGCTTCACCCTGCAACCGCAGCAGCGCGTGGCGCTGGTCGGGCTGAGCGGCGCCGGTAAAAGCTCGCTGCTGAATCTGCTGCTCGGCTTCCTGCCTTATCGCGGGTCGTTGACCGTCAACGGCATTGAGCTGCGTGAACTGTCCGCCGAAACCTGGCGTCAGCAGCTGAGCTGGGTCGGCCAGAACCCGCACCTGCCGGCGCAAACCCTGCGCGCCAATATCCTGCTGGGCTGCCCGCAGGCCGACGAAGCGCAGCTGCAGCAGGCGGTGGAACTCGCCTACGTCAGCGAACTGCTCCCTTATCTGCCGCAGGGGCTCGACACCGAAGTGGGCGACACCGCCGCTCGCCTGTCGGTCGGCCAGGCGCAGCGCGTGGCGGTCGCCCGGGCGCTGATCGGCCCGCGCAGCCTGCTGCTGCTGGATGAACCGGCCGCCAGCCTCGACGCCCACAGCGAACAACGGGTGATGCAGGCGTTGAATGCCGCTTCGCATCAGCAAACCACCCTGCTGGTAACGCACCAGCTGGAAGATACCGAAGACTACGATCAGATTTGGGTGATGGATAACGGGCGCATCGTGCAACAGGGCGATTACGCCACCCTCAGCGCCCAACCGGGCCTGTTTGCCACTCTGATCGCCCATCGCCGCGGGGAGCTTTAATCATGCGCGTTTTGCTGCCGTTTTTGGCGTTGTATCGCCGCCATAGCCTGCTGATTAGCCTGGGCATCCTTTTGGCGATCGTCACTCTGCTGGCCAGCATCGGCCTGCTGGCACTCTCCGGCTGGTTCCTGGCCGCCTCGTCGCTGGCCGGATTGGCGGGCCTGTTGACCTTCAACTACATGCTGCCGGCCGCCGGCGTGCGCGGCGCGGCAATCTTCCGCACCGCCGGGCGCTATGCCGAGCGAGTCGTCAGCCACGACGCCACCTTCCGCGTGCTGTCGCATCTGCGGGTGTTCACCTTCAGCAAGATCCTGCCGCTGACGCCGGGCGGCATCGCCCGCTTTCGCCAGGCCGAGCTGCTCAACCGCCTGGTGGCGGACGTGGACACGCTGGATCATCTTTATCTGCGGGTGATCTCGCCGCTGATCAGCGCGGCGGTGGTGATCCTGGTGGTCACCTACGGCCTGAGCTGGCTCGATCCTGCGCTCGCCCTGACGCTGGGCGGCATTCTGTTACTGTTGCTGCTGCTGGTGCCGCCGGTGTTTTATCGCGCCGGCAAGCCGATCGGCGGCCAGCTTACCGCCCTACGCGGCCAATACCGAACCGACCTGACCGCCTGGCTGCTGGGGCAGGCCGAGCTGGTGGTGTTCGGTGCCGTCAACGACTTCCGCCAGACGCTGAACGCCACCGAACAGCGGTGGCAACGCCGCCAGTGGCAGCAAGCCTCGCTGAGCGGCAAGGCGCAGGCGCTGATGATCCTCGCCAGCGGGCTGACGGTGACGCTGCTGCTGTGGCTGACCGCCGCCGGCATCGGCGGCGATACCCAGCCCGGCGCGCTGATCGCGCTGTTTGTCTTCGCCGCGCTGGCGTCGTTCGAAGCGCTGATGCCGGTCGCCGGTGCCTTCCAGCATCTCGGCCAGGTGATCGCCTCCGCCACGCGGGTCAAACAGATCATCGCTCGTCAGCCGGAGGTCACCTTCCCGACCACCGGCCCGGCCGCCGCCGATCGCGCTCAGCTTAGCCTGCGGCAGCTGAGTTTCACCTACCCCGACCAGCCGCAGCCGGTGCTGCGCGACGTCACGCTCGAGGTCGCGGCCGGCGAACACATCGCCTTGCTCGGCCGCACCGGCTGCGGCAAGTCCACCCTGCTGCAGCTGCTGACCCGCGCCTGGCGCACCGACGGCGGCAACATTCTGCTCAACGGCGAACCGCTGGAGGATTATGATGAAACCACGCTGCGTCGGATGACCACGGTCGTCAGCCAGCGTGTGCATATCTTCAGCGATACGCTGCGGGAAAACCTGCGGCTGGCCGCGCCGGACGCCGACGACACTCGCCTGAGCGAGGTGCTGCAGCAGGTGGGGCTCGGCAAATTGCTGGACAGCGACGGCGGGCTGAACGCCTGGCTGGGCGAAGGCGGCCGGCAGCTGTCCGGCGGCGAACAGCGCCGTCTGGGCATCGCCCGCGCGCTGCTGCACCCAGCCCCGCTGCTGCTGCTCGACGAACCGACCGAAGGGCTGGACGCCGAAACCGAGCAGCAGATCCTGGCGCTGCTGCGCCGGCATTGTCAGGGCAAGACGCTGATCCTGGTGACGCACCGTCTGTACGGCCTGGAGCATCTCGACCGCATTTGCGTGATGGACGACGGCCGGATTGTCGAACAGGGCGATCACGCCACCCTGATGCGCCGGCAGGGCCGCTATGCCCGCTTTCGCAACCGTATCAGCAACCTGGCGCCGTAATCGGCCCGTAGAGGACGCAGAGAGCCTGTATGCGCATCGTTAAGCTTTCCCCCCAATCGCTGGCGTTTCCCTCGCCTGAGGGCGCCCTGCGCGATCCCAACGGCCTGCTGGCGATCGGCGGCGACCTGACGGCGCCGCGGCTGCTGGCGGCCTACGAGCGCGGCATTTTCCCCTGGTATTCGCCGGGGGAAGCGATTCTGTGGTGGTCACCCGATCCGCGTGCGGTGTTGTTCCCTGCCGAGTTTCATCTCAACCGCAGCCTGAAACGCTTTTTGCGCCACGATCCGTTTCGCATCACGCTCAACCACGACTTCGCCGCGGTGATCGCCGCCTGCGCCCATCGGCCGGATGAAGGCACCTGGATCGGCCCGGAGGTACAGCACGCCTATCAGCATCTGCACCGCCTCGGCTACGCGCACTCGGTGGAGGTATGGCAGGATGATCAACTGGTCGGCGGCATGTACGGCGTGGCGCAGGGCGCGTTGTTCTGCGGCGAATCGATGTTCAGCCGCGTCACCAACGCCTCAAAATGCGCATTGATGGCCTTTTGCCGCCATTTTGCCGCTTATGGCGGGGAATTGATTGACTGCCAGGTGCTGAACGCTCACACTGCCCGCCTTGGCGCGCGTGAAATTCCGCGCCGTCAATTTTTGCAGCAGCTCAGCACCCTTCAACGGCGGCCTTTGGCGCCGGCGTGCTGGGAGCAGCAAGTCATATCCCCACAGCCGGTTGAACCGCCCTCTCCAGTAAACTAATTGATGGAAACGGTGCAATGTTCACCGACACATCTTTACATAATGGGGGTTTTTCGGCATTATCTTGCCGGTTAAAAACTAAGGTAGTTAGACCTAGAGGATTCGATGGCCAAAGAAGACAATATTGAAATGCAGGGCACCGTTCTTGATACGCTGCCGAACACCATGTTCCGCGTTGAATTGGAAAACGGGCACGTGGTAACCGCACACATCTCCGGTAAAATGCGTAAAAACTATATCCGCATCCTGACGGGCGACAAAGTCACTGTAGAGCTGACCCCGTACGACCTGAGCAAAGGCCGCATTGTCTTCCGTAGCCGTTAATCGGCTCACCGCGCGCCACACGCTGGCGGCATCGAGGATGTAATCCCTCGGGAGCCCTTTCCGTTTACCCCCGCAGCGACGTTACACAACGGGTTGCAGGTGCGCAGGTAAACTGAGAGGGCTCACTCGTTTCTGTTGTACGGTGAATCTCACCCATAAAAAAAGCGATGCCGAAGCATCGCTTTTTCTTTGCCTGAAGGCAGCCTTAGTGTACCGCGCCCTCGTCCGCCTTGCGTTTGGCGGCGCTGAGGAAGTGGTAGGTCAGCTGTTTCTTGTCCTTGTCCAGCTCGACCTTCACGGAACCGCCGTCCACCAGCGAGCCGAACAGCAGTTCGTTGGCCAACGGTTTTTTCAGGTTCTCCTGCATGACGCGCGCCATCGGGCGAGCCCCCATCGCACGGTCGTAGCCCTTCACCGACAGCCAGTCGCGCGCTTCGTCGCTCACTTCCAGCGAGACGCCCTTAGCATCCAGCTGCGCCTGCAGTTCGACGATGAACTTGTCGACCACCTGCTGGATCACCTCGGTAGACAGATGGTTGAACCAGATGATGTTGTCCAGACGGTTGCGGAACTCCGGCGTAAACACCTTCTTGATCTCTTCCATCGCGTCGGTGCTGTTGTCCTGCTGCACCAGGCCGATCGATTTGCGTTCGGTTTCCCGTACCCCGGCGTTGGTGGTCATCACCAGGATCACGTTGCGGAAGTCCGCCTTGCGGCCGTTGTTGTCGGTCAGCGTCCCGTTGTCCATCACCTGCAGCAGCAGGTTGAACACGTCCGGATGCGCCTTCTCGATCTCATCGAGCAGCACCACCGCATGCGGATGCTTGATCACCGCATCGGTCAGCAGCCCGCCCTGATCGTAACCGACATAGCCCGGAGGCGCGCCGATCAGACGGCTGACGGTATGCCGCTCCATGTACTCGGACATGTCGAAACGCAGCAGCTCGATATCCATCGCCTTGGCCAACTGTACGGTGACCTCGGTTTTCCCGACCCCGGTCGGCCCGGCGAACAGGAAGGAACCGACCGGCTTGCGCTCGTGGCCCAGACCGGCGCGGCTCATCTTGATCGCTTCGGTCAACGCTTCGATCGCCTGATCCTGGCCGAACACCAGCATCTTCAGGCGATGGCCCAGGTTTCTCAGCACGTCGCGATCGCTGGCCGACACGGTTTTCTCCGGGATGCGAGCGATGCGCGCCACCACGGATTCGATATCGGCCACGTTGACGGTTTTCTTGCGCTTGCTGGCCGGCATCAACCGGCTGCGGGCGCCCGCCTCGTCGATCACGTCGATCGCCTTGTCCGGCAGATGACGATCGTTGATGTATTTCACCGACAGCTCCACCGCGGCGCGGATCGCCTTGGCGGTATAACGCACGTCGTGGTGCGCTTCATACTTGGCCTTCAGGCCGTTGATGATCTGAACGGTCTCTTCCGCCGTCGGCTCGGTGATGTCGATCTTCTGGAAACGGCGCGCCAGGGCGCGATCCTTTTCGAAGATGTTGCTGAACTCCTGGTAGGTGGTCGAGCCGATCACCCGGATCTTGCCGCTCGACAGCAGCGGTTTGATCAGGTTGGCGGCATCCACCTGCCCACCGGAAGCCGCGCCGGCGCCGATGATGGTGTGAATTTCATCGATGAACAAAATGCTGTTCTGATCCTGTTCCAGCTGCTTGAGCAGCGCTTTGAAACGCTTCTCGAAGTCGCCGCGGTATTTGGTGCCGGCCAGCAGTGAACCGATATCCAGCGAATACAGCGTGCAGTCCGCCATCACTTCCGGCACGTCGCCCTGCACGATACGCCAGGCCAGCCCTTCGGCGATGGCGGTCTTGCCGACGCCGGATTCGCCGACCAGCAGCGGGTTGTTTTTACGACGGCGGCACAGCACCTGAATCGCGCGCTCCAGCTCACGATCGCGGCCGATCAACGGATCGATGCCGCCCACACGGGCCAACTGATTGAGGTTGGTGGTGAAGTTTTCCATACGGTCTTCCCCTCCGGACTGCTCTTCGTTCACCGGGTTTTCCGCATTCGGCGCTTGGCCCGGCTCGTCTTTACGCGTGCCATGTGAAATAAAGTTCACCACGTCGAGACGGCTGACGTCGTGTTTGCGCAGCAGATAGGCCGCCTGCGACTCCTGCTCGCTGAAGATGGCCACCAACACGTTGGCGCCGGACACTTCGCTGCGGCCGGAAGATTGCACATGGAAGACCGCACGCTGCAGCACGCGCTGGAAGCTGAGCGTCGGCTGAGTGTCGCGCTCTTCTTCGCCGGCGGGCAGCGTCGGTGTGGTTTGTTCGATGAAGGCTTCCAGCTCCTGGCGCAACGCGGCCAGATCCACCGTACATGCCTCAAGCGCTTCTCGCGCGGCAGGGTTGCTCAGCAACGCCAGCAACAGGTGCTCCACGGTCATAAACTCGTGTCTGTGCTCACGCGCCCTGGCGAAAGCCATGTTGAGACTGAGTTCCAGTTCTTGATTGAGCATAAGCACCTCCCCAATAGATTGCCTTATTCAGGCTTTTTCCAGCGTACAAAGCAACGGATGCTCGTTCTCCCTTGCGTACCGGTTCACATGGACGACTTTGGTTTCCGCCACCTCGGCGGTAAAAACACCACAGATCGCCTTGCCTTGATAGTGGACCGTGAGCATCAGTTGCGTTGCGCGTTCAATATCATAAGAAAAGAACTTTTGCAGAACGTCAATCACAAATTCCATCGGTGTGTAATCGTCGTTGTTAAGTATAACTTTATACATAGACGGCGGTTTTACCGCATCGATTTGTTTTTCTTCGGCCAAGTGTTCAAAGTTTAGCCAGTCGTTGTTATTGCCCATCGCTGCTCATCTTCTCTGCTCTGCCCTCTTATATGGGGGCAGGTTTCGGTTATTCAAAGTGGGGGATAGTTACTATTTTATCATCTTCGGCTTCGTCCCGCCGCACTGTAACGTGCGCAAAAAAACGGGCCAATTGTGACTGAATCGTGGCAATAGCGTTACCTGCTTCAAACTTTGGTGAACTGCTCCCCGCCGACAAAAGCCGATCCCTTGACGGCCCGATCATTTGCTCTAGAGTGTAAATTCGTGGCTGGTGGTCTTTTAACCACCCTTTGTCCACGCTGCTACCCGCCCACGGCGAGTGCGAAATCAGTTATTCATCTCACTTAAAATAGCGTTGCGAGGGATGTAAAAGCATGGAGACGGGTACTGTTAAATGGTTTAACAACGCCAAAGGTTTTGGCTTCATCTGCCCAGCCGGCGGTGGCGAAGATATTTTCGCGCATTATTCCACCATCAAGATGGATGGTTACAGAACGTTGAAGGCGGGCCAGCAGGTCAGCTTCGACGTGCATCAAGGGCCAAAAGGGAACCATGCCAGCCTTATTGTGCCGGTGGAAAGCGAGGCGCTGTCCTAAACGCTTCCGGCAGCGTCGCGCTGCATTGACCGTGACTGCGATAAAAATGCCAGCCGCCGTGTGACTGGCATTTTTTATGCCTTTTACTTACTCGCGCGCCAGCGCATCGATCGGATTCAGCCGCGCGGCATTACGCGCCGGCAGATAGCCGAACACCACCCCGATGCCGGTGGAACACAGGAACGCGCTCAGCAACGCCGCCGGCGGGAAGCTGATCTGCCAGCCCGGCAATACCAGCTGCACCGCCAGACCAATGGCGAACGACAGCGTAATCCCCAGCGCGCCCCCCACCAGGCAGACCAATACCGCCTCGATCAGGAACTGCTGCAACACGTCGCCGGAACGAGCACCCACCGCCATGCGGATGCCGATCTCGCGCGTACGTTCGGTCACCGACACCAGCATGATGTTCATCACGCCGATACCGCCGACCACCAGCGAAATCACCGCCACCAGCGTCAGGAACAGCTGCAGCGTGCGGGTGGTTTTCTCGGCGGTTTGCACCAGGCTGTCCATGTTATAGGTGAAGAAGTCCTTCTTGCCGTGGCGCAGCGTCAACAGGCGCGACAGCTGCTGTTCCGCTTCCTTGCTGTCGTAACCGTCGCGGATGCGCACGGTGATCGAGTCGAAATAATTGTTGCCCATCAGCCGGTTGGCCATGGTGCTGTAAGGCACCCACACGTTCAGCGTCTTGCTGCTGCCGAACATCGACTGCTTCTCCTTGGCCACGCCGACCACCGTCGCCGGCATATTGCCTACCAGGATCACCTCGCCCACCACGTTCTTCTGGTGCGGGAACAGCCGCCGCTGGGTATTGGCGTCGATCACCACCGTCTGCGCTTGCGACTGCACCTGCAGCGGATCGATGCCGACGCCCTGGGTAAAGCTCATGCCGTACACGCGGAAGAACTGCTCGCTGACGCCGTTGACGTTGGCCGCCGCGTCGACGTTGCCCAAGCGCAGCCGCATGCTGCTGCTGATGCTCGGCGACAGCGCGCTGATGTAAGGCTGTTCGCGCAGCGCATCGAGATCGCCGTATTTCAACGATTGCCGGTAGGTCGGATCGTCATCGCCGAAGTCCTTGCCGGGATAGATATCGACGGTGTTGGTGCCGATGGATTTGATGTCCGCCAGCACCATCTGCTTGGCGGCGTCGCCGATCACCAGGATCGACACCACCGAGGCAATGCCAATAATGATACCAAGCATGGTCAGCGCGGTGCGCATCTTGTTGGCCGCCATCGCACGCCAGGCCATCACCAGCGCCTCGCGGAAACGACCGCCCATCTGCCGCCAGGAAGCCGCCGCCGCGGCCAGCGCCAGCGGCTTGGCCTGCGCATTCTCCTGCGGTGCCGGACGCGAATCGGCGATAATCTCGCCGTCGCGGATCTCGATGATCCTCTCCGCCTGGCGCGCTACCGCCGGATCGTGGGTCACCAGGATCACGGTGTGGCCCTGGGCGCACAGCTGTTTGAGGATCGCCATCACTTCTTCGCCGGAGTGGCTGTCGAGCGCGCCGGTCGGTTCATCCGCCAGGATCACCTGCCCGCCATTCATCAGGGCGCGGGCGATGCTGACGCGCTGCTGCTGGCCGCCGGAAAGCTGGCTCGGCCGGTAGTTGACGCGCTCCCCCAGCCCCAGACGCCGCAACAGCGCCACCGCCCGTTCGCGCCGCGCCGCTTTGCCCAGCCCCGCATACACCGCCGGCACTTCGACGTTGTGCGCCGCGCTCAGGTGCGGCAGCAGATGATAGCGCTGAAAGATAAAGCCGAAATGCTCGCGCCGCAGCTGCGCCAGCGCATCGTCGCTCAGGGTGGCCACATCCTGCCCGGCCACCCGATACACGCCGGCGCTCGGTTTGTCCAGACAGCCGAGAATGTTCATCAGCGTCGATTTGCCGGAGCCGGAGGCCCCCATGATCGCCACCATTTCACCGGCTTCAATGCTCAGGCTGATCCCCTTCAGCACCTCCACCGTCTGCTCGCCGGAACGGTAGCTGCGGCGGATGCCGCTCAGCTGCAACAGCGCCGCCATCAGCCGGCCTCCACGCCGCCGCGGCTGACGATCACCTCATCGCCCGCCTCGAGGCCGCTGAGGATCTGCACGTCGATATTGTTGCGCAGGCCGATAGCCACCTCGCGCTTCTCTTCCTTGCCCTGTTTCAGCACCGAGACGTGGTAGCGATTGTCGGCGATCTGATCGCCCAGCGCCGCCAGCGGGATCACCAGCGCCTGCTCGACGCCGGCCAGCTGAATATGCACCTGCGCCGTCATTTGCAAGCGCAGCAACCTTTCCGGGTTGGGCACTTCGAAACGCGCATAATAGAAGATGGCGTTGTTGACCTTTTCCGGCGTCGGCTGAATGTCTTTCAGCACGCCGTCGAAGCGCCGGGTCGGATCGCCCAGCACCGTGAACCAGGCCTTCTGACCCGGCTTGAGGTTAATGACGTCGGCCTCCGATACCTGCGCCTTCACCAGCATGGTGCCGAGATCCGCCAGCGTCAGAATGTTCGGTGCCTGCTGCGCCGCGATCACCGTCTGGCCCTGCAGCGTGGTGATCTGCACCACGTCGCCATCCATCGGCGCCTCGATGCGGGTATAGGCCAGGTTGATCTTGGCGGTATCCAGGCTGGCCTGGTTCCGCGCGATCTGCGCATTGATGGTGCCCACCTGCGCTTTCTTCACCGCCAGCTGCGTCGCCGCCTGATCCAGATCCTGGCGCGACACCGCCTGCAGCTTGGCCAGCGCCTGGTTGCGCTGCAGCGTGACCGCCGCCAGCTGCTGTTCGGCCTGCGCCTGCAGCAGTTGCGCATGCAGTTCACGCAGCGTCGCCTCGCCTTCGCGGATGCTGTTCTGCGCCTGTTGCGGATCGATAACCCCCAGCAACTGGCCTTTCTTCACCTTGTCGCCGATCTCGACATACAGCTTTTCCAGCTGTCCGCTGACCTGCGCGCCGACGTCGACCTTGCGCACCGCGTCCAGTTGGCCGGTCGCCAACACGTTCTGCTGCAGATCGCGCTGGGTGGCCTTTACCGTTTTGAAATCGGTTGGTGCCGGATGGCGAAAGTGCCAAACGGCCGCCGCGGCAAGCGCCGCAATGACCGCCAGAACGAGTATCCAGCGGCGTTTATGTCCTTTAAACCCTGTCAAAATTGACCTGCCTGTGCTTGTGAATATCAACCGCCCATTGCGGCGGCGGAGCTAAATTAGCACGCACCGTAGGGAATAACTAAACCTTAGCTCAACACAATGTGGAGACACGCCTGGTTACAGTTCAGCATTGAACTCCCGTTTAGTGAAGCCTTGATGAAATAGCGCCATTCAATACAGCCAAGGATTTCATCATGTCACAGCTCAGCTACCCACTCGCCTCCGCCCGGCCGCTTAACGGCTGGCAACTGATGACGGCGCTGATCAATGGCGAAAAGGCACCGAGCAACGCCTGGAAAAAAACCTCGTTTCGCCTGAAGTTTCTCGGCCGTTCGCTGCTCAACTGGCGCACTACCAGCGGCCTGCTCAGCACCCTGGCCAGCAACCCGCTGCTGGAAGAGATCCTGAGCGCGCAGCCGAACCTGCCGTGCAAACTGCATCGCCCGTATCTGGCGGCCAACATGAGCAAGATCGAATGCCTGTTCGCCCTGCGCGATCATTACGATCTCATCGCGCAGCGCATGCCGCTGAAGATGCGCCTCGGCCACCTCGGCCCGCAGTCTTTCGTGCTGGCCAGCGCGATGGGCAAAAACGAAGCGCCGATCGCGCTGGAACTGGCGGCGATCGACAAGCTGAATAAGGAAGGGGAAGCCACGCTGCTGCTGCGCAACGCCAACGGCGTGATGCTGGCGGAGATCACCTTTGCGCTGATGCATTATCAGCAGCAACCCACGCTGTTCATCGGCGGCCTGCAGGGCGCCAACCATGAGGTGCCGCACGCCGAGATCCAGCACACCACCAAAGAGTGTCACGGCCTGTTCCCCAAACGCCTGGTGCTGGAAGGCATCTGCACGCTGGCGCGGCACCTCGGTATCCGCCAGATCGTGGCGGTCAGCAACGCCACCCATATCTATCAAAACTGGCGTTACCAGAGTAAGAAGAAGGACAAACTGCACGCCGATTACGATCAGTTCTGGCTGTCGATGGGCGCCAAACCGCTCGACAGCGGCTATTTCCTGCTGCCCGAACGCATCGCTCGCAAGCCGATCGAAGAGATTGCCAGCAAGAAGCGCGCCGAGTATCGCCGCCGCTATCAGCTGCTGGACGAGCTGGAACAAGGATTGGCGGCGCATTTCTGCGCCCGATAACGCCCGGCTGGCCGTCAGTCCGCCCGGCCGCGCGCCAGCCAGATCACCCGTGAGAACATTTTCTTCAGCAGCGGCGGCACCGAGTCCGTGCCCCATTCGCCGGCCTGCATCGCGACCTCGATCGCCAGATCCGGCTTCGACGAGTGGTGGACCGCTTTCAGGATCACCTTGCGCACCGGCATCTGCGCGTTGAGCGGCACCGACGCCATCCGGTGATAAACCGGGCCGAACCCTTCGCGGAACATGAAGTGCTCCATGTCCGGCGCCGGCAGCGCGGTCAGCCGATCGCGCTCGTTGTCTTCATGATTGTCCAGCAGGCTGCGCACGGTATTGGCGTACTTTTTTCCCGCCTCGTCGCCGTCCACCAGCGCATGCCACTCGATGCCCATGCGGCGGGCAAAGCGCAGCAGCGGCTTCAGGCCGCACTGGGCGAATTCGATGACCCTCACCCCTTCCGCCTCGAAATGGTAGCCGCACTGGCGCGCCAGCTCGTTCAGCAGCCACACTTCGGTCTCGCCTTCCACCAGCAGCCAGCAGCGGGCGAACAGCGACGACGGCCGGTTGAAACGGATGTGAAACGCGATGCGCCGCCCGTCTTCGGCGCTCAGCCCGCGCGGCCCGAGACGGTAGGTCGCGACCCGCCCCGACTCGCGCACCAGCCGGGAGACGTGCTCCACCGGCACCAGCGACACCAGTTCGCTGGAGTTGGTGGTGGTGATGCGCTGCAGCGGCAGCTGATTGAGCAGCCCCCAGGCCACCGACAGCATGATCGGGTGCAGGCGAGTTTCCGGGTCTTCCACCAGCAGCAGCGGCCGGGCATGCGGATCCAGCTTGACGTCGCCCTTGGCCTGCAGCAGGGTGGAAAACATCCCGAGCAGGATCAGGCGCATGCTGCGGCTGTTCGGTTCGGCCACCATGCGGTTGATGCCGTCCAGCGCACGCCAGGCATCCTGCTCCGGTTCGCCGCCGCGGCGGCGCGGCCGCGCCACCTGCGAACTCTGCTCGGCAAAATAGTGCTCCAGCAGCTGCTGCATGGCCGCCAGGCCCTGGCGCAGCTCACCGTTGGTCAGCTTCTGCGGATTGCGCACCAGCTCGCGCGTCAGCTGATCCAGCTGCTGCGCCAGCGCTTGGGTATCGGGTTTGCGTTCATCGCCGAGGCTGCTGGGGCGCAGGCGGCGAATAAAGCGCGCGTCGCGCAGGCGCAATACCGGGTGGATGCGGATGATGGCGTGGGCCAGCTGTTCGATATGGTGCAGTTGAAAGGCGTTGCCGTCGGCGTCGAGAAAACCGCGCCAGGTGCACACCGTGCCGTCGTCGGCCAGCTCGCCCTCGCAGCGATAATGAATGCGGCTCAGGCCATCTTCCCCCTTGACCCACAGCGGCGTCAGGTGGCGATAGCGCGGCAGGTGCGCATGGCCGATGTCTTTTTCGCAGAAGGTGAACACCACCTGCAGGTGGCGCTCTTTGGCCGACTCTTCACCGGGGGGAAAATGAAAGTCGTGCGCTTCAAACCGATACAGCTTCTGCTCCGGCGCCAGCAGCAGCGTCAGCGCATCCAGCAGGCTGGATTTACCCCAGGCGTTTTCGCCGAGCAACAGCGTGTTGTCGTCCAGCATCAGGGACAGCCGATTAATGCCGCGAAAACCTACAATTTCGATACGCTCCAAGAACATCCGCCGCCTCCCGTGCGCGCCGTCGCCTCTTCAATGAGGTGACCTTCACAGAGCATGGTCAAAAAACCCCTTGCAGGTCAAGCGGCCAACGTCAAATCTGCCGCTTTACTCCGGCCGGGCTTTTGGTTAGCGTGTGCTCCTCGCCGCCGTTCGGCGCGCTTCAAAACTCAAGGACACAAGCTGCACCATGTACTCAGGACTGTTGATTATTCTGTTACCGCTGATTGCCGGTTACCTCATTCCCTTACGCCATCGCCCGCTGCTGGTGCTGATCAACCGGCTGCTGAGCTGGATGGTGTACGTGATCCTGTTTTTCATGGGTATCAGCCTGGCGTTCATGGAAGATCTCAGCAGTAACCTGGTGCTGATCTTCCAGTACAGCG
This sequence comes from Serratia sp. A07, assembly GCF_058725505.1. Classification (NCBI taxonomy): domain Bacteria; kingdom Pseudomonadati; phylum Pseudomonadota; class Gammaproteobacteria; order Enterobacterales; family Yersiniaceae; genus Serratia; species Serratia sp. A07. The sequence goes on from NZ_JBZXDO010000008.1 coordinate 112,895, forward strand.
CGGTGTTCTTCTTCTGCATTCTCTGCGCCAATCTGCTGTTGCTGACGCTGCTGGAGCGGCGCATGCCGTGGCGCAGCAGCCATAAACAGGAAAAGCTGCCTTCGCGCGTGCACATGGCGCTGGAGTCGCTCAAGCTGTGCGGCGTGGTGCTCGGCGGCTTCCTGCTCGGCCTGACGCAGTGGCAATGGCTGCAGTTCGCCCATAAAGGCAGTGAATATGCGCTGATCTTCCTGCTGTTGTTGGTCGGCATTCAGCTGCGCAACAGCGGCATGACGCTGCGCCAGATCGTGCTCAACCGCCGCGGCACGCTGGTGGCGCTGGTGGTGACCGTCGCGTCGCTGGCCGGCGGCGCGCTGGCGGCGCAGCTGCTGGGGCTGCCGGTCAAGGCCGGGCTGGCGATGGCCTCCGGCTTCGGCTGGTATTCGCTGTCGGGCATTCTGATCACCGACGCCTACGGCCCGGTGATGGGCAGCGCCGCGTTCTTCAACGATCTGGCGCGCGAGCTGGTGGCGATCATGCTGATCCCGACGCTGGTGCGCCGCAGCCGCTCCACCGCCCTCGGCCTGTGCGGCGCCACCTCGATGGACTTCACCCTACCGGTGCTGCAGCGCAGCGGCGGGCTGGACATGGTGCCCCCCGCCATCGTGCACGGCTTCCTGCTCAGCCTGCTGGCGCCGGTGCTGATCGCCCTGTTCTCCTGATCCTTTCCCCTGGGGCCGCCCGGCCCCCAAAGCGTAATAATTCCCATCCGCACGGCAAAATTGCGCTAAATCAAACTTGCCCGCAGTAGTCGCACAAAAGCCTTTTGCAACCCCGATCGCCGATCTATGCTTTTAAACAAGCATTACAAATGCAACTTTAAAAATAAAAGGAAGCGACTATGTTCTGTGTGCAATGTGAACAAACCATCCGTACCCCGGCAGGCAACGGCTGCGCGTATGCTCAGGGCATGTGCGGCAAGACGGCGGAAACCTCCGATCTGCAGGATCTGCTGGTGGCGGCGCTGCAGGGGCTCTCCGCCTGGGCGCTGCAGGCGCGTTCGCTGGGCATCGTCGACCACGAGATCGACAGCTTCGCCCCGCGCGCCTTCTTCTCCACCCTGACCAACGTTAACTTCGACTCTCAGCGCATCATCGGCTACGCGCGCGAAACCCTGCTGCTGCGCGATTCGCTGGCCGCCCGTTGCCGGCTGCTGGACGCCGGCGTACGCGTCGATCACCCGATGGCGACGCTGCAGCTGGCCGGTGACGATATGCCTACGCTGCTGCAACAGGCGGCGCAGTTTGCCCTCAACAGTGACAAGGCCGAGGTAGGCGACGACGTCCACGGGTTGCGCATGCTGTGCCTGTACGGCCTGAAAGGCGCGGCGGCCTATATGGAACACGCGCACGTGCTCGGCCAGTTCGACGAGCAGCTCTATGCCGACTACCACGCCTTTATGGCCTGGCTCGGCACCCGGCCGCGCGACGTCGACACTCTGCTGAACAACGCCATGGGCATCGGCAAGATGAACTTCAACGTGATGGCGATCCTCGATCGCGGCGAAACCCAGGCCTACGGCGATCCGCAGCCCAGCGCGGTCAACGTGCGCCCGGTAGCCGGGAAAGCCATTCTGATCTCCGGCCACGATCTGAAAGATCTGCGCATGCTGCTCGAACAAACCGAAGGGCAAAACGTCAACGTCTACACCCACGGCGAAATGTTGCCGGCGCACGGCTATCCGGAACTGAAAAAATTCAAGCACCTGGTGGGCAACTACGGCAGCGGCTGGCAGAACCAGCAGACGGAATTCGCCAAATTCCCCGGCCCGATCGTGATGACCTCCAACTGCATCATCGATCCGAACGTCGGCAACTACGGGGATCGCATCTGGACCCGCAGCATCGTCGGCTGGCCGGGCGTCAACCATCTGGAAGGCGACGACTTCGGCGCCGTGATCCGCCAGGCGCAGGGCATGAACGGCTTCCCTTACACCGAAATTGAGCACCTGATCACCGTCGGCTTCGGCCGCCAGACGCTGCTGAACGCCGCCGACACGGTGATCGATCTGGTGTCGCAGAAAAAACTGCGCCACGTCTTCCTGGTGGGCGGCTGCGACGGCAGCCGCGACGAGCGCAGCTACTTCACCGACTTCGCCCGCAGCGTGCCGCAAGACTGCCTGATCATGACGCTGGCCTGCGGCAAGTACCGTTTCAACAAGCTTGACTTCGGCACCCTGGAAGGGCTGCCGCGCCTGCTGGACGTCGGCCAGTGCAACGACGCCTACTCCGCCATCATGCTGGCGGTCAAGCTGGCGGACACGCTCGGCTGCAGCGTCAACGAGCTGCCGCTCAGCCTGGTGCTGTCCTGGTTTGAACAGAAGGCGATCGTCATTCTGCTGACGCTGCTGTCGCTGGGGGTGAAAAACATCGTCACCGGCCCGACTGCGCCGGGCTTCCTGACCGACAACCTGATGGCGATCCTCAACGAGAAATTCGGCCTGCGTCCGATCACCACCGTCGAGCAGGATATCAACGCGCTGCTCGCCTGATGCCGTTACGTTATGGGGCCGCCTGCGCCGGCCCCTTTGCTTTTTGAGGTGCCCCGATGACTCAACCCACTCCGCTTTGCCCGAACCGCATGCAGGTGCATTCCATCCGACGTGAAACCGCCGACGTCTGGACGCTGAACCTGATCTGCGACGTTTTCTACCCTTATCAGGCGGGCCAGTTTGCGCTGGTCAGCATCCGCAACAGCGAGGAGACGCTGCGCGCCTATACGCTCTCCTCCTCGCCCGGCCAGAGCCGCTTTCTCAGCATCAGCGTGCGCTGCCTGCCGGACGGCGTCGGATCGCGCTGGCTGACGCAAGAGGTCAAGCCCGGCAACACGCTGTGGCTGTCCGATGCGCAGGGCGAGTTCAGCTGCGAGCGCCACCCGGCCGATCGTTATCTGATGCTGGCCGCCGGCTGCGGCGTGACGCCGATCGTCTCGATGTGCCGCTGGCTGACCGCCAACCGTCCGGCCTGCGATATCGCCGTGATCTTTAACGTACGCACCCCCGCCGACACGATTTTCGCCGATCAATGGCGCGCGCTGTGCGCCGCTCATCCTCAGCTGCGCCTGACGCTGATGGCAGAGCGGGATCTGCAACCCGGCTACCTCAGCGGCCGCATCGATGAACAGACGCTGCGGCAGGCGGCGCCGGATATCGTCGAACGCACGGTGATGACCTGCGGCCCTGCGCCCTACATGGAACAGGTGGAGCAGCTTTGCCGCCGGCTCGGCGTGCCGGCCGAGCGTTTCCATAAAGAGCAGTTCCACACGCCGACAACGCAGGCCGATGCCACCGAAGGACTGACGCTGCGCGCCGCCCGCCCGCTGCGCGAATTCCGCGTGCCGGTCGGCAGCACGCTGCTGGCGGCGATGGAGGCCAATGCCCTGCCGGTCAACGCCGCCTGCCGCGCCGGGGTGTGCGGCTCGTGCAAAACCCGCATCCTCGAGGGCGACTACACCACCACCAGCACCATGACGCTGAGCGCGGAAGAGGTAGCTCAGGGCTATGTGCTGGCCTGCAGTTGCCAGCTGCAGGGCGACGTCACGCTGGCGTGATCCCCTGGCCCCATCGCCGCGATGGGGCATTTATCGGCAAGCTCCCTCATCCCCGCCCGGTTACACTTTCCTCCGTCCTACGCTCTTTACCCTTCCTGACCGCATCTCGTCCACAGCCGGTAAGCTATGCTTGCAGTTGTTCTGCTGCCACTCACCGGATCGAGTACACATCGTTTTTCAAACCATGTTTGGGGGAACCATGAAGCAAACCGTAGCCACACTGATCGCCAAAACGCTGGATCAAGCCGGCGTAAAACGCATTTGGGGCGTGACCGGCGATTCGCTCAACGGCCTGAGCGACAGCCTGCACCGCATGGGCACCATCGAATGGCTGGGCACCCGCCATGAAGAGGTGGCCGCCTTCGCCGCCGGCGCCGAAGCCCAGCTCACCGGCCAGCTGGCGGTGTGCGCCGGTTCCTGCGGCCCCGGCAACCTGCACCTGATCAACGGGCTGTTCGACTGCCACCGCAACCATGTGCCGGTGCTGGCGATCGCCGCACACATTCCTTCCAGCGAAATCGGCAGCGGCTACTTCCAGGAAACGCATCCGCAGGAGCTGTTCCGCGAATGCAGCCACTATTGCGAGCTGGTTTCCAACCCGGAACAACTGCCGCGCGTGCTGGAGATCGCCATGCGCAAGGCGATCCTCAACCGCGGCGTCTCGGTGGTGGTCTTGCCGGGCGACGTGGCGCTGCGCATGGCGCCGGAAGACGCGACCCTGACCTGGCATACCCCGGCGCTGCCGCTGGTGCAGCCGCCGATGAGCGAGCTGAACAAGCTGGCGGAGACGCTGAATCAGGCGAAGAACATCACCCTGATGTGCGGCAGCGGCTGCGCAGGCGCGCACGATGAGGTGGTCAAGCTGGCCGAGCTGCTGCAGGCGCCGGTGGTACACGCGCTGCGCGGCAAGGAGCACATCGAGTGGGATAACCCGTACAGCGTCGGCATGACCGGGCTGATCGGCTTCTCCTCCGGCTATCACGCGATGATGAACGCCGACACGCTGGTGCTGCTCGGCACCCAGTTCCCCTACCGCGCGTTCTACCCCACCAACGCCAACATCATTCAAATCGACATCAACCCCGGCAGCATCGGCGCGCACTGCCCGGTCAACATGGCGCTGGTGGGCGATATCCACACCACCCTCACCGCCCTGCTACCGCAGCTGGAGCCCAAGCGCGACCGGACGTTCCTCGACAAGGCGCTGGAGCATTACCGCAACGCGCGTAAGGATCTCGACGGGCTGGCGACCGCCAACGACGACCAGCCGATCCACCCGCAGTATCTGGCGCAGCAGCTCAGCCAGTACGCCAGCGACGACGCCATCTTCACCTGCGACGTCGGCACGCCGACGGTGTGGGCCGCCCGCTACGTGAAAATGAACGGCAAGCGCCGCCTGCTCGGTTCGTTCAACCACGGTTCGATGGCCAACGCCATGCCGCAGGCGATCGGCGCCCAGGCCACCGCGCCGGATAAACAGGTGATCGCCATGTGCGGCGACGGCGGCTTCACCATGCTGATGGGGGATTTCCTGTCGCTGGCGCAGCTCAAACTGCCGGTGAAAATCGTAGTGTTCAACAACAGCGTGCTGGGGTTCGTGGCGATGGAGATGAAGGCCGGCGGCTATCTGACCGACGGCACCGACCTGCATAACCCGGACTTCGCGGCGATCGCCAACGCCGCCGGCATCAAGGGCATCCGCGTGGAAAAAGCGTCGGATCTGGACGGCGCGCTGCAGGAGATGTTGGCGCACCCCGGCCCGGCGCTGCTGGACGTGGTCACCGCCAAGCAAGAGCTGGCGATGCCGCCGCAGATCAAGTTCGAACAGGCGAAAGGCTTCAGCCTGTACATGCTGCGCGCCATCATCAACGGCCGCGGCGACGAAGTGGTCGAGCTGGCGAAGACCAACTGGCTGCGCTAAGCAAGCTGCCCCGGTGAAATAAAGGGTATATGATGCCATGTACCCTTTTCCTCTCCCTTACATTCCAGGAACCCTATGCTTATCGATCTACGCAGCGACACCGTCACCCGCCCCAGCGCCACCATGCGCCAGGCGATGGCTCAGGCAGAGGTCGGCGACGACGTCTACGGCGATGACCCGACGGTCAACGCGCTGGAGGCCGAGGCGGTACGCCTGTCGGGCAAAGAAGCGGCGCTGTTTTTGCCCAGCGGCACCCAGGCCAACCTGGTGGCGCTGCTGAGCCACTGCCAGCGCGGCGACGAGTATCTGGTCGGCCAACAGGCGCACAACTATAAATACGAGGCCGGCGGCGCGGCGGTGCTGGGCAGCATCCAGCCGCAGCCGATCGAGGCCGACGCGGACGGCACGCTGCCGCTGGACAAGCTCGCCGCCGCCATCAAACCCGACGATATCCACTTCGCCCGCACCCGGCTGCTGAGCCTGGAAAACACCATCAGCGGCCGAGTTCTGCCGCAGGCCTACCTGCAGCAGGCGTGGCAGTTTACCCGCGAGCGGCAGCTGGCGCTGCATATCGACGGCGCGCGCATCTTCAACGCCGCCGTGGCGCTGAACCTGCCGTTGAAAGAGATCGTGCAATACTGCGACACCTTCACCATTTGCCTGTCAAAAGGATTGGGCGCGCCGGTCGGATCGCTGCTGTGCGGCAGCGAGGCCTTCATTCAGCGCGCGCTGCGCTGGCGCAAGATGACCGGCGGCGGGCTGCGTCAGGCCGGCATCCTGGCGGCGGCCGGTCTTTACGCTTTGGAGCATAACGTCGCGCGGCTGCGCGAAGACCATGACAACGCGGTCTGGCTGGAGCAACAGCTGCGGCAGATCGGCGTAGAGATCGCCGAACCCGGCGCACAGACCAACGTGCTGTACCTGCGCCAATCGCCTGCGCTGGCGGCCAAATTCGGCCCGTGGATGCGCGAACGCGGCGTGCTGATCAGCAGCGGCCCGCTGACGCGCATTCTGACCCACCTCGACGTCAGCCGTCAGGATCTGCAGCGGGTGGTCGAGCTGTGGCGGGAGTTCCTCCAGCAGCACGCCTGATCCCTCCTCCCCGGCGCGCCGGGGAGCCCTTCACCGCCCGCCGATGGCCTCGACAAAACGGCGAGTGATCTGCTGCGGGCGCGTAATGGCGCCGCCCACCACGACCGCATGCGCCCCCAACGTCAGGCAGCGTGCGGCCATCGCCGGCGTTTCGACATTGCCCTCGGCGATGACCGGCACCGGCACCGCCGCCAACACCGCGCGCAGAAAACCGAAATCGTCCTCCGCCAGTCGGGCGCCCCGGCTTTCGGCGGTATAGCCGTGCAGCGTGGTGCCCACGCAGTCGAACCCCAACCTGGCAGCCTCTTGCGCCTCTTCCACGGTGGCGATGTCCGCCATCAGCAGCAGCCGGGGATACCTGGCGCGGATCGCGGCAACCAACGCCGCCAGCTGCAGCTCCCCTGGCCGAGGGTGGCCGGTCGCGTCCAGCGCAATCATCTGTGGCGCCGCAGCCATCAGCTCATCGATTTCACGCAGGGTCGGCGTGATATAGACATCGCTACCGGCATAATCGCGCTTGATAATGCCGATCACCGGCAGCGCCACCGTGCGCATGATGGCTTTAACGTCTTCGACGCCGTTGGCGCGAATCGCCGCCGCACCGCCTTGCTCGGCCGCCAGCGCCATGCGTGCCATGATAAAATCGCTGTGCAGCGGCTCGTCGGCCAGTGCCTGGCAAGACACCACCAGCCGGCCCTTAATCTGCTGCAAAATGGAAAGCGTCATAAATCCAACAACTCCTCGACTTCATTTTTAATAATGGTCACGTGCGGGCCATAGATCACCTGAACGCCGTTGCCGCGAACGATCACCGCCCGCGCACCGCTGGCCTTCAGCCCGCCCTCGTCCAGCAACCGGCCCTGTTTTACCGTCACGCGCAGCCGCGTGGCGCAACAATCCAGTTCGACGATATTCTCTTTGCCACCCAGCGCCGCCAGCACCTGCTGCGAGCGTTCGGTGCCGCTCATCACCGCTTCCGGCACGGTTTCCACCTCGCGCCCCGGCGTTTTGAAATTGAAGCGCAGGATCAGGAAACGGAACGTGAAGTAGTACAGGAAGAACCAGGGCACCCCGACCAGCGGCACATACATCCAGTGGGTTTTCGCTTCGCCCTGCAGCACGCCGAACAGCATGAAATCGATAAAACCGCCGGAGAACGTCTGGCCGATGGTGATATGCAGAATGTGCGCGATCGCAAACGCCAGGCCGTCGAACAGCGCGTGCACCACGTACAGCGCTGGCGCGATGAACAGGAACGAGAATTCGATAGGCTCGGTGATGCCGGTCAGGAAAGAGGTCAGCGCCGCCGACAGCAGCAGCCCGCCGACGCGCTTGCGGTTCTCCGGGCGCGCGCTTTGGTACATCGCCAGGCAGGCGCCGACCAGGCCAAACATCATGGTGATAAAGCGGCCGGACATGAAACGCGCCGTGCCGATGTAGAACTGCTGCGTATTCGGGTCGGCCAACTGGGCGAAGAAAATGCGCTGTGTGCCTTCCACCAGCTGTCCGTTGATCACTTCGCTGCCGCCGAGCGCGGTGGTCCAGAACGGCAGGTAGAAGATGTGATGCAGGCCGAACGGCCCAAGCATGCGCAGCACGAAGCCGTAGATAAAGGTGCCGAGATAACCGCTGGCGTCCACCAGGCCGCCCATGCCGAAGATCAGCCGTTGGAAAGGCGGCCACACCACGGTCATCAGGGCGCCGACCGCCATCGCCGCCAGCGAACTGACGATCGGCACAAAGCGCGAGCCGCCGAAAAAGCCCAGGAACGGCGGCAGCGCTATTTTGTTGTAGCGGCCGTGCAGATACCAGGTCACCAGACCGATGACCACCCCGCCGAACACCCCGGTCTCCAGCGTCTGGATCCCGAGAATCGTTCCCTGCCCCACCGCGCCGGCGTTCTGCGTGGCCAGCGTGCCGTTGATTTTCAACAGCGCATTGATGGTGGCGTTCATCACCAGATAGGCGATCAGCGAGGCCAGCCCCGCCGTGCCCTTGTCGCTTTTGGCCAACCCCACCGCCACGCCGACCGCGAACAGGACCGCCAGGTTGGCGAACACGATGGCGCCGGCGCTGGCCATCACCGTAAATACGCTTTGCAGCCAGCCGACGTCGAGCCAGGGATACGCCTCGACGGTATGGGGGTTGGACAGCGCACCGCCGATCCCCAGCAGCAGGCCGGCCGCCGGCAGCACGGCGATCGGCAGCATGAACGATTTGCCGAACAGCTGGGCTTTTTCGAACCAGCCGCCGGAGCGCGACAATTCTGGTGTTGACATAAATTTTTCCCCGCTATCATTTTTATTATGAAAATTTTTACCACATTAAAATTAATTTAATGAAAATTTTATTCATAACGATGATCGGCTTCACAATCCGTCGATTTTGCTGGCGAGCGGCGGCGTCTTTCCGCCACAATAGAAACGGGCATACTCAGAAAGGTAACGTGATGAATACAGGCAACTTGTTATTGCGGCTGCGGCAGGATTTGGCGGGGTACAGCCCCACGCTGCAAAAGCTCGGCAACTATCTTCTTGCGGAGCCCTCCCGCGCCGTTTACCTGACCATCACCGAACTGGCGCGTGAAAGCGCCACCAGCGAAGCCAGCGTCACGCGGCTGTGCCGCCATCTGGGCTGTAAAGGCTATACCGAATTTAAAATGGCGCTGGCCCTCAGCCTGCAACAAAACCAGCCGGAGGCGACGACGCGGCAAAGCGCAACGGAAAATTTGGTGGAAGAGAGCGTGCAGGCGCTGCGGGATACCGGCGCGCTGTTGGATCCTCAGGCGCTGCAACAGGCGGCGGACAGCCTGCAGCGTTGCGCTTCAGTACAGATTTACGGCGTCGCCGCCAGCGCCATCATCGGCGATTTTCTGCACTACAAACTGTTGCGCCTCGGCAAACCGGCGCAGCTGTTCAGCGACATGCACCGGGCGGCGATGAACGCCGCCTCGCTGAGTGAGCGGGATCTGCTGATCGTCATCTCCAGCTCCGGCTCCACCAAGGACGTGCTGCATGCGGTGGCGTTGGCCAAAGGGCGCGGCGCACGCGTGATCGCAATCAGCAACACCCAACGCAGCCCGCTGGCTAAAATGGCGGATACGCTGCTGGTGGCAGCCAAACCGGAAGGGCCGCTGACCGCCGGTGCCCTGCCGGCCAAGGTCGGCGCCATGCTGCTGGTGGAGTTGATGATCGCCGAACTGGCTCAGCGCGATCCCGCCTACGCTCAGGCGATGCAGGCTACCGCGAGCGCTACCCTACCGCTGCTGTTGTAATCAGAAGATCCAGCGGCCATAAACCCAGTACCACAGCCCCAGCACCGCCACCAGGTTGAGCGCCACGCTGAGGATGAACCAGGTTTTAAACGGCTGCTTCTGGGTTTTGTGGCGAAACAGCTGCTGTGCCGCCAGTGCGCCCAACCATCCGCCCAGCGCGCCGAACAACAACAGCGTCGCCTCCGGTACCCGCCGCCACCCTTTGCGCGCCGCCAGCTTATCGCCGCCGTAGATCAGAAACGTCAGCAGGTTGGCCAACAGCAACCACATCCACACCGGATGCAGCGAGAACAGGCTGGCGACCAGCGCCAGGCCCAGCAGGGCGTAACAAATCACATTGAGCTTCATGACATCCGGTTTTTCGTTCGGTAAGGGGGCGCGTAGTGTGAACCTGCGCCAGGATGGATGCAACCGGCTTATACCCATACAAAAAGTGCATTTAAACCCTGAATTTGGCATCCTGTCGTTCTGCCAATCCTCTACCGCACAAGGCGGCCCGATGACACCCCAACGCGTACTGGTTCTTGGAGCCAGCGGCTATATAGGCCAGAACCTGATCCCGCACCTGATCGAACAGGGGCACCAGATTACCGCCGCCGCGCGGCGCATCGAGTGGCTGCAGGAGCGGAACTGGCCGCAGGTCAACTGCCTGTATGCCGATCTGTATCGCCCGGATACCCTGAGCGCGGCGCTGTGGGAGATCGATACGCTTTACTATCTGGTACACGCGATGGGCGACGGCGACGATTTTATCGAGAAGGAGCGCCAGGCGGCGGAAAACCTACGCGACGCGCTGCGCAATGCCGGCGTCAAACAGGTGATCTTTCTCGGCGCGCTGCAGCCGAACGACGACAGCTCACCGCACCTGGCGGCCCGCCGCCTGACCGGCGAGATCTTGCGCCAGAGCGGCGTGCCGGTGACCGAGCTGCGCGCCGGCATCATCGTCGGCCCCGGCTCGGCGGCGTTCGAAGTGATGCGCGACATGGTCTATAACCTGCCGGTGCTGACGCCGCCGCGCTGGGTGCGTTCGAAGTCGTCGCCGGTGGCGCTGGAGAACCTGCTGGTTTATCTGGCCGATCTGCTGGCGCACCCGGCGCAGGAGCACCGCATCTTCGACGTTGCCGGGCCGGAATACCTCAGCTATCAGGATATGTTCAAACGCTTTATCGCCCTCAGCGGCAAGCGGCGCTGGCTGATCCCGATCCCTTTGCCGACGCGGCTGATTTCGGTGTGGTTCATCAGCCTGATCACCTCGGTGCCGCCGCCGATCGCCCGCGCGCTGATCCAGGGGCTGAAGCACGATCTGCCCGCCGACGGCCGGCCGCTGCAGGCCCTGATCCCGCAGCGGCTGCACACCTTTGATCAGGCGGTCGCCACCACGCTGCAGCGCGAACAGGAGGTGGTCGATTCCGCCGACTGGGGCTACGATCCGGCGGCGCGGGCCCGCTGGCGCCCCGGCTACGGTTACTATCCAAAACAGGCCGGTTGTTCGCTTGACACCGCCGCCACCCGCGAGGCCCTGTGGCAAACGGTGCAGCAGCTGGGGGGCGAAGAAGGCTATTTCTACGCCAATATTCTGTGGCGGATCCGCGCTCGCATGGACGACATGATCGGCAACGGGGTGGTCTACGGCCGCCCGGCGCGCGCGACCCTGGCGCTGGGCGACGAGATCGACGGCTGGAAAGTCATCACGCTGAAGCCGCTGCGGCAACTGGCGCTGCTGTTCGGCATGAAGGCTCCGGGGCTGGGGCGGCTGAGCTTCAGCATCACCGATCACGGCGATCGCCGCACGCTGGACGTGCGCGCCTGGTGGCATCCGGCCGGCTTCAGCGGGCTGCTGTATTGGTTCGCCATGATGCCCGCACACCTGTTCATTTTTCGCGGCATGGCGAAGCGCATCGCCGAGCTTGCTGAGAGCCGGGATCGCCAACAGCGCTGAACGCCGTTCATTTGTCGATCAACCGCACAGTTTGCCGCTGTGCTTCGGGGCTTTCCGATTGCATAGCGCACGAAATCACGGAAGAATGGCATCTTATTTGCTGGGAGCGCCGCAAGCGCCCGCCGGTATTCCGATTTTGGGTGAGAATAGAGTCCGTTATGAAGGTATTGGTCACCGGTGCCACCAGTGGGTTAGGCCGTAACGCCGTTGAATATCTGCGCCGCCAGGGCATCAAAGTGCGCGCCACCGGCCGCAACCAGGCGATGGGCGGCCTGCTGGAAAAAATGGGCGCGGAGTTTATTCATGCCGATCTCACCAATCTGATCTCTTCGCAAGCCAAGGCGATGCTGGCGGACGTCGACGTGCTGTGGCACTGCTCCAGCTTTACCTCGCCCTGGGGTACCGAAGAGGCCTTCGAACTGGCCAACGTCCGCGCCACCCGCCGCCTCGGCGAATGGGCGGCGGCCTACGGCGTAGCGCAGTTCATTCACATCTCCTCCCCGGCGATCTATTTCGATTACCACCATCACCGCAACGTGACCGAAGACTTCCGCCCGCAGCGCTACGCCAACGAATTCGCGCGCAGCAAGGCCGCCGGCGAGCAGGTGATCCAGCAGTTGGCGCTGTCCAATCCGCAGACCCATTTCACCATTCTGCGCCCGCAGGGATTGTTCGGACCGCACGACAAGGTGATGCTGCCGCGGCTGCTACAGATGATCAAACGCTACGGCAACCTGCTGCTGCCGCGCGGCGGCGCGGCGATGGTGGACATGACCTATCTGGAGAATGCGGTGCACGCCATGTGGCTGGCGACGCTAAAAGAAGATACCCCGTCCGGCCGCGCCTACAACATCACCAACCAGCAGCCGCGCCCGCTACGCACCGTGGTGCAGCAGCTGATCGACGATCTGGGCATGAAGTGCCATATCCGCTCCGTCCCCTATCCGATGCTCGATATGATGGCGCGCGGCATGGAACGCCTCGTCAGCAAAAGCGAGAAGGAGCCGGTGCTGACCCACTACGGCGTCGCCAAACTCAACTTCGACCTCACGCTCGATACCACCCGCGCGCAGCAAGAGCTGGGCTATCAGCCGATCGTCTCGCTGGAAGAAGGCATCGCGCGCACCGCCCGCTGGCTGAAAGATCACGGCAAGCTGCACGGCCTGTAATCAACGCGCCGCGCCGTACTTCACCAGCAGCGCATCGACAATCGCTTCACTCTCTGCATCCGGCTCGCCGCGCACATCGTCGGGCCGGAAGTGCATCTGAAACGCCGCTACCACGTTGCGCTGCTGCCGCGCATCCCATGACGGGTCGATCGCATAGCCGTAACGCGCCAGCTTTTCGAGCAGCGGCGCCATCGGTACCGGCGCATGACGATCGCGCCCCGCCAGCAAACGCTGCACGTCTCGTTCGTCCGGCCAGGCGCCGATGCCGGCCTGGGCCAGCTGCCGCCAGGGGAACAGTGGGCCGGGATCCTGTTTGCGCTGCGGCGCGATATCGCTGTGCCCCACCACGTCCTGCGGCTGGATGCCATAGCGTTGGATAATGTCGCGGCTCAGCGGGATCAGCACGGCGATCTGCTCCGCCGTATAGGGTTGCCAGTGGGTGAACAGCATGCTGCGGGTGAAGCCCTTGTTGACGATTTCGATGCCGATCGAGGTGTCGTTGAGGTTGCTGCGACCGCGCCAGGCGCTGGTGCCGGCATGCCAGGCGCGCATCGCCTCCGGCACCAGCCGGTACACCGTCGGTTTGCCGTGCTCGCGCTGCGGGTGTGCCGGCAGCAGATAATGGGCGCTGACGTGCTCGTCGGTCAGCGTTTTCAGCGATGAATGGAAGTCTTCCGCCGTGTAGTGCATCACCAAAAACCGGATGCGCTGATCGGCACCCTGCGCCTGATGCAGGGTTTCGAGCTGGTAAGCGCCGCGATCGACGAGCGTGTCCTGCTGTGGATTTTGGCACCCCGCCAACAGCGCGGCGGCGATAATCCCTGGCCAAATTTTCACTTATCCTCCTGATTGTCGTCCGTGAAAATGGTAAGGCGACGCGATTAGCCTGTATCCAATCATCACGCTCATCGAGAAATGATGACAGATAGCGCCGATGTGCAAGCGAGTGTTTCTCTCGGCTGGCGCCCTGCGCCCCCCATGATAGTCTCAAAGTATCATCTGCGCTGAAAGAGCGGAGTCGAACATGTTCACACCACGCTATCTGTCCTGGTTGCTCTGTGCCGCCATGCTGCCGCTCAGCGGCTGCGATCAGCAAAAAGTCGCCGGTGCGATGGGCGGGAGCACGCCGCCCCCGGCCGCTCCCGCCGCCACTGCAAGTGCGCCGGCCTATACGCCGCTGACTGCCGATCAGCTGTACCAGTTGGTCAGCCCGGTGGCGCTGTTCCCCGATAAGTTGCTGGCGCAAGTGTTGGCCGGCGCGGGTTACCCTGACCAAATCAGCGCCGCGGATGCCTGGCTGGCGCAAAACCGCGGCCTGCAGCCGGCGGCGCTCAGCTCGGCGGCCGACGCTCAGCCCTGGGATCCCAGCGTGCGCGGCCTGGTGCAATTCCCCGACGTGCTCGATCAGATGGCGAAGAACATCCCCTGGACCACCGCCCTGGGCAGCGCCTACCTCAACGATCCCACCGACGTGATGAACGCCATTCAGGTAATGCGCCAGCGGGCGGCCAGCCAGGGTACGCTGAAAAACACCCCACAGCAGCGCATCGTCGTGGCTCCCACCACCCGTTACGTTGAGCAACAGTCTTATCGCCAGAGCGTGGTCGCAGCGCCGGGCGAAACCATCGTCATCGAGCCCAGCCAGCCGGATACGGTTTACGTCCCGCATTACGATCCCTGGGTGGCCTACGGCACGCCGATCCCCGCCTACCCCAGCTATCAGTATCAGCCTTCGGGCTATAGCGGCGGCGACATGTTGGCGGCCGGCGTGATCAGCTTCGGCGTCGGCATCGCGGTCGCCTCATTGTTCAATCAGCACAACAGCGGTTGGCACAACTGGGATATGCGCTGGGACGATCGGCGCCAGCCGGTGGTCTACCGCAATGCGCCCTACGTGTCGCATTCCACCACCGTGGTGAATCGCGTCACCAACATCAACCAATATAACAACGTCAACAATGTGAATCGCAGCAGCACCAGCACGGTGAACAACTACAATACGCCCCCCGCCGCGCCGACGCCGCGCTTCAACGCATCGACGCCGAACGCGGCGCCGCAACAGCCGCGCGTCGCGCCTGCGGCCCATGCGCCGATGACCATGCCGAACTTTGCGCATACCCAGCCGGTAGCGGCCGCGCCGCACGTGCAACAATCGGTCAACGCGCCCCATGTACAGCAGCCGATGAGCATGCCGACGTTCACGCATACCGCGCCTGCGGCGCCCCACGCGCAGCAGCCGATGGCCGTGCATTCAGCGCCGGTACAGACGCATCCAATGCCGGCCATCGCGCCGGTGCATCAATCCGCCATGCGGCCACCGGTTCAGGTCGCGCCGCACGTCGCTCAGCCGGCGGTGCGCGAACCGGCCGTAGCGCCGCACCCGGCGGTAGTGCGCCCGACGCCGATGCCGCAAGAACGCGTCATGCCGCATCCGGCCCCGGCGCCGCAGATCCGCCCGTCGTTCGTTCAGCCGATACAGCATCGCCAGGAGCCGGCGCCGGTAAACCGCAGGAGCACCGCCCGATCGTCGAGCAGCACAAGGTGGGGTAAAGCAAGAGAACGTCGCCCCGGCAGAATGGCCGGGGCGCGGAGAATAGCGTTAGCGGCTGACTTTCACCGCGGTGCCGCTGACGGTCACCATCAGCATGCTGCCGTCTTTACCAACGGTTTCATAATCGATATCAATGCCGACCACCGCGTTGGCGCCCAGCTCTTTCGCCTGATCTTCCAGCTCTTCGAACGCGATCAAGCGCGCCTTGCGCAGCTCTTTCTCATAAGCGCCCGAGCGGCCGCCGACGATATCGCGCACGCCGGCGAAGAAATCACGAAAAATGTTGGCGCCGAGGATCGCTTCGCCGGTCACGACGCCGCAGTATTCGGTGATGGTGAACCCTTCCAGGGTCGGGGTAGTTGAAAGCTGCATCAGAATTCCTTGTTTGATTAATTCAACGTATCTATGACCAGAGGATTGGCATTATGTTCGCTTAATCAATGGCACGCAGTACGAATGCAAGGCCAAAAAACGCATTTATACTGTAAGCTATCGGTCTTCATGGTAGAGACTTTCACATAAGGTAATAAGATGAAAACAAAAACGATTGCGGCTGTTTTACCCTTAGCGCTGTTGCTGAGTGCCTGTACCACGGTGGAACCGGCATACAAGGATATCGGCACCCGCAGCGGCAGCTGTGTGGAAGGCGGCCCGGATACGGTCGCGCAAAAGTTCTATGACCTGCGCATCCAGCAGGGCGCCGGCCTGCCGGACAGTAACCGCCTGGCGCAGCTGCAACCTTACCTGAGCAAAGTGCTGTATCAGGATCTGGTCAGCGCCGGCCAGAACCCGGGCAAGCACCGGATAACCGGCGATCTGTTCTCCGGCAATGCGCAGGGGCCAAGCAGCGCGTCCGTCGCCAGCGCCTCGACCATTCCTAACACCGATGCGAAAAACATCCCGCTGCGCGTTGACTTGAGCTACCAAAAAGACGCCAACAGCACCGTGAACTGGCAGGACGAAGTGCTGATGGTGCGCGAAGGCACCTGCTGGGTGGTTGATGATATTCGCTACCTGAATGTTCCAGCGCACGCCACCAACGGCAGCGTGCGCCAGGTGCTGGAAAACCAGTAACCCGCAATACCCCGGCCGACGCGGGCTTGCCGCGTCGGTCATCCCCGCCGTCCGCCCACCGCTCGAATTTCGTCCAATAGAAAAAATTTCGCTACCGATCTCACAGCCTGCGCCACAAATCCCCTCCCTCGGCTTGAGTCGCGGTATCTTGTGCTAATCTTTTACTGTCCCGCCGCACACTCATAAATTTTAACGCACAAAGATTGCATAAGTATTCTGTGGAAGTTAACATTTGCGGCATCAATGTCTATTCAATTCTGGCGCATGAGTATTCAACTTAACGGTATCAATTGCTATTACGGCGCTCACCAGGCGCTGTTTGACATCACGCTGGATTGTCCAGCCGGGGAAACCCTGGTGCTGCTTGGCCCAAGCGGCGCCGGGAAAAGTTCATTGCTGCGGGTGCTGAACCTGCTGGAAATGCCGCGTTCGGGCCAACTGCAGATCGCCGGCAACCAATTCGACTTTAAGCAGGCGCCGGGCGAGAAAGCCATTCGCGAACTGCGCCAAAATGTCGGCATGGTCTTCCAGCAATACAACCTGTGGCCTCACCTCACCGTGGTTCAGAACCTGATCGAAGCGCCTTGCCGCGTGCTGGGTCTGACCAAGGCTCAAGCGATGGAGCGTGCCGACAAGCTGCTCAAGCGTCTGCGCCTGACCGACTTCGCCGATCGCTTCCCGCTGCACCTTTCCGGCGGCCAGCAGCAGCGCGTGGCGATCGCCCGTGCCCTGATGATGGAACCGCAGGTGCTGCTGTTCGATGAACCGACCGCGGCGCTGGATCCGGAAATCACCGCTCAGATCGTCAGCATCATTCGCGAACTGGCCGGCACCGGCATCACGCAGGTGATCGTCACCCACGAAGTGGAAGTGGCGCGCAAGACCGCCAGCCGCGTGGTGTACATGGAAAACGGCCACGTGGTGGAGCAAGGCGACAGCAGCCACTTCACGCAGCCGCGGACCACCGAGTTTGCCAACTACTTATCACACTAACAATTAACTTGCTGTAATTTGGGGAGTTTGCGATGAAAAAACTAATAATCGCCGCCATTCTGGCCGGCATCAGCGTTTCCGCCTCCGCAGCCGAAACGATCCGTTTCGCTACCGAAGCCTCCTATCCTCCATTTGAATTTATTGACGCCGGCAACAAGATTCAGGGTTTTGATGTCGATCTGGCCAACGCCCTGTGCAAAGAGATGCAGGCCGAGTGCACCTTCACCAACCAGGCGTTCGACAGCCTGATCCCGAGCCTGAAGTTCAAGCGTTTCGATGCGGTCATGGCCGGTATGGACATCACGCCGGAGCGTGAAAAGCAGGTGCTGTTCACCAAGCCGTACTACGATAACTCGGCGCTGTTCATCGCGCAGAAAGGCAAAATCGCCGACGTGGCGGCGCTGAAAGGCAAGAAAGTGGGCGTGCAAAACGGCACCACCCACCAGAAATACCTGACCGACAAGCACCCGGAAATCACCACCGTGCCTTACGACAGCTACCAGAACGCCATTTTGGATCTGAAGAACGGCCGCGTTGATGCGGTGTTCGGCGATACCGCGGTGGTCAACGAGTGGCTGAAGCAGAATGACGCGCTGGCGGCAGTGGGCGCCAAAGTGACGGATAAAGACTACTTCGGCACCGGCCTCGGCATCGCGGTACGCCAGAAGAACACCGATCTGCAGGGCAAGTTCAACGCCGCTCTGGACAAGATCAAGCAGGATGGGACCTATGAAACCATCTACAAAAAATGGTTCCAGCAGTAATACGCCCCGATGAATGAATTACAACCTTTAGCAAGCGCCGCCGGCATGACCGTCGGCCTTGCCGTTTGCGCCCTGATCCTCGGGCTGATTCTGGCGATGCTGTTCGCCGTATGGGAATCGTCCCGCTGGAAAGCGGTCAGCTGGCTCGGCACCGCCTGGGTGACCGTGCTGCGCGGCCTGCCGGAAATCCTGGTGGTGCTGTTTATCTATTTCGGCTCGTCGCAGCTGCTGCTGATGCTCTCCGACGGCTTTACCCTCAACCTCGGTCTGTTCCAGCTGCCGATTCAGCTGGCGATCGACAATTTCGAAGTCAGCCCGTTCCTGTGCGGGGTGATCGCTCTGGCCCTGCTCTATTCCGCCTACGCTTCGCAGACGCTGCGCGGCGCGCTCAAAGCGGTGCCTCAGGGGCAGTGGGAATCCGGCCAGGCGCTGGGGCTCGGCAAGGCGGCGATCTTCTTTCGCCTGATCATGCCGCAGATGTGGCGCCACGCCCTGCCCGGCCTCGGCAACCAGTGGCTGGTGTTGCTGAAAGACACCGCGCTGGTGTCGCTGATCAGCGTGAACGATCTGATGCTGCAAACCAAGAGCATCGCCACCCGCACCCAGGAACCTTTTACCTGGTATGTGATCGCCGCGGCCATCTACCTGCTGGTGACGCTGTTCAGCCAATACGTCATCAAACGCATTGAGCTGCGCGCCACGCGCTTTGAGCGGGGGCCAGTCTGATGATTGAGTATTTACCGGAGATCCTCAAAGGGTTACACACCAGCCTGACGCTGACCGTCGCCGCGCTGATCGTCGCGCTGGTGCTGTCGCTGCTGCTGACGGTGATACTGACGCTGAAAACGCCAATCCTGACGCCGCTGGTCAAGATCTACGTGACGCTGTTCACCGGCACACCGCTGCTGGTGCAGATCTTCCTGATCTACTACGGCCCCGGTCAGTTCCCGGCCATCCGCGACTACCCGTGGCTGTGGAACCTGCTGTCGCAGCCCTGGCTGTGCGCGATGATAGCACTGGCGCTGAACAGCGCGGCCTACACCACGCAGTTGTTCTACGGCGCGGTGCGCGCCATTCCCGCCGGACAGTGGCAGTCGTGCGAAGCGCTGGGCATGTCGCGCCGGCAGACGCTGCGCATCCTGCTGCCGTTCGCCTTCAAGCGCGCGCTGTCGTCTTACTCCAACGAAGTGGTGCTGGTGTTCAAAAGCACCTCGCTGGCTTACACCATCACGCTGATGGAGGTGATGGGCTACAGCCAGCTGATGTACGGCCGCACCTACGACGTCATGGTATTCGGTGCCGCAGGCCTGGTGTACCTGTGCGTCAACGGCCTGCTGACGCTGCTGATGCGCTTGGTGGAGCGCCGCGCGCTGGCGTTTGAACGCCGCAACTGAGGCCGCCTCCCTCCATGAGCCCCGCCATTGCGCGGGGCTTTTTTTATCCCCACAGCAATACTTAATCATTTATATTGCATTTTAATTCACCCAGTGGCAGGGTTATCAGCAGGCGCACACGTAAAAACCTCTGGCGATTACCAGTAAAAACAAACGATAGCGAATAATCACTTTCAGGATTCAGACAGGAGCTCTACGCATGAAAAAACTGCTGCTTGCCGCGACGATGTTGGCCGGGATCACCTTTAACGCTACCGCGGCCGAGACCATCCGCTTCGCCGCTTCCGCCACCTACCCGCCGTTCGAATCGCTGGACGCCAACAACCAGATCGTCGGCTTCGATATCGATCTGGCCAACGCGCTGTGCAAGCAGATGCAGGCGCAGTGCACCTTCACCAACCAGGCGTTCGACAGCCTGATCGCCGCGCTGAAATTCAAGAAATACGATGCGGTGATTTCCGGTATGGACATCACGCCGGAGCGCAGCAAACAGGTCGCTTTCACCCAGCCTTACTACGCCAACTCGGCGATCGTGATCGCGCAAAAAGGCAAGTTCAGCTCGCTGGCGGATCTGAAAGGCAAAAAGCTCGGCATGGAAAATGGCACCACCCACCAGAAATACATGCAGGACAAGCATCCGGAGATTAACACCGTCTCTTACGACAGCTACCAGAACGCCATTCTGGAGCTGAAAAACGGCCGTATCGACGGCGTGTTCGGCGACACCGCCGTGGTGAACGAGTGGCTGAAAACCAACCCGCAGCTGGCGCCGGTGGGTGAGCACATCACCGATGCGCAATACTTCGGCACCGGCCTCGGCATCGCGGTGCGCCCCGACAACCAGGCGCTGCTGGCCAAGCTGAACGCCGCGCTGGACGCCATCAAGGCCGACGGCACCTACAAGGCCATCAACGACAAGTGGTTCCCGCAGTAAGCAATAAGGCCCGGTTATCCGGGCCTTATGTTTTATAAAATCCGCACCAACAGCGTCAGCACTTCGTAGTGCGCGGTATGCGGGAACATGTCGAACAGCTGCACCCGTTCGATGCGGTACCCCGGCAACATCTCGATATCTTTCGCCATGCTCTCGGCGTTGCAGCTCGAATAGAGAATATAGTCCGGCGCCATCCGGCTCAGGTAGTCGCACAGCGCCTGGCCGATGCCACGCCGCGGCGGGTTGACCAGCACCAGCTGCGGCACCTGACCTTCGGCGGTGGCGAAGCGGGTGGAATCGAGCGCCTGAAAATCGACGTGCAGCAGCCCTAACCGCTGCGCCGACTGGCGGGCGCAGGCGATCGCTTCCGCGCTGATTTCGATGCCGGTCAGCCGCGTTTGCGGTTGCGCGCAGTGCAGGCCGAAACCACCGACGCCGCAGAACAGATCCCACATGCTGTCGATACCCAGCGCGCGCACCCAGTCGCGGGCGGTGGCATACAGATCGGCGGCCACCTGCGGGTTGGTCTGAAAGAAGCTTTGCGGGCGGATAAACAGCGGCACCTGATTGAACCGCTCCTCCAGCGCCTGCTGTTCGGTCAGCGCAATCTCGCGCTCCCCTTCCATGATCGCCATGTGCACCGGCTGAATATTGGCGGAGATCACCTTGAGCTGCGGCAGCTGCTGCTGCAGCCACGGCAGCGCGGCGCGCAGCTGCGCCAGCTTGGTTTCCGAACGCAGCACGAAGCGCAGCATCACGCCGCCGTCGAGCCTGCTTTCGGTCAGCAGCAGGTACTTCAGCTCGCCGCGTTTGCGCGCCACGTTATACGGCGTCAGGCCCGCGCGGGCGATAAAGCTTTTCAGCACCGCAAACATCGGCGCAAAGGCGGCGGGATACAGCGGGCAGTCGCTCAGATCGACCGGCGTGCCGTCGCGGTGCAGCATGCCGAGCAGCGGGCGCTCCACGCTGCCGCTGACCACCATCTTGGCTTTATTGCGAAATGCGCTCAGCTCTCCCGCCACCGGCTGCAGCCACTGCGCGACGTCGCGCCCGGCCAGCAACGATTGCAGGTGATGCTGTTTGTCGGCCAGTTGCTGCGGATAGGGCTTTTCCAGCCACTGACAGGAACGGCAGGTGCCCGCCGTATACAAAGCGCAATGCATGAAGATTACCGTGAAGTTCAGGATGACGAATTAAGGGCGCAGAGTTTACCACTCCGCGCGCCTAAAATCTCACTTGCGCGCGGCGAAGAAGCGGCGGCTGGCGGTAGGGACGAACAGCAGCGCCAGGATCACCACGTCGGGGATCTTTTGCAGGATCAGAACGTGCAGGATTTGGCCGCTGGTTTCCCCTTCCACGGTAAACACCTCGGGGAAAACGCTGCCGATGGTGGCCAACAGCAGGTAAAGCACCACGATGCACTGGCAGACCACATAGCCCCAGCGCCCCCAGTTGCGGCCGCGCATCACCGCAAAGCCGCAGCTGATTTGCAGGCACAGCAGCATCAGGCCGGCCAGAAAAATAAGGGTAGAATCCCACGCCTGCGCGCTGGTGTTGACGAACTCCTGCGCACCGTCGACGCCCAGTTCGCCCAACAGCAGCACCACGCTGATACACTTGATCGCGACCATGGCGGTACCCGCCACCATCACCGGCACCGGCGCATCCGAAGTCGATCCCATTCCCTGCCCGCTTTTCAGCATGTCTGACATATCCGTGTTCCGCTACGACGCGCCACCAATACAGATGGCGCATGTAAAGTCAGGTAGTTAGTTGCAATACTTATTGATTGCAAAAATAGCAGGTTTGTTACGATTCAGCTACGGGCCGCCCGCTGTAATTCACGCGATCGTTGTTTTTCCGAGCGCGCCATAAACCACCAGGCGATCAGGCCGAGAATGCCCACCACCAACAAGATCAGGCTGGCCAACGCGTTAATTTCCGGATTCACCCCCATGCGCACGCTGGAGAATACCAGCATCGGCAGCGTGGTGGCGCCCGGGCCGGAGACGAAGCTGGCGATCACCAGATCGTCCAGCGACAGGGTGAACGCCAGCATCCAGCCGGAGATCAGCGCCGGCGCGATCATCGGCAAGGTGATGACGAAGAACACCTTCAGCGGCGGCGCCCCCAAATCCATCGCCGCTTCTTCAATTGAGCGATCCACCTCGCGCAGGCGCGAGCTGATCACCACCGCCACGTAAGCGGTACAGAAGGTGACATGCGCCAGCCAGATGGTGAACATGCCGCGTTCCGACGGCCAGCCGAAGGCGTGCCCCATCGCCACGAACAGCAGCAGCAGCGACAGGCCGGTGATCACGTCCGGCATCACCAGCGGTGCGGTCAACATAAACGCAAAACCGGTCGAACCGCGAAAGCGGCCGAAGCGCACCATCACCACGGCGGCGATGGCGCCCAGTACCACCGCGGCGGTGGCGGAGGCGGCGGCGATGGTCAGGCTGAGCCCCACCGCGCTGATCATCGCCGAGTCGTGAAACAGTTCGGTATACCAGCGCGTGGACCAACCGGCCCACACCGTCACCAGTTTGGAGCTGTTGAAGGAGTAGATCACCAGCATCAGCATCGGCGCATACAGGAAGGTAAAGCCGACCGTCAGGATGGCGATGCGCCACGGTGAACGCACTACCGGCAAGTTGTTCATTCCTGCCCCCCCATTTCCTTGTTCTGGTGTTTGTGGAACCACAAAATTGGCACGATCAACAGCAGCAGCATGATGGTAGCGACCGCCGAGGCCACCGGCCAGTCGCGGTTATTGAAGAACTCCTGCCACAGCACGCGGCCGATCATGATGCTGTCCGGCCCACCGAGCAGTTCCGGGATCACGAACTCGCCCACCGCTGGAATAAACACCAGCATCGAACCGGCGATGATGCCGCCGCGCGTCAGCGGCACGATCACGCTGAAGAAGGTTTTCAGCGGCCGGGCCCCCAGATCCAGCGACGCCTCCACCAGCGAGTAATCCAGCCGGATCAGCGCCGTGTAAATTGGCAGCACCATAAACGGCAGATAGGAATAAACGATGCCGATATACACCGCCAGGTTGGTGTGCAGGATCACCAGCGGCTGGTCGATCACCCCTAGCCACATCAGAAAGTTATTCAGAATGCCGTTGTTTTTCAGAATGCCCATCCAGGCGTAGACACGGATCAGGAACGAGGTCCAGGAAGGCAGGATCACCAGCAGCAGCAGAATGTTGCGGGTTGACGCCTTGCTGTGGGCCACCGCCCAGGCCAGCGGATAGCCGATGATCAGGCAGCACAGCGTCGAGACCGCCGCCACGCGCAGCGACTGCAGATAGGCGTCGATATACAGCGGATCGTCGGTCAGCTGTAGGTAGTTGGCGAAGTTGAGCGCGATATTCAGCTTGCCGTCCGCCCAGCTCAGCAGTTCGGTGTAGGGCGGCACCGCCAGCGCCAGCTCCGCCAGGCTGATTTTGAACACGATCAGGAACGGCAGCATGAACAGCAGCGTCAGCCATAAATACGGCAGCGCGATCACCAGCTTGCGGCCGTGAGCCATCAGCAGGCGGTGGAACAGCGCCTTGAAGGTGCCGGGCGTTTTGGCCGGCGGTTCCGGCGTGCGTTCAGAAAGCAGGGTCATACGGGTTACTCCTCACCGGCTCCACTACACTGTCAACACTACGCAGCTGTCGGTTTCCCAGCACAGACGCACTTCATCGCCCCAGGTCGGCATCCCCTTGCGGAAACGGTGGCCGTTTTGCAGCTGGGCGCTGATAATCTGCCCGCTGTGCAGCTTCACGTGATAGATGGACAGATCGCCCAGGTAGGCAATGTGCGCCACTTCCCCCACCGCGAAGTTGCAGCCGTCTGCCGGCACCTGTTCGCACATCAGGATCTTCTCCGGCCGCAGCGCCACCTGGATCGGCACGCCGTCCACCACCGAGGCGTCCGGGTCCACCTTGATCGCATGACGCAATCCGGGGCTTTGCAAGATCAGCGCGTCGTCGTGCCGCTCCTGCAATACGCAGTCGAAGACGTTGACCGAGCCGATAAATTCGGCGCTGAAGCGGCTGTTCGGATGCTCGTAGATCTCTTCCGGTTCGCCGATCTGCACGAACTTGCCGCGGTTCATGATGGCGATGCGCCCCGCCATGGTCATCGCCTCCTCCTGATCGTGCGTCACCATCACGCAGGTCACACCGACGCGCTCGAGAATGTCGGTCACTTCCAGCTGCATGCGATCGCGCAGCTTCTTGTCCAGCGCGCCCATCGGCTCATCCAACAGCAGCAGCTTCGGCCGCTTGGCCAGGCTGCGCGCCAGCGCCACCCGCTGCCGCTGGCCGCCGGAAAGCTGGTGCGGCTTGCGCCTGGCGAACTCCTGCATGTGCACCAGCGCCAGCATTTCCGCCACCCGTTCGGCGATTTCCGCCCGCGGCATTTTGTCCTGCTTAAGGCCAAAGGCGATGTTCTGCTCTACCGTCATATGCGGGAACAGCGCGTAAGACTGAAACATCATGTTGATCGGCCGCTGGTACGGCGGCACGTGCGACATATCCTGCCCATCGAGCACGATCTGCCCTTCCGAGGGCTGTTCGAAGCCGGCCAGCATGCGCAGCAAGGTGGATTTTCCGCAGCCGGACGGGCCGAGCAGCGCAAAGATTTCGCCCTTGTAGATGGTAAGGCTGACGTCTTCGACCGCGTTCTGCCCGTCGAAGGTTTTGGTGAGGTTACGGATTTCCAGCAGAGGGGTGAAAACCTTCTGCGACTTGGCTTGAGGACGAGGGATGGCGTCGTTCAATCGGGGTGCTCTCCGGCGTAAAGCGGCACAAAACCACGGCGAGCGCCGTGGCCCAAAACGGCAATGCAGGCGGGGGCACCCGCCTGCCGGTTTACCGACGATAGGGGGCTATCCCCCTATCATCACTTCCCGCTTTTAACTTTAGTCCATGCGCGGGTAATGACACGGTCCAGCTTCGGCGACTGCACGTTGAGCGTGAACAGCTTGGCGCGAACATCGGCCGGCGGATAGACGTTCGGGTTATCGCGCACTTCGGCATTCACCAGCGGCGTGGAATCTTTCACCGCATTGGCGTAGTAAACGTGATTACTGATGTCCGCCATCACGTCCGGCTTCAGCAAGAAGTTCAGGAACTGGTAGGCGGCATCCTTGTTCTTGGCGTCCGCCGGCATGGCGAACATGTCGAAGTAGGTCAGCGCCCCCTCTTTCGGGATCGCATAGGCCACGTTGACGCCGTTCTTCGCCTCTTTGGCGCGGTTGGCCGCCTGCATCACGTCGCCGGACCAGCCGATCGCCACGCAGATATCGCCGTTCGCCAGATCGTTGATGTACTGGGAAGAGTGGAAATAGCGGATATTCGGCCGCAGCTTCAGCAGCAGATCGTTGGCCGCGCCGGTATAGTCCGCCGCGTTGGTGCTGTTGGGATCTTTACCCAGGTAGTGCAGCACGGTGGCGTAGACTTCGCTCGGCGCATCGAGGAAGGAAACGCCGCAGCTTTTCAGCTTCTCGAGGTTTTCCGGCTTGAAGATCAGATCCCAGCTGTTGACCGGCGCGTCTTTCCCCAGCACCGCCTTCACCTTGTCGACGTTATAGCCGATGCCGGTGGTCACCATCATGTAAGGGATGCCGTATTTGTTGTCCTTGTCGTTGTGCGCCACCAGCTTCAGCATCTCGGGATCGAGATTTTTGTAGTTGGGGATTTTGCTCTTGTCGAGCGGCTCGAAAATGCCGGCCTGCGACTGACGCTCGAGGAAGTTGGACGAAGGAACCACCAAATCGTAGCCGGTGCTGCCCGCCATCAGTTTGCCTTCCAACACCTCGTTGGAGTCAAAGACGTCGTACACCACCTTGATACCGGTTTCTTTCTGGAATTTGGCCAGGGTATCCGGCGCGATATAGTCGGACCAGTTATACACGTGCAGCGTTTTCTCTTCGGCTGACGCCGTGACGGACGCGGCCATCAGCAGGCCGGCAACCACACCCGATAACCACTTTTTACGTTGGGTGACCATCCGTAACTTCCTCCAAAACAGGGTGAATCATAGAATTGAACTTGTATCTGCAGCGATACAAAACCTTTCCTGATTGAGCGCAATCGTTGCAACCGCGAACTGAATGGCTATGCATATGATTGCATGTGCCTTTTTTCACTGCCCTGCTCGCGTGGTCACAAGGGAAATCGCAAGCCCTTTGCAGAATCAGCAGCATAGCCGCTGCTACCGCAACCCGCCAGCCCCCAGGGTAAAAAACGCCTTTTATCGATTTTTTATGCAGTATTTCTCTATGTGATACGCCATTAACGGCACAAAAGGCGAGAAAGATCGGGCGGCAAAGGCCAAAGTGCAGAATATTTTATTGCGGAGGGGAATAACGGCAGCATGCCGCCGGAGCGACGGCATGCTTAAGGTGCGGCGAGGATCAGTGCAGCATCGGCTGACGCACAGCGCCAGCGGGGATCTCTTCTTCATCCCCCATAAACAGCAGATCGTTCGCCCGCGCTTCGAGGATCACCATCGAGACCTGCTCTTCACCCTGCTGCATAAAGTGGGTGAACTGCTCATAGGTGATGCCGACCGCCACGCTCAGTGACTGGCAGACGATCAGCTTCGGCAGGTTGTCGTCCTGAATGTCGACAAAGGCTTTGATGGTCAGCGAACTGGCGTTGATTTGGCTCAGATCCGCCACCAGCGGGATCAGCGCGGTCGGCTTCACCTCGGCCAGCGCGGAGAACAGAATGACGTTGTCCACCAGATCTATCTTGGCGTCGAACACGCCGTCGAAGTTCTGCATGTGCGGCAGGTGCAGCGCCTGGCAGGAATCGCACTCAAAGAAAGAAATGCCCGACTGATCCAGCCAGCGCCGCAACAGCGCCAAATCGGGGACAATGAGTGAATCCATAATAACCAGCCTCACAATATTCAATACGCGAAAAGGCGCATAGCTTACGGAATATTCACCCGATACGCCACGATCAATGCGGCTTAATTCACTAATTAAGATATTGCTCGGCCAGAAAAGCGCGCCGCCTGCCCCGTCACCCGCCGGATTTCAGGCGAAAGCCAGGCCGGCCGCGCTGCTCGATGTATTCGATCATCATGCCGGCGATGTCCAGCCCGGTGGTGGTTTCCACGCCTTCGAGCCCCGGCGACGCGTTGACCTCCATCACCAGCGGGCCGCGCTCGGCGCGCAGGATATCCACCCCGGCGACGTCCAGCCCCAGCGTGCTCGCCGCTTTCACCGCGATCGCCCGTTCTCTGGCGGTGATGGTCACCTTGCGGGCGGTGCCGCCGCGGTGCAGGTTGGAGCGAAATTCGCCGGGCTTGGCCTGCCGCTCGATGGCGGCCACCACCCGGCCGCCCACCACCAGGCAGCGCACATCGCTGCCCTGCGCTTCGCGCACGTATTCTTGCACCAGGATATGCGCGTTCAGGCCGCGAAAGGCGTCGATCACGCTTTCCGCCGCCTGGCGGGTTTCCGCCAGCACCACGCCGATGCCCTGCGTGCCTTCCACCAGCTTGACCACCAGCGGCGCGCCGCCGACCAGCTCGATCAGATCGCCGGTGTCGTCGGGCGAATGGGCAAAACCGGTGATCGGCAGATCGATGCCCTGCCGCGCCAACAGCTGCAGCGAACGCAGCTTGTCGCGGGCGCGGGTAATGGCCACGGATTCGTTTAGCGGGTAGCTGCCGAGCAGCTCGAACTGGCGCAGCACCGCCGTGCCGTAAAAGGTGATGGCGGAGCCGATGCGCGGAATCACCGCATCGTAACGCTCCAGTTGGCGGCCGCGATAATGAATGGTCGGCGCCGCCGGATTGATGTTCATGTAGCAGGAGAGCGGATCGATGATATCGATGCTGTGCCCGCGATCTTCCGCCGCTTCACGCAGCCGCTTGCATGAGTAGAGCGTTCCGTCGCGAGAAAGAATGGCAATTTTCACTCGTCACCCCAAAAAGACCAACGCCTGCCCGGCAGGCGGGTTAGCGGCCGCGGCGCTCAGGCGCGCGGATCGCTGTCCTGATTATCTTTCGATTGCGGCTTGCGGCGATCGTTTTCCGGCGGCAGACCGCCGCGCATCAGCGGCCCGAAGCCCTGCACCACGCGCCACACCAGAAACGCCGCCGCCGGCACCATCAGCGCCACGCCGAGGAAAATCATGCCGACCGCCGCCTGCTGCGACGCCAGCCAGCCCGGCAGCTGCAGGTGGCCGTGAATGCTGAGGTAGGCCAACACCAGCATCACGATGCCCAGCCCTTCCAACACCAGCACCGGGCGCGGTAAGTCACCGAATGAACGCATATTTTTCTTCTCCAGAAGGTCTGCCCCCAGTGTAGTGAATTCCCGTCGGCGGCGACAGCCCCGGCCGACTAATTGGTTACATGAATCAGATTAACAGGTAATTCCTGCTTTTTTTTCACCGCCTCAACGGGCATAGTAAGCGCCATCTGACGCAGGTAATGACTTTTTCGGTGACGGGATGTCGTTGCGGTAGCGAACAATTTATTGAAAATCCAATTAAGGAGCGTTGCATGTTTGCAGTAATCTTCGGGCGTCCTGGCTGTCCTTATTGTGTCCGCGCTAAAGAACTGGCGGAAAAACTGACTGAAGAACGCGACGATTTCAACTTCCGTTACGTTGACATCCACGCGGAAGGCATCACCAAGGCCGATCTGGAAAAAACCGTCGGCAAACCGGTTGAAACCGTGCCGCAGATCTTCCTGGATGAGAAGCACATCGGCGGTTGCACCGATTTTGAAGCTTACGCCAAAGAACACCTGAACCTGTTCCAGTAAGTTTTTGAACGACAAAGACAAAAAAGGCGCTTAACGCGCCTTTTTTTATTGCCGCTGCCGCCGGTGCAGTTGCTGCAGCGTCTGCAACAGGCCGAGGGCGAACAGCATCAGCATCGCACCGAACACGCACCAGAACACCGCGCTGGTGGCGTACGCCAGCTCCTGCCAGAACGAAGAGGACGGCGTCAGCCAGAAGTGGCGGATCAACAGGCACAGCGGCAGCGCATACAGCGCGCCGAGCAGCGGGCAAAGCAGCCGCTTGCGGCTCGACAGATAGCTGGCGATCGCACCGGGGATCACAAACAGCAGCAGGCCGGTTTCGCCGTGGTGCTCATGATCCGTGCTGCCGAACAGGCCGGTTTGCTGGCCGAGAAACACCAGGCTGAACAACAGAAAACAGCTGAGAATGCCCAGCCAATATCTATAACTCGTCATGCGAATTCTCCCCCGCCCAATTACTGCATCAATAGAAATCGGCCTGGCCCCCGCGCGGAGACGCTGAACCGAATTTTTTCCTTGGTCAAAAGAGAGTTAAATGCGCACGGCGGCGCAGGAAATCAGCTTTCTGTGCTGGCTGTCATCGGTCATAGCGTCTAGAATGAACGCCGCCGAACGATGGTTCGCTTCGCCTTACGCTGGTGGTGATTTATGACGTCGTTTTAAGGCTGAATTTATCTCTTATAGTTATCTATATCAAGCACTTACTGGTAAACAATAAGTTATCCTCCGTGAACATAAACGTCGCTAGTTTGTTAAACGGTAACTACATTCTGTTACTGTTCGTGGTACTCGCACTGGGGCTGTGCCTCGGTAAACTCCGTCTGGGCTCCGTCCAACTCGGTAATTCCATTGGCGTTTTGGTGGTTTCGCTGCTGCTCGGCCAGCAACACTTCGCCATTAACACCGAGGCGCTGAATCTCGGCTTTATGCTGTTTATTTTCTGCGTCGGCGTGGAAGCCGGGCCCAACTTTTTCTCGATTTTCTTCCGCGACGGCAAAAACTATCTGATGCTGGCGCTGGTGATGGTCGGCTCGGCGATGGTGCTCGCCATCGGTCTCGGCAAGCTGTTCCACTGGGACATCGGCCTGACCGCCGGCATGCTGGCCGGCTCGATGACTTCGACGCCGGTGCTGGTGGGCGCCGGCGACACGCTGCGCAACACCATCGTCAACGGCCCGGCGCTGCTGGCGGCGCAGGATCATCTGAGCCTCGGCTACGCCCTCACCTACCTGATCGGTCTGGTCAGCCTGATCTTCGGCGCGCGCTACCTGCCGAAGCTGCAGCACCAGGACCTGTCCACCTCTGCCCAGCAGATCGCCCGCGAACGCGGCCTGGACACCGACAGCCAGCGCAAGGTCTACCTGCCGGTGATCCGCGCCTACCGCGTCGGCCCCGAGCTGGTGGCCTGGGCCGACGGCAAGAACCTGCGCGAACTGGGCATCTACCGCCAGACCGGCTGTTACATCGAACGCATCCGCCGCAACGGCATTCTGGCCAACCCGGACGGTGACGCGGTGCTGCAGGTGGGCGATGAGATCTCGCTGGTCGGCTACCCGGACGCCCACGCGCGGCTGGACCCGAGCTTCCGCAACGGCAAGGAAGTGTTCGATCGCGATCTGCTCGACATGCGCATCGTGACCGAAGAGATCGTGGTGAAGAACAGCAACGCGGTGAACAAGCGCCTGAGCCAGTTGAAGCTGACCGACCACGGCTGCTTCCTCAACCGCGTGATCCGCAGCCAGATCGAAATGCCGATCGACGACAGCATCGTGCTCAACAAGGGCGACGTGCTGCATGTGAGCGGCGACGCGCGCCGGGTGAAGAGCGTGGCGGAGAAGATTGGCTTTATCTCGATCCATAGCCAGGTGACCGACCTGCTGGCGTTCTGCGCCTTCTTCATCATCGGCCTGCTGATCGGCCAAATCACCATTCAGTTCAGTAACTTCTCGTTCGGCATCGGCAACGCCGCCGGCCTGCTGATGTCCGGCATCATGCTCGGCTTCCTGCGCGCCAACCACCCGACCTTCGGCTACATTCCGCAGGGCGCGCTGAACATGGTGAAAGAATTCGGCCTGATGGTGTTTATGGCGGGCGTGGGCCTGAGCGCCGGCGCCGGCATCGGCCACAGCCTGGGCGCGGTCGGCGGCCAGATGCTGATTGCCGGGCTGATCGTCAGCCTGGTGCCGGTGGTTATCTGCTTCCTGTTCGGCGCCTACGTGCTGCGCATGAACCGCGCCCTGCTGTTCGGTGCGATTATGGGCGCCCGCACCTGCGCGCCGGCGATGGAGATCATCAGCGACACCGCACGCAGCAACATCCCGGCATTAGGCTACGCCGGCACCTACGCCATCGCTAACGTGCTGTTAACGCTGGCGGGTTCACTCATCGTGGTGCTATGGCCAGGGATACTCGGCTGATCGATTAGCGGGAGAGATGGATCGGCGATAAAAATATTTTGATTTTTTTGTCGCCGGCCAGAACTTTCGTTGGGGGCCGCAGTCTGAATTAGTGCCACTGCTTTTCTTTGATGTCCCCATTTTGTGGAGCCCGATAATCCCGCCTTTTAGGTTCAAGATTATCGGGTTTTTTGTTGCCTGAAACAGCCCGCAATACCTGCTGTCGCTGCCTCGTCGTCAGACATAAAGCATCCTGCCTCTGGGTGTCGCTTACGCCAGCATCCCCATCAATGTGCAGGTTTCAAAATAGAAACGCTGCTTGTGGGTTCGCCACTGTTCGGTGGCGCCAAAAACGGCTCTTAACAGCACCCCACTCTCGTCACCACCGGCTGGATGCTCTTTGATGGCACATCCCATCATCTTCCTGTATGTCATCATGTCATGGTACTGCACTGGGGGAAGTGCCGGCATTGTCCCCCATGAGAGTCGAGACCATCTAATTCACCTGTTTTATTTTTTCTTTAATTTTAATTAGCTTTTTTATGTACGCATTGCTCTTATCACCTTTGGCTATTTCCGCAGAAATCAGAGAAAGGAAGCTGTCATTAAAGTCATCTTTGGCTAAGGGGTTAGCGCCATGAGCCAAAAGAACCTCAATGTGCTCAGGGCAGCTGTTATACAGCGCATTAATTAATGGCATTCGGCTCATAGCGCCTTTGATATTAACATCAGCTTTGTATGCAATTAATATCTTTAATGTTTCGGTGTTCGCCGCATCAAAACTTTCAAATATAATGGGTTGATTATGAACCTTATCTCTGGCATTTGGAGAGAGCCCGCCCTCTAACATAGCTTGTATCCATACGCCTTTATTCGCCTTCATAACAAATTCAGCTGGGCTACTCCCCCCCTCAGCTCTTGGCTGCAGTGGGTCTGCTCCCGCCTTGACCAGAGCCGTAATGATCTTGAGCCGCTCTGGCGTGTTCTTGTCAAAGATAGCGTTATTTATCGCCCAGAATAATAACGTCATCTCCGCCTTGGCCGGCCGATTTAACGTTTCTTTGCTTACCGTCGGTAAAACCTTATCCAGCTTTTGCCTGTCACCCTCGTAGATGATCTTGGCGATGTCCAGCTGCTTACCTTCAAAGTAATCCTGTGGTTGTAGATCCCTACCTTGTTCGCATCCCTGCATCATGAGCATCGACAGCAACATGATAATGATAAGAGTGCTGAGCCTCATACCATCTCCATTTTTAACATAACCACGGCCCAACTTTGCTTTATTACCGTATCAGTATCCCTCTACACCCTTGGGATACTGAGAACAGCTTATTTACTGACAGGAGCAGGCGGCCATTTCCCGCCACGCTTAATTAGCTCGTCTTTGATGCGCTCAAGAGACGCTTTCGCCTCACTGCCGTCCTGACTCCTATTAATCAGCCGTTGCAGTTGATTACCCATCGTCCAACCCGAGTTGCCTCTTATATCGCTATCGGCACCTTTTTCTAAAAGAAGAATGACGTGGTCATAGGAGTGATAGTCTAAAGCATCGATGAGCAGCGTATCACCCAGTGAATTTCTTATATTTATATCAGCACCATGCTCCAACATGACCTCTAATGTTTCTGTGTTTTTTGCAAAGATGCTATTAAATATAATGGGTTGATTATGAACCTTATCCCTAGCATTTGGAGAAAGTCCGCCCTCTAACATAGCCTGTATCCAGATACCTTTATCCGCTTTCATAACAAATTCAGCTGGGCTACCTGGCGTGTTGGGTTGAGGCTGTAAAGGATCTGCGCCGGCTTTTACCAGATCAGTGATAATTTTCAGCCTTTCAGGTGTGGTTTTATCATAGATGGCATTGTTTATTGCCCAGAACAATAAGGTCATTTCTTCCTTAGCTGGACGATTTAAGATCTCTTTGTTTACTGATGATAACTGTTTATCCAACTGCGGCCTGTCACCATCATAAATGGCTTTGGCAATGTCCAATTGCTGACCGTCAAAATAATCCTGCGGTTGTAAATCCATACCTTTTTCGCACCCCTGCATGATGAGCGTAGACACTACCATCGTGATAATGAGAATAAGTTTTTTCATATTCTTCCCTTGATTGTGGCAATGTCATCGTCTTTTTCATTTTCAATGCATTGTATCGCCTGGTCTATACCGTGCTTATCCAGCAGTGAGCCTGTTCCACCGGAAAGCGTGTGTTTTACTCCCACGGCGTCAGGCGCCAACATGGACAACCGTTCTTTCGCCATCACCGCCGGCGGATAAAATTTGAGGTCTTTGGCATCCTCCCACAAATCAACCTCCTGCAGCTTGGTCAACAGCTCCCCTTTCACGCGATACGCCTGAATATTATCGACACTGCCTATTATAGAGCCGCCGTATTTTTCTACGGTTCCCGCATGCAATCCAGCGGCATTAAACGTCCAAGCTGGCTTGCCGCTGGCCATGGAGGCAGCAGACGCCATGCCACCGCCTAATGAGTGACCTGCAACGTCGATATTGGATACCTTTGAAATTTTATCGCCAATACCAACCGCTTTTTTGTAGTATTCAGAATTAAGCCCTATTCCCTGAGCACCGTTGTTGTTCCAGTCACTGAGATTTTTAATGCCTGATAAGTCACCCCTTATTAAAGCTTTTTGGGTTGCGCGGCTTATTCCCTCCGGGAATTCTGGTGCCCGCGATCCGCGGAATACCACCGTCGGGTTCATCGCCTTGCCAAAGACACTTTCGTCTGGCTGATAAACTCGGGCTAAAAAGTCAGGATTCATTGGTTTGTCATAAAGCATGTTACTGCTCAAACCAAGCCGGCCCAGCACCCCATCATTGTTACTGATGTCCTTCCAGCCCTCAGGGATGTCTATCGTGTCCTTGAGTGGGTTAGTGGTCTTGTAAACATTCTCAGCCAGCTTCGCTTTTTCGACCGCGACGTTGTTCTCCGCCAATCGCTGTGCCGCCATGCGCGCATCCGGGTAAATGCTGCGGTTGCCTCGCCCTATCAGGTATTGGCGTTCTTGCCAGCGCTCTGCCTTGGTCATCGGACGGATGGCCTGTACCGTGGCGGCAACGGTTGCCACTGCGGTAGCGATAGCTTGCTGCAGAGGGGGATTCAGGGTCGTATTCTGCCTCGCCGGCAGCACCGTCGGTTTTGCCCGCCGGCCATAGCGGCTGACCATTTCTTCATAGCGGGCGATCACGCGCCCTGTAGGATAAAAGGCAGGAAGAGAGCAGCCGGGATAGCGCTGTAATCGGCCTTCCGCGTCGACGTAAAACGCGTATTTGGTCGGCGTCCAGGCGCCCATTCCCTCATCAATCGCCAGCAAGCCGCCCCGATTGAGATCATCGAATACGCTGCGCTTCACAGCCGCGTCCTCACGATAACCGGTGACGCCAATACCGGATTGAGTATTACGGGTTATGGAATACCGGCTGCTTATCGATATGCCGGCTGCGCCGCCGAACAGATAATGCCGTTCCAGCTCATGGCGCGCTTTTGTCGGGGTGAGTATCCGGGAGAAACTTTCCGGCGCCGTGTGTTCAGAAAAGAGAGAGAGCAGCTTCATACGGCACCAGCCCGTACGTCGCTTCCCTGAGGCGGCGTTCCGGCCCCTTTCCTTGTCACCTCGCCGAGATTTAGCGAACGATAACGCATTGGATATCCTTATCTTGCAGGTCACTGCATGTCCGTGAATGTTCGAAAAACTAGCACAATTCAGCAAAGATTGCTTTGTTGTCTTTCTGTTCACACCGTAACGCTTGGTGGAGGAAATCCATGCAGTGGCGTTTTTCGGCAGCGCCATCTGGCATACGCCATAGGAAAATAAATCTCAGATAAAAGCCTGGCGGAAAATCAGAAGGGATATAGAGAAAAAGAAAAATGGCACACCCGACGTTGCTGGGCTGCTTTTGCTGCGCCGGCCCCAGGCCGGCGCAGCAACGCCCGTTTAGAACCGCTGTTTGATAGGTTCATCACTGTTCAGATTGCCGTTGGCCTGCGCTTCTCCGCAGGTGGTGGGGCCAAAGGCCACCACTTTGCCGTCGCTGTTTCTGAAGCCGACGTAGAACGGCGTCACGGTGCCGTTCGGCAAGCGGTGGTTATAGTCGTGGCACACGCCCTGGCCGTTCAGCGTCGGCCGGGTGGCGATCGGCGCGCCGAAATCCCGGCTGACCGAGCGCTTGTCGGCGCCGACGTGAAAGGCGTCGACGATCTTTTGATCGCGCAGCAGGCTGAAGGTATCGCAGCCGGTTAACAACAAGCTCACCGCCACAACGGCACTCCCTAACCCTTTATTCATTTTTCACTCCCTCTATATATATTGAACCTGGCGGCAATTACGCTGTTTTGCCGGGTAAACGTCGGCGAGCGCCCAAGGGCGTGCCTGCTCGCTAGAGCATTAAAAAGAGAAGCCATACAAATTAATGATTCAACGAATGAGATAACCGCCCCATCGCCGTGGAAAGAACCGAATGGAGACGCGTTACAGTTTGCGGATCACATTGCCAATCAGGCATTTCACGGCGTTGACTTGCGCCGTCAGCCCCGGCTTGTCGGCGGGAAACACGCCGTCCAGCGCCGCGGTACCGACGGTGAAGCCAACCGCATTGCCCGTCACCACGGCGGCGATGCGATCTTCGCGGTCGATAGACCCGGCGATATAAACCGGTTTGTCGACCGCATCGCACACCCGCCGAATCAACGTCGGCACGTCGCCGGCAAAGCGGTAGGCCAGCAGATCCAGCCCTGTCACGCCCGGTAAAGCGGCGCGCTGGCGGGCGCTGGCGACAATGTCTTCGATGTCACCTTCCAGCACGCTGGGATGGCCGCTGATGCGGCCGGCAAACGGATAGTAGCGCAGGCCAGACTGACGAATGATCGGCAGCACGCTTTCCGGCCGCGTCCCCCCCATCAATACATCAACGCCCAACGCCAGCGCCGCGCGCGCCGAATTCATCTCGCTTTCCTCATCCAGGCTAACCACTTCCAGATAAGCGGTGGCGCCACCGGCGTGGATCGCCTGCGCCAACTGTTTGAGTTGATCCAGCGGCAGGCCGATATCCTTAAAGCCGATATGCTTCACGCCGGCAGCCAGCACCTCTGGTAGCCGCGCTTGCGCATCGGGCACCGTGCTGTCGTTGCGCGTCAGCATGAAAATAAACTCGGGTGTGTGCATGGTGTTTCCTTATTGTCTTCAGGTGATATGAGTTATTGGGCGTGCAACATTTTTTCCGCCTGCCGGAAGGCGTACAGCAGGCTGGCGTGTTCCGCCCGTCCGCTGCCCGCGATATCGAACGCCGTACCGTGGTCGACCGAGGTGCGGATAAACGGCAGGCCGACGGTGACGTTAACGCCATGATCCACCCCGAGATATTTCACCGGGATCAGGCCCTGGTCGTGATATTGGGCGACCACGATGTCGAACTCCCCGCGCCGGGCGCGCATGAAAACGGTATCGCCGGGCCAGGGGCCGCTGACGTCCACCCCCTGTTCCCGCGCCAAGGCAATGGCGGGCACGATGACGTCAAGATCTTCGCGGCCGAACAGGCCATTCTCCCCGGCGTGCGGATTCAGGCCGGCCACCGCAATGCGCGGTTTCGCAATGCCCAGCGCCCGACAGGCCGTTTGCGCCAGATGAAACGCGCGCAGTTCGTTTTCCACGGTCGCCGCGTCGATGGCGTCCCGCAGCGAAACGTGAATGGAAACCAGGATCACCCGCAGCTCGTCGTTGGCCAGCATCATGGCGAAGTCCTGGGTGCCCGAGCGCGCCGCCAGGATCTCGGTGTGCCCCGGATAATCGATCCCCGCCAGGCGCATCGCCTCCTTGTTCAACGGTGCGGTGACGATGCCGGCGATACGCCCCGCCAACGCCAGATCGATGGCGGCAACCACCCAGGCATAAGACGCCGCGCCCGCGCGCTTATCGAGCCTGCCGAGGGGCAGGTCCGCCGGCAGCGCAACGCCGGCGGAATAGACGGCGGTTTCTCCCCGCATCCAGGCTTCGTCCCATCCCGCCAGCGAGGCGGGCAGCTCGCGGAGGTGCAGCGTCAGCCCCAGACTGGCCGCCGCGCGCGCGAGGGCACCGGCATCGCCAATCACCACATAAGGCGTGCTCAACCGCTCTGTGGCCGCCAGTTTGGCGATGATCTCCGGCCCGATGCCGGCGGGATCGCCCATGGTTATCGCCAGCGGCAAGGTGGAAAGGGTCATCGTTTTTCTCCTTCTCGGTCAGCGCGCAACCGGGTTACGCAGTTCAACAACGTGGCAGCCCGGCCAAAACCGCCCGCCTTGGTGGCGAACGGCAGCCTGCGGCCCGGCAGATTTAACAACCCGAAAGGCACGCCGGGTTCCACCTCACCGAACAGCGTCAATGAGCCGGCCGCCATGGCGTCGACGATACGCCGCGCGGTATCGCCGCCGCTCGCCACCAGCCCGTCGAAGGCGGGCGTGCAACGGCTGACGACCGCGCCCAGCGCAGCGGCATGATCCGCCGTGGCCGCTCGCGACCGGGGCGACATCAGGCAAACCACATCGGCACGCGCAAACGCCGCTCGCACCTCTTGCGCTATCGCCTCGGGATCGGCCGCTTCAGGCAGCATGACAAGCACCGCGCCCGCCTGCCGCAGGCTTGCCAGCTGGGCGTCATTCGCCGGATGCAGGCTGCCAATCGCCACCAGCACCTTGCGGGCTCGCAGCGGCGGTTGAGCGGGCGGCGCGTTCTCCTCCGAGGACAACGCACGCGACAGCGCCGCCGCCAGGCCCGGCGATCCCACCCACACCACCGGTTCGGCAATGCCGATCCGCCTCACGACCTCATCCAGCTCGCCGTTGTCTGCGGCGTCGAATACCTGAAAGCGCGTCGGTTCCAGCCCCGCCATGCGCTCCATGACGTAGCCGGTGACGATCGGGTTCTTCGGATCGCGCGCAAAGGCGGTCTGCTCC
Source organism: Serratia sp. A07 (assembly GCF_058725505.1). Classification (NCBI taxonomy): domain Bacteria; kingdom Pseudomonadati; phylum Pseudomonadota; class Gammaproteobacteria; order Enterobacterales; family Yersiniaceae; genus Serratia; species Serratia sp. A07. Next base: position 151,728 of record NZ_JBZXDO010000008.1, read on the forward strand.
AGCGCGACGCCGTCGACGTATTGCCGGCCGCCCACCGTGGTGCGGCCGGCATCCGGGAAGGCCGGCGCGACGATGGCGAGACGGCGCCCGCTGCCCGTCAGCGCCCCGCGCGTTTCCGGCCCCAGATTGCCGCGCAGCGTGGAATCCACCGTTTTGTAGATGAGGCGCGCCGGTTTCACGCAGGCGGCGGCATGGCGAAAACGCCGCTCCGCCTGCTCCGGCGAAACGAAGCGGGAATCTAAATCGAAGGCGACGATCTCCGCGTCCTGCAACGTGGCATCGGGCAGGCGCAGCATGACGCAGGCATTCAGTCCGCGTGCGGCGAACGGGGCCGCGCCGTCGAGCGCGCTGGTAAGATCATCGGCGAGAATGGCAATCATCGCAGTTACCCGTAAGTGGAAAGTGATGCACACTTTGGCGGATTTGGCTGGCAATAAAAAACGATTTGCGTAGTATAGATGATTGACAAAAACTCAATCAAAAGGGGGCACAGTGCGTCAACGAAGATTGCCTAACCTGGCGGTATTGCGGGCTTTCGAAGCTACGGTGCGGTACGGCAGCGTGTCGAAAGCCGCCAAATCTCTCAACGTCACCGACGGCGCCGTCAGCCGCGCGGTGCGCGAATTCGAGCAGACCCTGGGATTCGCGCTGTTTCAACGCACCAGCCGCATGGTGCATCCGACGCCGCAGGCGCAAGAGCTGGCGAGCGAGATCGGCCGGGGGCTGGACAACCTGCAGTCGGCGATCGACCGCGCCTGTCGGCATCATCAGAATCGCCCGTTGGTGATCTCCTGCGAGCCGACCTTTCTGATCCGCTGGCTGATCCCGCGTCTGGCCGGTTTGCAGCAGGCGGTGGGGAAAGAACGCGATCTGCAGCTGGTCTCCGCCGGCGGCGCCGTCGCCTTCTCGCGTGAAGGCATCGATCTGGCGATTCGCCGCAACGATTTCCCGATCGCCGACGACGTGGTCGCCCGCCCGTTCCTCAAAGAACGGGTCGGCCCGGTATGCCGCCGGGAGCATGCCGCGGCGGGGCGTGAACTGCGCGGTACCCTGCTCCACACCGAGACGCGCCCGTATGCCTGGCGCGACTGGTGTGCCCACAGCGGCATCGAGATCCGGCCGGGCAACGAGCTGCGTTTCGAACATTTCTATCTCAGCCTGCAGGCGGCGGTCGCCGGTGCCGGTATCGGCATCGGCCCGTTGGCGCTGGTGGCGGATGATATCGTCAACGGCGCACTGGTGGCGCCATATGGCTTTGCGCCTGACGGGACGGATTACGTGCTGATGACCCAGGCCGACGCCCAGGAGGATGCGATCTTCTCAACGGTGTTGGATTGGCTGATCGCCATGGGGGAAGAAACCGAACGGGCGGTGTTGGTGGGCGAAAAAAAAGCGTAACGGGGGAAAGTCTCCGCCTGCCGCGCAGGGCAAGCGGAGTGGCGTCAGACGGCGATTACTTCTGTTCGGCCTGGCTTACGGTGTCTTCGGCTTTCCAGATGCGGTATTTCACTTCCGCGTCTTTCGGCGCGTATACCACGATCGGCAGGCGGCTGTTGTAGCGCTGCATCGCGGCATCACCCAGGTTGGCGGCGATGAATTGCTTGGTCTTGGTGTTGTCCGGGCAGCCCATCAGCGTGGAGGCCGGATCGGACAGCTTCTCCAGTACCAGGTAGTCATAGCCCCAGCCGGAGAGGGTTTTGGTCTCCAGCGTGCCGCCAATCATGTGGCGGTTGCAGTCCACTTCCAGCGTCTTGCCAATCAGCAGCTCCACCTTGTAGTTCTCTTCGTGCTCTTGCTTCGGCAGGTAGATCACCTGGCGGTTCATGCCCTTCTCGGCTTTCGGGTAAGGCGCGATTTTTTCCAGCGGCTGTTTGCTGATATCCGCATCATCACCAGAGGTCGCCGCCATGGCGCCGGCGGAAACGGCCATCAGCAGGCCAGAAAATACAACGGATGCCTTGTTCATGTTTTATCCCTACACGTTGTCAAATAATCCGCCTATAAACTAATACACTACAGCCAAGCCCGCCACAGGTTTAATCTTCTTTACAATAGGCGATCAATAGTGACAATCGCCTGATATCGCCGATTAACCGGAGTAATGACTCAGCGTTTCTTCAGGTTGGCAACATAGGCCTTCACCACCTGATAGACATAATCCTGGCATGCCAGCCCGGTTTGCGGATCGTATTTGCCCTGATTGGTGATGTTGTTGGACAACACGCGAATGCCGACGAACGGCACCTTGAACTCGGCGGCGATCTGCGCGGCGGAGGCGGTCTCCATCTCTTCGACCGACGTCCGGTAGCGGTCGTGGAAATAGCGAATGCGATCCAGCTCGCTGTTCCATACGTCGGCCGAGCCGATCACCCCTTCCACGACCTTGCCCTGTCGGTAATCGCCCTTAACGCTTTGCGCAATCGCCAGCAGGTTGGGGTCGGCGGGAAACTGACGCAGGCTGTGCGCCTTTTTGTCCTCGCCGGCGCTGCCTTTGGAAGCCAACAGATCCATCGGCTGCCACTGCCGCGAGTCGCTGCCTTCCCCCAACGCCTTGGCCGGCGTTTTGAACGCCCCGAGATTGACCGAATATTTGCCCAGCACGATGTCATATACTTTCAGTGCCGGATCATGGCCGCCGGCGGTGCCCTGGTTGATGATCGCCACCGGGTGAAACTGCGTGGCGGCGATCGCCGTGGCCGCCGCGGCGTTGGACATGCCCTTCAGCGTCTCCGACACCACCACCGGGTAGCCGTCTACGGTGCCGTGCCAAAAGCGCCAGCCGCCGATCTGCTCCTCGCGCGGGTTTTCCAACCGCTGGGCAAAACGTTCCGCCTCCACCGGCATGGCGCCCTGCACCACGATCGGCCCGGCGGCCGCAGGTTGGCCAAAGCTCAGCGGAGAAAAGGCCGCACCGGCAGCCGCCAACAGTAAGACACGCGCTTTATTCTGCATCACCACACTCTCATCCCGAAAAAAAGCAAACGATTACCTTAGCCGAAGGCGGTGGCCTCGGATAGGGTTTTCTTACCGGTGGACTAAGGTTTTCTTAAGACAGAATTATTACAGTGGCGTTATTCAATCCTGCCACCGAGCCTGCGCGTGAATCCAGAATCGTCATTAAATCAATCCTCAACGGCACCGCAAATTAAGACAACCGCCCTTTACTCCCTGCCGGCATCCTTTTACCGTTGGCAGGTTTTTGGCCTGCTGATCAGCGGCCTGCTGTTCCTGTGGCTCTCCCGCAACGAACAGCTGGACTGGGCGATCAGCAATTATTGGTACGATCCCGCCAGCGGGCATTTCCCGTGGCAAAACAATTATTGGCTGGATCTGATCAACCACCGCCTGCTGAAGCAAATAGTGATCGTCGGGGCGGTACTGACGCTGTTTTGGGGCATCTATCGCCGCAGTGCGCGCCTGATCGTGACCATGCTGTTGATCGGGATCGGCCCGTTGGTGGTAGGCATTCTCAAGGCCACCAGCGCGCACTCCTGCCCGTGGGATCTGATCGAGTACGGCGGCAAAGCGATGTCCTTCCCGCTGTTCGGCGCGGTACCGGCGCTGCCGGGCCCCGGCCGCTGCTTCCCCGGCGGGCACGCCTCGAGCGGTTTCGCGGTCATGGCGTTGTTTTTCCTGTTTTATCCGCAGCGTCCGCGCCTGGCCTGGTGGTGCTGGTGCGGCGGCATTGCGCTCGGCATGCTGATGGGCTTTGGCCAGATCATGCGCGGCGCCCATTTTCTTACCCATAACCTGTGGGCGGGTTGGTGGGTTTGGTTAAGCCAGTTGGCTATTTATTGGACGGTTAGCGGCTATTGGCGCCGCAAGACGAGGTAACGGTTATGGAACAGTTGAACCATTTTCTTTTCGCCTGGATCAATGCGACCCCGGCGTCTCCCGAGTGGACGATCGATTTCGCCACCTTTTTGGCGCGCGATCTGATCATCATCGTGCCGCTGCTGATCGTCGGCCTGTGGCTGTGGGGGCCGCAAAGCCAGCTGGTTTCGCAGCGCCAGGTGGTGGCGAAAACCACTATCGCGCTGCTGTTCGCCATGCTCGCCGCCGCCACCATCGGCGCGCTGCTGCCGCATGAGCGCCCGTTCGTCGCCGGCGTTGGCTATACCTTCCTGGCACATGCGCCGGACAGCTCGTTCCCAAGCGATCACGGCACCGCCATCTTTACCTTTGCGCTGGCGTTCCTGTTCTGGCACCGGGTCTGGTCCGGCGTGCTGCTGATGATCGTCGCCGTCGGCATCGCCTGGTCACGCGTTTACCTCGGCGTGCACTGGCCGCTGGATATGGTCGGCGGTTTCCTGCTCGGCCTGGTCGGCTGTCTGTTCGCCCAGCTGGTGTGGAATCTGTTCGGCGATGTCATCGCCGACAAGCTGTCGCGCCTGTATCGTTTCCTGTTCGCCTTCGCCATTCGCCGTGGCTGGGTGAAAGAGTAACTGCACAACATGACCGGGGCGTTACCGCCCCGTTATTTCACACCACGCCGGTGGTCACGCAAAACGCCCGCGTTTTTCCCGCCCCCAGCATCATTCCCGCCTCTTCCTCCAGCGCATTCGGGCGACAGTTCGCCGGCTGGATAAAAGCCAGCAGCCGCCGGTTGCCCTGAACGGCGATGCGCCGCAGGCCATAGTTGAATTGCCCGGTAGCGAAGCGCGTCACATAGCGCCGGCCTTGCGGTGCCAGCATAAAGAACTCGGCCTGATCCACATAGCGCGACAGATCGTCGGAGCACAGCAGTTCCTGCCCGAGCGCATCCCCCAACAGCGCCGGCGCCGGCAGGTTCTGACGGAATACCGCGTCGGGAATGCAGCCGTAGTTGAGGCGACACACATAGCGCAGCGGCTGCGGCCGCTCGGCCAGGTTGGTGAGCGTCATCTCAATGGCGAACTGTGCGCTCTGCGCCGCCAGACGCAGCGCCGGGCCGATGCGCCAACGCCCACCCGCCCGCTCCCCCTCGCCGTGCAACGTCAGCTCATCGCCCGCCAGTTGGAGCCACACGCGTTGCATCTGCAGCGGCTCACCGTCCTGATTCGGCCAGGCAGGGCAGAACGCGGCATCGTCAGCGCGCTTTCTTCCGGCGCCCTTTACGCTGCGGCGGCCCGACTTCAGCGAATAACCGTCAAACTCGGCGTCCCAGATCGCGAGGCCCTGATACGGTAAAACCGTCAGTGCGCCACGATGATTCGCCAACGTCAGCATCGGCCCGCGTTCTGTGCAGCGATGCGTGCTCACCGCGAAATCCGCATTGCGGAACAGTTCCTGCCGATGCGCCCCGAAAGCTTCAGGAGCCAGATCGATGTTGATCTTCATCTTTTTTCCCTCGACGCTGCGCCCGCGCAGGCCGCGAGCCCTGAAATGTTATTTAAATAACAAATGAAACGCCTTTAAGTTATACCTATAACAGCATTATAGCGACGATCGGATCGACATTTTTTAAACATCACTAGGTTTATCGGCATCTAAATGTTATTATTTTCACATTATCCATCCCGCTTACTGTCTTAACCTCACTAAGGAATCGCGATGACCACCGAAACCATCGATTACGCCAGCTATGTTGACCACACCCTGCTGGCGATGGACGCCACCGAACTGCAGATCGCCAAACTGTGCGAAGAAGCGCAGCAGCACAACTTCTATGCGGTATGCGTCAACTCCGGCTACGTGCCGCTGGCAGCCCAGCTGCTGCAGGAAAGCACCGTAAAAGTCTGCTCGGTGATCGGTTTCCCGCTGGGTGCCGGCCTGACCGTCGCCAAAGCCTTTGAAGCCAAAGCGGCAATCGCCGCCGGCGCACAAGAGATCGATATGGTGATCAACGTCGGCTGGTTGAAAAGCGGCCTGTTAGACGAAGTGAAAGCCGACATCGCCGCCGTGCGCGAGGTTTGCGCGGCGATCCCGTTGAAGGTAATATTGGAAACCTGCCTGCTCAGCGATGCGCAGATCGTCCAGGTTTGTGAAATGTGTCGCGAACTCGATGTGGCCTTCGTGAAAACCTCCACCGGCTTCAGCACCGGCGGCGCTCGGGAAGAGCACGTCAAACTGATGCGCGAGACCGTAGGCAGCGAAATGGGCGTGAAAGCTTCCGGCGCCGTGCGCGATCGCGCCACCGCCGAGAAGATGATCAACGCCGGCGCCACGCGTATCGGCACCAGCTCCGGCGTCGCCATCGTTTCCGGCGCGCAGCCGGCGGCGGGCAGCTACTGATCGTCGGCATGCCCTGACGGGCACTGCCAATACACTCCGATGCGGGACAATACGGGCGGCCAAGGCGGCCCGATATTGCCCCGCATTGTTGTGTTTAGCGCCGGACACGCCGGCACGCCCTTTTACCTCTACTACCTGTGGGAAGACGGACCTATGGAAACGCGGCGCGAAGAACGTATCAACCGGCTAGTTCAGGCGTTAAAACGCGCTGACAAGATCCACCTGAAAGAAGCCGCCGTGCTGCTGGGGGTCTCGGAGATGACCATTCGCCGCGATCTGAGCGCCGAACCGGCGGCGGTGGTGCTGCTCGGCGGCTATGTGGTGACCGATCCGCGCAGCAACGGCGTGACCAACTACTTCGTTTCCGATCAAAAAGCCAAGCAGGTGACGGAGAAACGGCGCATCGGCCTGCTGGCGGCCCCGTTGATCAATGAAAACGACACGGTGTTTTTCGACTGCGGCACCACTACCCCGGCGATCATCGACGCCATCGCCGACGAGCTGACCTTCACCGCCGTCTGTCATTCGCTGAACACCTTCCTGGCGCTGCAGGACAAACCTAACTGCAAGGTGGTCCTGTGCGGCGGTGAGTTCAAGCCGAACAACTACATCTTTTCCAGCGTCAGCGGCCGTAACGAGCTCGATCACATCTGCCCGAACATCGCCTTTATCTCCGCCGCCGGCCTCAGCCTGCAGCACGGCGCCACCTGCTTCAACTTCGACGAGCTGGAGATGAAGCATCGCGCCATGGCGATGGCGCAGCAAAAGATCCTGGTGGCAGACCACAGCAAGTTCGGCAAAACCAAACCGGCCTGCATCGGCCCCCTGACGCAGTTCGATCGGGTGATCAGCGACCGCCAACCGGACGCCGACTTCATGGCGTTCTTCAACGACAACGCCATCGCTACCCGCTATTAGTCCGCCTTCTGCGCCGTCGAAACCGACGGCGCACCGCTGCAGTCCCCTTTTTCCCCGCCCGAAAATGAACAAATAATGCGCAATCGATTCGCGTTTTTCGCTTATCCGCACGCAACATCAGGTTAATAAAATGCAACAGATCACCCGAGTGATTATTTTCTCGCAGGCTAAACCGGCTGTCGGCTGCGTGAATTAACGACTATTTATGGCTTTTATATGATAAATCGCGCCAAAGGCCGGGATGTTTAAATAAACGGCGGTTTAAGCGATTGCAGCAAATCTCGCCAATACCTGTTAGTTATCTGTTATTTATATGATGAATGGTTACGCATTTTTATCCGCTAACCACGTAAGTAATTTCCCTTCGTTATTAGCGGTGATTTTTAATAAAAAACCATTAAAAACAAATATATGAAATGAATTTTACTTAAAAATACAATGTGATCTACGTCACTAAAACTGCTTAATCCGGGTTTTTCGCTAGATCCAAAACCACGCATAAAATATATTGCTCGGCTTGCTGCTGAGCACAGCGCTTTATCCGGCTAATTATTGTACAAACCGCATAATCGCAGAAATCTTTATGAGAGCGTTCTCAGCACAAAATCTTACACAAATGTGCAACAAATGCGCGAAAAATCGATAAAAAAGAAGATAACTGCACATATTGCGCATTTGAGAGCAGGATCACGGTTGTTTCTACTGTAAATCGTTATCTTGCCGCCAACAAAAATCGACAGGCAAAGACCTGTCGGCAGCGGTAACGACTTTTATCACCCGTGACGGTGAAAAGTCTTTAGTGAATTACCCGGCGCTGTGCCTTGGTAATGAACGCAATAAACAACCAGGGGGACGCCAAAACATCCCCGCAAGCAACACCTGATTCTTACCGCAAGCGTTGCCTGAATAGGACGTTTGACGGTTTAACCTTAAGTTTTGCCTTTTAATTTTAAATTCGTGTTCACTTCGGAGATATTTATGGACACTACACAGACCGGCACAATTGCCTCTGCGGCCTCGGGCTCCAGCAGTACCTGGCGTAAAACGGATACCATGTGGATGTTGGGCCTGTACGGCACCGCCATCGGCGCAGGCGTCCTGTTCTTGCCAATCAACGCCGGTATCGGCGGTTTGATTCCTCTGATCATCATGGCCATCATCGCTTTCCCGATGACCTTCTTTGCCCACCGCGGCCTGTGCCGTTTCGTTCTGTCCGGCAAAAATCCCGGTGAAGACATCACCGCCGTGGTAGAAGAGCACTTCGGCATCACCGCCGGTAAGCTGATTACCCTGCTGTACTTCTTCGCCATCTACCCGATTCTGCTGGTTTACAGCGTGGCGATCACCAACACCGTCGACAGCTTCATCACCCACCAGTTGGGCATGACATCGCCACCGCGCGCCATCCTGTCGCTGATTCTGATCGTCGGCCTGATGACCATCGTGCGTTTCGGTGAGCAGGCCATCGTGAAAACCATGAGCATCCTGGTCTTCCCGTTCGTCGCGGTGCTGATGCTGCTGGCGGTGTATCTGATCCCTAACTGGACCGGCGCCATCTTCGAAAACGTGTCGCTGTCCGGCAGCGGTACCGGCATGGGCCACGGCCTGATCATGACCCTGTGGCTGGCGATCCCGGTAATGGTGTTCTCCTTCAACCACTCGCCGATCATCTCCGCCTTCGCCGTCGCCAAACGCGAAGAGTACGGCGCAGACGCCGAGAAAAAATGCTCCCGCATTCTGGCTTATGCACACATCATGATGGTGCTGACCGTGATGTTCTTCGTGTTCAGCTGCGTGCTGAGCCTGACGCCGGAAAACCTGGCGGAAGCCAAGGCGCAGAACATCTCGATTCTGTCTTACCTGGCTAACCACTTTAACAACCCGATGATCGCGTACATCGCGCCGGTTATCGCCTTCGTCGCCATCACCAAATCGTTCCTGGGCCACTACCTGGGCGCCCGTGAAGGCTTCAACGGCCTGGTTGCCAAGTCGATGAAGAGCCGCGGCAAAACCGTCAGCACCGCCAAGCTGAACCGCATGACCGCTATCTTCATGCTGGTGACCACCTGGATCGTCGCCACCCTGAACCCAAGCATCCTGGGCATGATCGAAACCCTGGGCGGCCCAATCATCGCCATGCTGCTGTTCCTGATGCCGATGTATGCCATCCGTAAAGTGCCTGCCATGCGCAAGTACAGCGGCCACATCAGCAACGTGTTCGTGGTTGTGATGGGTCTGATCGCCATCTCTGCTATCGTGTTCAGCCTGCTCGGCTAATCACGTCCGGCCGGCGCCGCTGCGCGCCGGCCCTCCCGCACTCCCCCATTTCCCGTATTCACCGCCTGAAACCTGAAGAAGGAGGCGAGACCATGGTCAGCGTTTTCGATATTTTCAAAATTGGCATCGGCCCATCCAGTTCCCACACCGTTGGCCCGATGAAAGCCGGCAAACAGTTCGTCGACGATCTGATCGCCCACCAGCAGCTGCAGGACACTACCCGCGTGGTGGTCGACGTGTACGGTTCGCTGTCGTTGACCGGTAAAGGCCACCACACCGATATCGCCATCATCATGGGCCTGGCCGGCAACCTGCCGCACGACGTGGACATCGACAGCATTCCGGGCTTTATCCGCGACGTCGAACAGCGCGGCCGCCTGCCGCTGGCCAACGGCCATCACGAGGTGGATTTCCCGCTGCACGGCGGCATGAACTTCCACAGCGACAACCTGCCGCTGCACGAAAACGGCATGCGCATCCGCGCCTTCGCCGGTGAACGCCTGCTGCACAGCAAAACCTATTACTCGATCGGTGGCGGTTTCATCGTCGACGAAGAGCACTTCGGTCAGTCCGCCGAGGGCGCCACGCCGGTGCCCTACCCGTTCAAATCGGCGCACGATCTGCAGCAGCATTGCAAAGACACCGGGCTGTCGTTGTCCGGCCTGGTGATGCAGAACGAGCTGGCGCTGCGCAGCAAGGCGGATATCGACGCGCACTTCGCCGACGTCTGGCAGGTGATGAGCGCCGGTATCGAACGCGGCATCAACACCGAAGGCTTGCTGCCCGGCCCGATGAAAGTGCCGCGCCGCGCCGCCGCGCTGCGCCGCATTCTGGTGACCGGCGATAAGAACAATATCGACCCGATGAACGTGGTCGATTGGATCAACATGTTCGCACTGGCGGTCAACGAAGAGAACGCCGCCGGTGGCCGCGTGGTCACCGCGCCGACCAACGGCGCCTGCGGCATCATACCTGCGGTGCTGGCTTACTACGACAAGTTCATCCGCCCGGTGAACGCCAACTCCTACACCCGCTATTTCCTGGCGTCCGGCGTGATTGGCGCGCTGTACAAGATGAACGCCTCGATCTCCGGTGCCGAAGTGGGCTGTCAGGGGGAAGTGGGCGTAGCCTGTTCGATGGCGGCGGCCGGGTTGACCGAGCTGCTGGGCGGCAGCCCGGCGCAGGTGTGCATCGCGGCGGAGATCGCCATGGAGCACCATTTGGGGCTGACCTGCGATCCGCTCGCCGGCCAGGTTCAGGTGCCCTGCATCGAACGCAACGCCATTTCCGCCGTCAAGGCGGTCAACGCCGCGCGCATGGCGATGCGCCGCACCAGCGAACCGCGAGTTTGTCTGGATAAGGTGATCGAAACCATGTACGAAACCGGCAAAGACATGAACGCCAAATACCGCGAAACCTCCCAGGGCGGGCTGGCGATCAAGGTCGTGGCCTGCAATTGACCGCCACGGCGAATCACTAAAGGCGCCGGCCGTTCCGATCTGGCCGGCGCCGTTTCAATGCCGCTCTTTCCCTGCCGCAACGCCCGGCTGAATGCCGGCTCGAGCCCCCACGGCGCCGGGACGGGCGCTGTGCCGCAGCCAACCGTAAAGTTCGGCATTACGCCGGAATCCCATCTTGCGCATAACGCTCATCTTGTGATTGCTGACGGTTTTCACGCTGATGTCCAGCATCCGCGCAATTTGCGTCACCCCCATCTCCCGCGTCATGCAGCGCATGATCTCCTGTTCCCGCAGCGTCAGGCCTCGGTGCTGACATACGCAGTTCATGCCACAACCCGGCCTACCCGGCCATTTGCTGCGCCGCTCCAGTTCGGCGCTCACCTGATACAATGCCGATACCAGCGGCGTATCGTGGTAAATGACGCCGGCCTCCAGCGAGCATCGGGTGCCGACGGTGCGTTTATGCCGCCCCTCCGGCGTTCGCAACGAGAAATACAGCGTTTTGCGCCCTGCGGTCTGCGCCTCAAAGAAGTGACAAAAGCAGCTTTGCACGCCGGGAGGAAAATAGCAGAACACCAGATCGGCTTCGTGAACCTGCTGCGCATCCAGTAACAGCGTGCGCTTGCCGTAAGTGCTGAAGTGCAGCGCCAGGGCCTCGTGCCAACCGGCGCTGAAGTAACGGTTTTCATCAAATAGCGCGATTTTTATCATGGTGTTCATCCCTGCCCTCCCGCCGTTCCGGCTTCCCGTTTAACCGCCTGGGCCCCCTTTGTCGGAGCCTGACTGTTGTCGATGCGTAATTCATAAATCATGGTGGCGTTAGGTGGCACTTTCGGCGGGTAGCCAGTTTCGCCGTAGGCCAGCGCCGGCGGCACGACCATCGTCAGCGAACCGTGGTTATGCAGATGGCTTATCGCCTCCCTGAACAGCGGCGGATACTCGGACAGCGGTTGCGACAGCACCTTGCCGCTCAGCTCCATATCCTGGATCACCGTGCCGTCGGTCAATTTCTCCTTCACGACCACATCGACCACCGCCGTTGGCGCCAGCACGCCCTCCCCGGCGTAATCCACCCGATACCAAAAGCCCATCGCCGACTGCTTTACGCCCTTTTGTTGACTGAACTGCGCCAGATAATCTTCATCACGCCGCCGCTGTTCGTTAACGCGTTTCTCACGCGCGGCCATGGCGGCGGCATCCGCCTGCGCCGTCAGCGTATTCAGTTCATCCGGCGGCAGCTGCAAACGCCCCGACACGCTATCGATGACGCCCGCCAACAGGCTGTCGCGGTCCACCGGTACGCCCCAGCTTTGACGCTCCGTCACTACCCCCTGAATATCCCGCCCCAGCGCACTGCCCGCCGCATAGGACAAACGCTTGCGTTCATCCTTCAACTGCTCCGGCGTCACCTCCCATTGCAGCCGCTTATGCAGCGCCAACAGCGCTTCGCGCGTCTGCTGGGTCACTTTCTGCTCATCGGCCCGTTTCTGCTCACTCGCCTCCAACGCGGTACGCAGAGCGTGCAGTTCCTCCTGGTGCTCGCGCTGGCGTTGTGCAAGCGTCTGTGCCGATGCCTGCGCGGCGGACTCCAGCTCGGTGACGCGCCGTTCGGCCTGCATCGCCGTCGCTTTGGTTTTGGCGGTTTCCTGCGTCGCCTGCCGCAGCAGCGCCTCGGCGCGCTGCGCATCGGGCGAGCCGCGCCAGGCGGTGCCCAGCCCGGCGATCCACTGCTGCAGCGTTGACGAATCGGGCAACGTCGCGACGGGTGGTGCCGCTTTCTCCGCCCGCAGCGCGGCGAGTTCCTGGCGCAACACCGCCAGTTCCATTCGCTGGCGCGCCAGCTGTTGGTCACGCGCCAATAATTCCTGGCTCAGCGTAAAAGCTTTGGCCGGGGAAGCCGGCTGGTGGGTATCCGACGGACGCTTTGCCGGCTCACGCTTTTTTTGCCCCGCCCCGCGGTCGGCGGGCGCCGCGTTTTCGCTCGCCGGCCCGGTGTTCTGCCGTTGATACTGCTCGGCAAACTGCAGCAGCGCCGGCACGCCGTCGTCCGCCTGCGCGACGCCGGTGAACAGCAGAGCCGCACAGCCCAGCAGGCGCAGCCTCATTTAACCTGCTCCCCGCGATCCGCCAAGCCGGTCAACACCGCCTGATTCACCCCGGCGCACAGATAGTTGACCTTGTAGCGATACAGCGCATCCACCGTCTCCTGCGTGTCGCCGTTTACCCGGGCGCGCAGGTTGGCGTACTGCGAAGCGCCGCTCATCAGGCTGTCGAAGGCCTGTTTATAGCGCTGATACTGTTTCTCGTCGATCGTGCGCAATGCACCCAGTTGCTCCTGGCACTGCTGCAGCTGCTCGGCCTCACGCTGCTTGCGCAAAGCCTCTTCTGACGGAGCCTGCACAGCCTGATTTTTGGTGTTCACAGCCGGCTTGCCCGACTTTTGGTTTTGACAGGCGGCGGCGCTCAACGCCAACAGGCACAGCAGGCCCATGCGCAGGGCGCGATTGAGGGGCTTTATCATCATTGCGTTTTTTGTCCTTGTAGACGCTTATTCATATTCCAACGTAAAAGTGGCCACCGCGCTGAAGGTGCCGCGGCCGATGGACTTCGTTTGGATGGCCTCCGGCTCCCCCTGCACATAGGCCTGCAGCGTGAGCGTGGTGTTACCGGCATTCAGGCGGAATTTATCGCTGGCGCGATTGAGCGGCAGCGCCTTGCCGGTGCTGTCCTCCAGCCCGATGCCGATCCCCGAGGCCAGGCTGCCGGCATCCAGCGCCAACAGGCCGGGCAGCTTAGCGTTCTCGGTGCCGGTAAACGTGATGGCCACCGTATTGCCCAGGCTGAGATCGCACTCGGTCAGGTGCAACGCGAAGCTTTGGCTATGGGTACGGGTGTTCAGATACAGGTATTTGTCGACGATGGTGCCGAAATCCAGTTGAATATCCTCATCTCCCGGCTGAATGACGCACGGCTCGGCTACCAGCGTACCGTGAAAGCGCATGTTTTCCGCCGCAGTCGCCGGCGGCGCCATCATGCCGGCCGCCATGACCATGCCTGCCCCCAACAGCGCGCTCCGGCGCCGGTTCGTCTCTGTCGCGCGCATGTCGCCACTCCCTTTGGTTGTGCTTGCGCCGGTCCGACGCAAGCGGCGTATTAGTCGTAATAAAGGCGGAAATCGATCGCCGCACGGTAGGCGCCGGCGCTCAGCGTCGCCGGGGTTCGCACCGGCGTCACCGTATACGTCAGGGTGTTTTGCCCCGGCGTCAGCAAGATCGGTTTGTTACGCGCGCCGAGGCGCACCGGCAGGCCGCTGGCATCCGCCAACTGCAGCCCCAAGCCGGTGACGCCGGCCACCCTGACCAAACCCGGCGCGTCGTCATCCGCAGGCGCGGCAAACGCCACGGACACCGCAGGTTGACTGCCGCTCCAGGCCAGAACCCCGGTCCAGGCGTCGCGGTTGCTCGCCGGCGCCCGCAGACAGTCTTTCAGCGTCAGCTCGAACGCCACCGGCGTGCCGCGATCGCCCGGGCGCTGGAAGTGCGCCGTCCCCGTCTCCCCCAGCCACACTTCCTGACGAGCGCTGGTCATTTCCAGACTGCAGGCGCTTTCCGTCAACGCGCCGTAGACGTGGAGCGTGCCGTTCGCGCCCTCCACGTCCCAGTTGTCCACCGCGCGGGCCGACGGCATCAGCATCAGCATCGTGCCTGCCGTCAGCGGTACCATCAGCGCGGCCAACACCGTCAGGCCGATAGTGCGTCGCTGATGACGTTCATAGGCCTTTCCCAACAGCATGGGGATCTTTCGTTGCATGATTCGTTCACTCCGCTGTATTCACTCTGTCTTCCCTGCTTGCGCGCGGATCGTCATTTGGCGACCGGCACGACCTGGCAGGCATTGCCGGCGCAGCGGAAGTTCAACTGCGGCCGCCCACCGTAATCGTTGATGTATGCCAGCGACGGGCCGTTGCCGAGGCTCGCGGCGGAGACGTTCAGCGGGGCACTGGCCTTCGGCGCCACCATCAGCGGTTCAAAGCCCGCCGCTCCTTTTCCGCCCTTGCCGGCGCTCGCCTCAACGATCGTCACGTAATAAGGGGTCCGGTTGTTCACCACGTACTTGTCGCCCTGCCGGGTCAGCGTCAGCTGCTCCTGCCACGGTGCGGCGTTCTTTTTCGGGGCGAGCGCCGCCGGGCGATAAAACATTTTGATGCGCGTCTGCAGCGCTATCTGCAGCGTGTTCGGCTTATTGCTGCGCGGCGGGATCTCGCGCAGGTTGAAGTAATACAGCGTCTCCCTGTCCTGCGGCAGCTGACGCGCGGCCGGCAGCGACTGGATCTTCACCTGGCTCGGTTTGCCCGGCTCCACCCGTTGCACCGGCGGCAGCACGGTGAAAGGGCTTTGGATTTTGTTGCCGCGATCGTCTTCGATCCATCCCTGCGCCAGATACGGCAACTGTTTGTTCTGGTTACTGATGTTGAGACTGACCGTTTTCAGGTCGCCGTCGAAAATCACGCGCGTGCGATCCAGCGCGATAGCCGCATGAGCGGGCAGGCTGACCGCGCCGATCGTCAACGCGGCGGCGAGCGGGCCCACAAGGAAAACGGTCTTTCTGGTCATAGTCAGATTCATCATGTCTTCACGGTTCCAGTCGGCCGTAAGCGGACGAGCCCGCCCCGGCGGTTTAGCGGCGGAGCGGGCTCCGCCGGGTGTATGTCAGTTGGCGTCAGCCGCCGGCTTGCTGCCGGCAAGAGGACGGCAAGGCAGCAGCAACGTGTTCATCAACATTTCGGCCGGCAGCGGCGACGGCAGCTGGATTTCACACTGCGCCGCGCCGTTCCAGTGCACGCTCATGCGCTCGCCGGGGTTAAGGCCGGACAGGTAAACGCTGCCGCCGTCATTGATGATGCCGGTCTCCTGTTTGCGGGCATTCAGCACCGTGGCACCAAACGGCGGCTCGCTGCCGTCCGCCAGCTTGACGATCGCCATCGCCTTCTCACCGGCAATCACTTCAAACTTGCGGTAGCCGATGGCCCCCTCGGTCAACGTGGCCTGCACCACGGAACGCGTCGCCTCGACGTTGTCGCTCAGGCTGTTGAGATCGATGCTGGCCTTGTTGCGGTAGTAGCTATTTACATCCGCCACCACCGCCTTGCCGTAACGGTTGGTCAGCACCGTACTGCCGTAGCCACGTACCGGCACACCGGCGACGCCTTCGGTATCGAGCAGCAAGCGCGTACCGCCCGGCGTATTGACGCGGTGCAGCACCGCCCCTTCCGCCGCCATCGTCAGGCCGCCCTGCGCACCGATGCCGACAGCGCTGTAGCGGCCGGCCTGGTAGCTGGCGTTGGCGTTGATCTGCGCCATGTCGCCCTGATGGCTGTAATAACCGCTGGCCGTCGCTCCGCTGCGTGCGGCGCCGGCGCTGATCTGATAGTTGTTGTGTTCATCGACCCGGTTGTAGTACCCGACCCGGTGAGCGTTCTCTTCGCGATCGAGCGTCATGTTGTAACTGAGCGTGCCTGCACTGCCCCAGGGCAGCGACAGCGACAGATACATCCCGTCGTCGTTGCGCTCGTTATAACGGTTGCGATAGGCCGACAGCGACACGCTGACGTTCTTGAAATCGCCGATGTCGAAGTAGCGCGATACCATCAGGTTGTAACGATCGTTCGGCGCCCGATCCCAGTAGGTTTGGTGGCTGTAGTTGAGATAGGTGCTCAACCCCAGTTCGCGGAACTGCTTGTTGAAGGTGATGGTGTACATCTCCTTGCTCTTGCCGCTGCGCCCCCCTTCGTAACGCGCATCCAGGTAGTCCCCCATGCTCATGAAATCTTCCTGGGAGAAGCGGTAACCGGCAAAGGTGACCTGGCTGTCGTATTCATCGAAGTTCTTCGAATAGCTCAGCCGGTACGAACCGCCGGTCAGCGTGCCATCCTGCGGCAAACGCGCACGCGACTGCGTGGCATCGAACGACAGCGCCCCCAGCGCCATCAGATCGCGCCCGATCCCCAGCGACAGCGCGTTGTAATCGCCGCCGGCGATGCCCCCGCCGTACAGCGACCAGCCGTTGCTGATCCCCCAGGAGAACTCGCCGGTGCCGAACATCGGCCCGCGCAGATGGTGCCCCCACTCTGACGGTTTGCCCGTCGCCAGCTTGTAACGCACCGTACCCGGCCGCGTCAGATAAGGAATGTTGGCGGTGTTCATCTTGAACTCCTGCACGCTGCCGTCTTGCTCTTCGACACGCACGTCCAGCTCGCCGGAAACCGCATCGTTGATGTCCTGAATGCGGAACGGCCCCGCCGCTACCTGCGTTTCATACAGCACGCGCCCCTGCTGGCTGACCACCACCTTGGCGTTGGTTTTCGCCACGCCGGTCACTTCCGGCGCATAGCCGCGCAGGTTGGGCGGCAACATGCTGTCGTCGGATCGCAGACTGACGCCGGTAAAGCGCAGGCTGTCGAAAATGTCGGAGTTCAGGTAATCCTCACCCATCGTCAGCCGCGAACGCAGCGCCGGGATCGCCCGGTAGGCGTAATAGCGGCTCCAGTCGAACTGTTTATCGGTAGGCTGAGAAGAACCGGTCTGATGGTTGAGGTTGGCCTGCCAGTCGGCGCGCAGACGCCAGGCGCCCAGGTTGGCGCCACCGGTACCGTTGCCGCTCAGGCTGTAACTGCTGCCGCCTTTCTGATGCTTTTGCGTTTGGGCGTTGACGTTATAGTCAAACAGCAGCCCGGGAATACCGTCATCCCAGCGCGAAGGCGGGTCCCAGTTTTCCGAGCTGTATTCCAGATAGGCCTGAGGAATGTTCAGATACAGTGAGGAGCTGGCAAGATCGCCGCGGGCTTCCATCCCCGCCAGACTGGAAGCGTCAAGGCAACGGCCGCCGTGCGTCCAATTCAGCGTGCTTAACAGTTTTTCTTTCAGCCCCAGTTGGTTGACCAATTCCGGCGAAAGACAGGCTTCGCTGCCTTTTGGATCGTTCTCGGGCGCCATAAACGTTACCGGCTGTTCCGGCAGATCGTTCTTATTGACGTGCACCACCATGGTATAAACGCCCGGCATGATGTAGCCGCTGCGCGTAAATTGGCTCAGATCGATATTTTTACGATCGTTGATGTCCAATACGTCGGTATTGAATTGAATCACGTCGGCGGCATAGACCAACGCGATTGGATTTCCCAGAGAAAGGGCAACGCAAAGCCCCAAGGCCTGAAGACGAAATAACTTCCCTGCCGGTGAAAGCATAATAAAGTCCTTTCAATAACGAATTAACCGTCAGTACGAGAAAAAATCAAAAATAATCCAGCTTAAAACGCACTGTGGAAAAATACGCTCCCACCTTCAACGGCTGGTGATTCGGCATCAACGTCATGGAATAATTCAGCACTCGGTTTCCCGGTATTATTCCCTCCATCGGCAAAGGTTTCCCTGGAATAACCGCCGTGCCGCTGCTGTCTTTTATCTCCAAGGCAACGCCGCGCGCATCGCCCTGTACGCCAAACAGAGCACCTTCCGCATAACCATCAAACGTGACCTGAAAGAATTTCCAGTCAGGCTTGTTTTCCGGCCGTTCCAAAATGCAATTGACCAATTCGATACTGAAAGGTTTGGTCATCCCCTGGCCGTCACGAATGATCTGTCCGAGAGGAATAGTGTCCATATCGATCGTCTGATCGCGGCTGCCGGCAGCAATGGCGCAGGCGGTGTCGATAATGGCGCCGTGCATGTTGACTTTGCCCCACCCCTGCGCGGCGGAAATTGCATAGCCGGGCGCAAACGCCAACGACGCCAAAAGAACGGCACCCGCTCGATTCCTTGGTAAAAACATCGCGACATTCCTTTGACAGGGAGATTCACCAGGCATGCGGCGAACCCCATGCCTGGTTGATTAAGCCTTCGGACTCACTTACTGATAAGCCAGGGTGAAATCGGCTACGGCAGTGAAATCGCCCGGAACGATGGCGGCGGAAGCGCCTTCACCCTGCAGGTAGGCGGCGAAATGCAGAGTGTTGTTGCCGGTGTTCAGGGTCTGCGCGGTAGTCGCTTCACCCAGTTTGATCGGCTGACCATTGTAAGAGATGGCTACGCCGGCGCCGCTGGCGGTACCCGCGATACCCAACAGATCCTTGTCGGTGGACGACGCTACGCCGCTGAAGGTGGTTTTAACGGTTTTCAGCGTGGTGATATCACACTGCTCCAGTTTGATTTCAAACGGACGCGGGTTGGATTTGCCGCCGTTTTTCAACGCCACGTTGGAAACCTGGCCCAGATCTACGGTCTGATCGATCGACTCGGGTGCAATAGAGCATGGCGCATCAATAATAGAGCCCGTGAAGGTGACCTTACCGTGTCCCTGATCGGCTGCCTGTGCAAAAGAACTTGCGCCAAATGCAATCACTGCAGCCATCATGATTTTGTTAAGTTTCATAGAACCTATATTCCTTATAAGAAAAAATGCATATTCCAATCAAGAAAAAGAGCAACAGGAAACCCGCTCGCGCTTATATATGCGCAGCCCTGATTCTTTAGCATCTTGCTGGTTGGTTAACTGCCAAAACCCAAAGGCACCGACAATAAACATGTCGATTACGGCAAGTTCGCAGCGGCCCACCCATTAATGAATTCGTCATATAAAAATAAACAAAATCACAACAGGCAGAGACCAATACTTTCTAATCCGCCCTTCTTGTCCGGCGATGAATATTCTGGCAAATGCCTCCAAGCAAAAAAAGGCTTTTTTTGATCAAGGCGAACATTCGCAATTTATTTCCTAATTGAAGTTAATTTACTGTTATTTTTAGGCTCATAGATCGTAAAAGATGCTTTTATAGAGCAATATCCTGTTTTTCTGTGATTCCCAAGTAATCAGATCGCAAAGTGGCACTTTGTGAATATAATAAACCAAAATTTTAGGTTTCAGCGTGACGCCACCCCTGCCTTGGTATAGGTAAAAACGGGGCGGGCAACGCCTTTTTTTTCAATCCTGATAAATAGATAGGATTTTTCTTTGTTCGCGTTTTACCTCGTTGTTGGTAGGCAGCGAAAGTTTGTTTTTTCTTAGGAATACGGCAATCGGAATACAGAGGAAGTGCTATGGAAGCGTTATCTCCGAAACAAAAGGAAATACGGCAATTGCAGCACGATCTGCTGCAAACATTATTTGCGCAGTCACCCCGCAAGTGCCCCGTCGCCGGTCTGCCGCCGCCGCAGCAATGGCTATCGACGCGGCAACTGGCCAATGCCGTCAACGTCGGTGTTTACCGGGCTCGGCGGCTGTTGTTGGATCTTGTCGCCCGGCAAAAAGTGATTGTGACGGACGGCTCTATCAACAACTCGTTGAGGTGGTATCCCACCGCGTTGCTGAACGGTGATAACGACGGCATCCCCAACAGAGATGCCCTCACTCCCCTTTAACGGAATAAATATGGCCAACCGGCCTGATTGGCGATATTTCATTGCGGAGTAATGCCGCACACTATTTATATATATTGGGATATTATCGTGAGAAAAACAGCCCTGCTATTTTTACGTTGCTGCCTGGCATTATCTTTCTTCATGCTGCTTGGCAATGCCAACGCATTTACCTGCCGCACGTCCGATGGCGGACTGATTCCACCCGGGGGCTCGACCACGCCGGTTGACGTCCGGGTACGCATCGGGCCACAGCTTTCTTATGGCAAAAACGAAATCGTCAACGTCAGCCAGGTCACCTGTAAAAACGACGTCGCGAGCTGGTATGACTATCTCAAAACCGACAGCCCGGCGCTGTCGATGAACAGTGCGATTTTTGGCACCATCGGCAGCGGTACCACCATCAACGGCAGCGATTACAACTCTCCGGTGCCATCAGGTATCAGCGTACTCAGCCTTACCGGGTTACAGACCCAGTCGGTCGCCATCCGGGTCTATATCGTGTTGAACCGTTTCCCAACGCCGGACATCAAGGTGAACAAGGGCGACGTCATCGGCCAAATAAACTTTATTCAGACCAACGATCAGCCGGGTTGCCCGCAGTGCGGCGTTTATCGCTGGCGCCTGATCGCCGACAACGACGCCTACTTCGTCACCACCAGTTGCACCATCAACAACGGCCAGCAAATCAATGTCGACTTTGGCCAGATCCGCCAGGACTTTCTGACTCAAAGCGCCAGCGACGCCCAAATCAAACAGGACAAGGCGCTCAGCTACCAATGCGACGACCAGAGCGCGACGCAGGATATTCTGATCCGCATGGTCAGCGACGCCAGTGGCTTCTCCAGCGATTTTATCAAAACCAGCAACCCTAACGTCGGCGTGGCCATGGTGTACAACGGCACGGTGGTAAAGCCCAACAATGCCTTCAGAACGCGCATCGTCAACGGGCTGGGCAACGACACCGTAACCTTTGTGCCGGTGAAGAACAATGTGCCTTACACCAGCATCGCCACCGGCCCGCTGTCAGGCTCGGCCACGCTGATCTTCAGCGCACCTTGAAACGGGAGCCAGAATGAACATGACGAAAAAAACACGCTGCGCTCTGCTGTGGTCGCTGAGCCTGATCAGCGCCACCACCCAGGCCGCCGACCAGGGCACCAAGGTCAACATCACCGCCACCGTGGTGGCGCCTCCGCCTTGCGTGATCAATGACGGGCGCACCATCGATATCGACTTCGGCAAGGTCGGCATCAAGCGCATCGACGGCAATCGCTATATGCAACGCATCGATTACAGCATCAAATGCGAGTTTCTGGATAACAGCCGCCAGCTGAAAATGAAGATCATGGGCGGCGCGGCGGCCTTCGACGGCAGCGTGTTAACCAGCAGCGTCAATGGATTGGGCATCAAGCTGTTGGCCAACGGTAAGGCCTTCGCCATCAATACGCCGCTGAACATCGATTACGCCAATCCGCCGACGCTTGATGCAGTGCCGGTGAAAAACAGCGCCGTCACCCTGGCGGAAGGCGATTTCACCAGCGGCGCCACCATGCTGGTGGACTACTTTTAATCACCGCGACCCAGGAACTCGCGAAAAAAAGCCGCAACGTCTCCGTTGCGGCTTGGTCGAGAATCTTGCGCCCGGGGCGCGCGCCTCACATCAGGGTATTTAGCCGAAGATCCCGCCGAACCACTGGCTCAGCTTCATCATCACCATATCCCAGATGCGGCTGAAGAAGTTGCCCTCTTTCACCTCTTGCATCACCACCAGCGGGTGTTGCTCGATGGTTTTGCCGTCCAGCTGGAAATCGATGGTGCCGACCACCTGGTTTTTCGCCAGCGGTGCTTCCAGCGTCGGCTGGGTCAGCTTGTAGCTGGCCTTCAGGTTTTTCATCTGCCCTTTCGGAATGGTGACCGAGGCGTCTTTCGCTACGCCGAGCGGCACTTCGCTGACGTCGCCGAACCACACTTTCTGGGTGACGAACGGCTTATCGGCCTTGATCGGCGTCGCGGTTTCATAGAAGCGGAAGCCCCAGGTCAGCAGCTTTTCGCTTTCACTGAAGCGTACGCGATCGCTCGGCGCGCCCAGCACCACCGAGATCAGACGCATCGGGCCGTCGGTGGCCGACGCCACCAGGTTATGGCCGGCGCCGCTGGTGTAACCGGTCTTGATACCGTCGACGTTCAGGTTGCTGCTCCACAGCAGGCGGTTACGGTTAATCTGGCGGATCTTGTTAAAGGTGAACTCTTTTTCTTTATGCAGCGCGTATTCGTCCGGCACGTCGCGGATCAGCGCCTGGCTCAGCAGCGCCATGTCGCGCGCCGTGCTGTACTGCCCTTCCGCATCCAGACCGTGCACCGTCAGGAAGTGGGTATTCTGCAGGCCCAGGGATTTGGCGTAGTTGTTCATCAGGCCGACGAACGAATCCTGGCTGCCCGCCACGTAGTCCGCCAGCGCGATGCTGGCGTCGTTGCCCGACTGGATCACGATGCCCTTATTCAGCTCCAGTACCGGCACCTGATCGCCCGGCTTGATGAACATCAGCGAAGAACCGCGCAGCGCCGGGTTACCGGGCGCCCAGGCGTCTTTGCCGACGGTGACCAGGTCTTCCGGCTTGATCTTGCCGGCCTTGATCGCCTGGCCGATCACGTAGCTGGACATGATCTTGGTCAGGCTGGCGGGATCGAGACGGGTGTCGGCATTGCCTTCGGTCAGCACCTTGCCGCTGTTGTAATCCATCAGAATGTAGGCTTTGGCGTCTACCTGCGGCGGCGCCGGCGGCTCGGCCGCGTGCACGGCCGGGGCGGCCAGCAACAGGATGCCTACGCTGAAGGTCAGTTTTTTCAGGGAAGTGGATAAGTTTTTTTTCATCATGACGTCGCCAGAGTGTCCATTCAAACCATTGAAATAGCGTTAACTTTCAAACATGTTCACGTTTTAAGCCAACCAGCGAGAGTGGCCCGGTGCGCGCGTGCCGGCCGCAACCCCCTGCGGCGCCCATAGCGGGTAACGCAACGCACCGAAAATGCCCTTGCTGTGAGTTTATGTGATTTATCTTATTTTTGCAGGGTTTAGCGTGAATTTTCAGCATTTTTACATAACTGTACGCAGGCCCCCGCTTATCGTTCAAAAAAGCATCGCGACGCGTATTTTTGCATCCACCCACGGCTACACGGCCAAGCATCTGCACCGCTAAACATCTGCGCATCTATACGTCTAAAAAAGATTAATATATTCCATAATGGCATATAGAACCGTTATTTGTTCTTTTTAAAGCGCTTATCCTCAGCGCTATCATCCATATAACGACTTTTATACCGAATAATCCTGGAGATGAGTCATGGCGATCCCCCATTCCGTCATCGAGATGATTGGCAATACCCCGATGCTGGAACTGACCCAGTTCGATACCGGCCCGTGCCGGCTGTTCGTCAAGCTGGAGAATCAAAACCCCGGTGGTTCGATCAAAGACCGCGTGGCGCTGTCAATGATCGAGCAGGCCGAGCGCGACGGCAAGCTGCAGCCGGGCGGCACCATCATCGAAGCCACCGCCGGCAATACCGGCCTGGGACTGGCACTGGTGGCGGCGCTGAAAGGCTATAAGCTGCTGCTGGTGGTACCGGACAAGATGAGCCGCGAGAAGATCTTCCACCTGCGCGCACTGGGCGTGGAAGTGCTGCTGACCCGCTCGGACGTCGGCAAGGGGCATCCGGCTTACTATCAGGATTACGCCAAACGCCTGGCCGGGGAGATCCCCGGCGCCTTTTATATCGATCAGTTCAACAACCCGGCCAACCCGGCGGCCCATACCACCACCACCGCGCCCGAACTGTGGCAGCAGATGGAGCATGACGTAGACGCTATCGTGGTTGGCGTCGGCTCCGGCGGCACGCTGGGCGGGCTGAGCCGCTATTTCGCCGACGTTTCGCCGCAGACGGAATTCGTGCTGGCCGACCCTGCCGGCTCTATCCTGGCGGACTATCTCGACAACGGCCACATCGGGGAAGCGGGCAGCTGGCTGGTGGAAGGCATCGGCGAAGACTTCGTCCCGCCGCTCAGCGACTTTGACCAGGTCCGCCACGCTTACCGCATCGGCGACGCAGAAGCCTTCACCACCGCGCGCGATCTGCTGCGCAAGGAAGGCGTGCTGGCGGGCTCGTCCACCGGCACCCTGCTGGCCGCCGCACTGCGTTACTGCCGCGCACAGACCGAACCCAAGCGAGTGGTGACCTTTGTCTGCGACAGCGGCAACAAATACCTGTCTAAAATGTATAACGACCACTGGATGCTGGAACAGGGCCTGCTGAGCAAACCGCAGCACGGCGATCTGCGCGATCTGATCGCCTACCGCCACGACGAAGGCGCCGCCGTTTCTGCCGCGCCGGACGACACGCTGGCGATCGTGCACGCCCGCATGCGGCTGTACGACATCTCGCAGCTGCCGGTGCTGGAAGGCGATCGGGTGGTCGGCCTGATCGATGAGTGGGATCTGCTGAACGCCGTCCAGGCCGACGCCGCCCACTTCAGCCTGCCGGCCAGTAGCGCAATGACCAAGCGGGTCCATACGCTGCAAAAAGAAGCCGGCTACGAAGAATTGCAGGCCACCTTCAACCATGGCCACGTCGCGGTGGTGCTCGACGGCGAGCGCTTCCTCGGCCTGATTACCCGCACAGACGTGCTAAACGCCTGGCGCCAAAAATTACGTTAATAAGGACCCATTATGGCCAAGTTTGATACGTTGACCGTTCACGCCGGTTACACCCCGGACGCCACCGGCGCCGTGATGCCGGCAATTTACGCCACCTCAACCTACGCCCAACCGGCGCCGGGCGAGCATACCGGCTACGAATACTCCCGCAGCGCCAACCCGACGCGCACCGCGCTGGAAAGCGCCATCGCCGAACTGGAAGGCGGCAGCCGCGGCTACGCCTTCGCCTCCGGCCTGGCGGCCTGTTCCACGGTGCTGGAGCTGCTCGATAAAGACAGCCACCTGATCGCGGTGGACGACCTGTACGGCGGCACCTATCGCCTGCTGGAAAAGGTGCGCAGCCGCACCGCCGGCCTGCGCGTCACCTACGTGTCACCGGCGGATCTCGCCGGGCTGGAACAGGCGATCGAGCCGGATACCAAAATGATCTGGGTGGAAACCCCGACCAACCCCTTGCTGAAACTGGCGGATCTGAGCGCCATCGCCGCGATCGCCAAAAAGCATCAGCTAATCAGCGTGGCGGACAATACCTTCGCTTCGCCGTATCTGCAGCGTCCGCTGGATCTGGGCTTTGACGTGGTGGTGCACTCCGCCACCAAATACCTCAACGGCCACTCCGACGTGGTGGCCGGCGTCGCGGCGGTGGGGGATAACCCGGCGCTGGCGGAGCAGCTCGGTTTCCTGCAAAACGCGGTCGGCGGCATTCTCGATCCGTTCAGCAGCTTCCTGACGCTGCGCGGCATCCGCACCCTGGCCCTGCGCATGCAGCGCCACAGCGACAGCGCACTGCGCATCGCCCAGTGGCTGGAGAGCCAGCCGCAGGTGGAAAACGTCTACTATCCCGGCCTGCCGAGCCACCCGCAGCATGAGCTGGCGGCGCGCCAGATGACGCGCTTCGGCGGCATGATCTCGGTGCGGTTGAAAGGCGACGACGCCTATGCGCGCCGGGTCATCCAGCGCTCGCGCCTGTTCACTCTGGCAGAAAGCCTGGGCGGCGTGGAAAGCCTGATCAGCCAGCCGTTCAGCATGACGCACGCCTCCATTCCGCTGGAACAGCGCCTGGCAACCGGCATCACGCCGCAGCTGGTGCGCCTGTCGGTGGGGATTGAGGATGTGGAAGATCTGATCGCCGATCTGCAGCAGGCGCTGGCGGAATAATCGCCAGAATCAATCGCCATCAGCCCGGCCGACGCGCCGGGCTTTTTTGTGCCTGATGTTCAGACGCCGATGACGTCCCGATAAAAGCGCTGTGCCACATCGGGGTGGGAACGGATGCGGCCTTTCAGGTAGTTATACCCTACGTCGCGCAGCAGCGGGTTGAGCGGATCGCTGGCCGGGCCGCGCGCCTGCGCCGCCAACTGCGGCGGCAGTTGATACAACGGCACCACCGCGTCCAAGCGCGCGCCGAGGAAGAAGGCGATCGACAGCCTGTCGCGCCCCGCCGGCGGCGTTTCCACCCGGTGCACCGTGGCGCGCAGGTAGCCGTTGGTCGCCAGCTCCAGCAGCTCGCCGATGTTCACCACGAAGGTGTCCTCACGCGGCTGGGCGTCAATCCACCGCCCTTCGCTCACCTCCACCTGCAGCCCTTTTTGCGCGTCCTGCAGCAGGAAGCTGAGAAAGCCGGAGTCCTTGTGCGCGCCGACGCCCTGTGCGCTGGCGGTAGCGTCCCGCCCCGGGTAGCGAATCAGTTTGATGTGTTCGTTGGGCTTCTCGCCGTACAAGCGATCGAAAGCCTGCTCCGGCAGCGACAGCGCCAAAGCGAAAGCGCGCAGCAGCCGCAGCGACATGGCGGTCATCGCCTGTTGCCACTGCAGCAGCAGCGGTTTCAGCGTCGGCAGCGCCGCCGGCCACTGGTTTGGCCCCTGCAGACGCGCCCAGCGCGGGGTGTCGTCAGACAGCGTCAGCGCCGGGCGTTCGGCGCCGATATCGAACTGCTCACGCCAGTCCGGCTGGCCACGCGTCAGCTCCGCCGCCGCCCGGTTGTAACCACGAAAGTGCGGCGAATGCACCATCTGCACCGCCAATTTGTCGGCTTCCGGCAGCGCGAAAAATTGCCGCGCGCCCTGCTGCAGCCGCGCATTCAGCGCACTGTCCACGCCGTGCCCGCGCAGATAGAAAAAACCGACGTCGCGGGCCGCCGCGCGCAAATCGTCAAGAAAGGCGCGCCGCCGGCGCGCATCGCCGTCAAGCTGCGAAAGATCCAGCAGCGGCAGCGTCTTCAGCGTCGTCAGGTGCGTCATCATGCGGTTCCTCTTCTTCCCAGATCGCGATCGGGCTGCCGTACAGGCTAATAATCAACATTCTCTCTCCAGCGGGTAGCTGCGTTTGCCCCATAGTTATCACCGCGCTCGCCGGGGCGGCCAATATTGTTGCGTTCTAAGTTATGCAAACGTTCAACAAACTGTCGCAAAACCGTCATCAATGTTTCTTATGCTCTGCGCAATTTCGCCGACGCCGCTGGCTGGCGATGGGCGCTATCCGCTATCCTGTAAACGACCTCATACCCTGCCTGCCGGAGAAATACTGATGGATTTAGCCTTATTCGACCTGGATGAAACCCTGATTGACGATGACAGCGCCAGCCTGTGGATCCGCTGGCTGGTCGGCCAGGGCTTCGCGCCGGCGGAGCTGGAACTGCAGGAGCAGCAGCTGATGCAGCTCTATTATCAGGGCAAGCTGTCGATGGAGGACTATATGCAGGCTACGCTGGCGCCGCTGACCGGCCTGAGCGTGCAAACCGTGGCCGGCTGGGTGCAACGCTACATTCGCCGCGATATCCTGCCGCGCGTCTATCCCGCCGCCCGTGAGCGCCTGCAGTGGCACCGCGAGCGCGGCGACTGCATCCTGGTGATCTCCGCCACCGGCGAGCACCTGGTGGCGCCGATCGCCGAACAACTCGGCGCCGACGATGCGCTGGCGATCGGCGTGGAAATCAGCGACGGCCGCTTCACCGGCAACACCTACGGCACCATGACCTACCAACAGGGTAAGGTGATCCGCCTGCAACACTGGCTGGCGCAGCATCCGCACCTGAAATTCGAACACAGCCACGGCTACAGCGACTCCCTCAACGATAAGGCGATGCTGCAATTCGTCGACAGCGCTACGGTGATCAACCCCGACAGCGAGTTGAGCGCGCTGGCGGCGGAGCATGGCTGGGAAGTGTGCCGTTGGGAGCGCTGAGCGGCAGGCAAAAAGTGCCCTGTGGTGTGACAAAAAGCGCGTTGTGGCGTAGGTATTAAGGGTCTTTAATCCGCTAACGGAGTTATCCCATGCTGACCATTTGGGGTCGTGAGAATTCGAACAACGTCAGGAAGGTGCTGTGGTGCGCCGCCGAACTGGGGCTGAGCTATACCCACATCAACGCCGGCGGCGCGTTCGGCAAGGTGAACGAAGAGAGTTACCGCGCGCTGAACCCGAACGGCCTGGTGCCGCTGCTGCAGGACGATGACTTCGTGCTGTGGGAATCCAACACCATCGTGCGCTATCTGGCGGCGAAATTCGGCGACGCGACGTTCTATCCGCAAGATCTGCAGGCGCGCGCCGCCGCCGAGAAGTGGATGGACTGGACTACCTCGACTATCGTCCCGGCCTTCACCATCGTCTTTTGGGGCCTGATACGCACCGCGCCGGAATTGCGCGACATGGCGAAAATCGAAGCGGCGATCGCCGCGCTGGAAAAACACTTCGACGTCATTGAACAGGCGCTGGCACATCAGCCTTACCTCTCCGGCGACGCGTTCGGCTTTGGCGATATTCCGCTCGGCAGCTTCGCCTACGCCTGGTTCGAGATGCCGATCGCCCGCCGCTCGCGGCCGAACATGGAGCGCTGGTATCAGCAGCTGCGCGCTCGCCCCGCCTACCAGCGCGGCGTGATGAGCGAACTCACCTGATCGCTGCGGGGCGTTACGACGCCCCGACTTTCAGCAGCTTGCCGTCCCGCTCGTCCGTCAGCAGATACAGGTAGCCATCCGGCCCGCTGCGTACCTCGCGAATGCGCTCGCCGCGATCGCCCAGCAACCGCTCTTCCGCCACCACCTTGTCGCCTTCCAGCGTCAGGCGAATCAGCTCCTTTTGCGCCAGCGCGCCGATGAACAGCGAGTGCCGCCAGGCGGGGAAGCGCTGCCCGTCATAAAACGCCATGCCGCTGAGGCCGGGCGAAACCCGCCAATAGTGTAGCGGCTGTTCGGTGCCGGGCACCCGTTCCCCCCTGGCCTCCGGGATCGGCTGGCCGGAATAATTGATGCCGTAGGTGGCCAGCGGCCAGCCGTAGTTTTTACCCGGCTGCGGGAGGTTGAGCTCATCGCCGCCGCGCGGGCCGTGCTCGTGTTCCCAGATCGCGCCGCTCCACGGGTTCAACGCCAGCCCTTGCGGATTGCGGTGGCCATAGGACCAAACTTCCGGCCGTTTGCCGGCCTGGCCGACCCAGGGGTTGTCCGGCGGCACTGCGCCTTCGGCGGTCAGCCGCACCAGCTTGCCCTGCAGCTTGTCGGTCTCCTGCGCCGTCGGCCGCTGGTTGTTTTCGCCCAGCGCGATAAACAGGTAGCCCTGCCGGTCGAACGCCAGCTTGCCGCCGAAGTGATTGCCGACCGACAGCTTGGGCAGCTGGCGGAAGATCACCTTGAAGTTTTCCAGCCGCGCGCCGTCTTCGCTCAAACGGCCGTAGCCGACCGCCGTGCCGGCTTTGCCGCCCTCGCCCGGTTCGGCGAAGCTGAGGTACACCCGGCGGCTGGCGGCGAAGTCGGGGGCCGGCAACACCTCCAGCAGGCCGCCCTGCCCCTCGGCGTAAACCTGCGGCACGCCGGCGATCGGCGGCGACAGGCCTTTGCCCTGCTGCCACAGCCGCAGCCGGCCGGGCCGCTCGGTGATAAGCAGGCCTTGTTCCGCCGGCAAAAAGGCCAGCGACCACGGGTGTTCCAGGCCGTCTTGCAGTTGGCTGACCGTCGGCGCGGCGTGCAGCAGGCCGCTGCACAGCAGCAAACCGGCCAGCAAAGTCAATCGGGGCATGGCATCCTCCTGGGGGTGAAATGACCCGTTTAGTGTAGCCCACTCAGCGGGCGCGGTCGTTTGCATTACATTTCAACAGGTTGCCTTTTGGCCGCAGTGTGCTTAAGTTAACGCATCACCCAGGAGGAATCATGGACATTACCGTTACCGACGCGATTGACGAACACACCCTCGATGCGATCAGGCAAGGCCTGCGCGCTTACAACCTGCCGCATATCGACGCCCGTCACCGCAAGCCGCTCAGCGTCTATGCGCGCGACGAGGCCGGCACGGTGATCGGCGGGCTGACCGCCGAAACCTGGGGCAACTGGCTGAGCGTCGAGTGGCTGTGGGTGGCGGACTCCCAACGCGGCAGCGGCCTCGGCGGCCGGTTGATGCGCGCCGCCGAACGCGAGGCGCAGGCGCGCGGCTGCCGCTACGCTCGCCTGGATACCTTCAGCTTCCAGGCGCGGCCGTTCTACGAAAAACTCGGCTATCAGCTGCAAATGACGCTGAAAGATTATCCGGTGGAACATGAGTGTTATTTTCTCACCAAAACCCTGACTGATTAATGGATGGACGGATGGACAGCAAAAGCATGGTGGTGAACTGTGTGGCGTACAAAGCCGGCCAACGGCTGGGCGAAGTCACCATCGACGATATCAGCGAGGTGGTCAAACAGCCGGACACCTTCGTCTGGCTGGGGCTCCGGCAGCCGGAACCGGCGTTTATGCGCAAGGTGCAGGAGGAGTTCGGCCTGCACGATCTGGCGATCGAAGACGCGCTGTGCGCGCACCAGCGGCCGAAGCTGGAGACCTACGGCGATTCGCTGTTCATCGTGGTCAAAACCGCGCAGTGGGGCGAGCACGACGAAATCGAATACGGTGAAACCCACTTCTTCGTCGGCAAAAACTTTCTGGTGACGGTGCGCCACGGCGCCTCGCCCAGCTACGCACCGATCCGCGCCAAGGCGGAAGAGAACCGCAAGCAGATGTGCCGCGGGCCGGGCTTCGCCCTCTATTCGGTGCTGGACTTCGTGGTGGACAACTACCGCAGCGTGGTGGCGCGCTTCGAGAGTACCATCGAGAATATCGAAGCCAACATGTTCCAGTCGGAGTTCGATCAGGCGGCGATCGAGAACGTCTATACCCTGCGCCGCCATCTGCTGGCGCTGCGCAACGCCGCGCTGCCGATGGATGAAATCTGCAACCAGCTGATCCGCCTGCACGAAGAGGTGATCCCGAAAGAGCTGCGCGCCTACGTGCGCGACGTGCAGGATCACGCGCATCAGGTGGTCAGCAATATCGACGACATGCGTGAAATGCTGACCAACGCCATGCACGTCAACCTGGCGCTGGTGACGGTCAAGCAGAACGAAGTGGTGAAACGGCTGGCGGGCTGGGGGGCGATTTTGGCCATTCCGACGGTGGTCTTCAGCCTGTACGGCATGAACTTCGCCGATATGCCGGAGCTGAAGTTCCCGTGGGCCTACCACGCCACGCTGGGGGTGACCGCCGTCGGCTGCATTTTCCTGTATCAGAAGCTGAAGAAATCGGGCTGGCTGTAAGCGCCAAAACGGCGGCTGTTGCCGCCGGCAAAAACCCTCTGCGGGGCAGCCCGCCCCGCCGCTTCAATACAGCAGCGGCCGCCGATCGCGATGCACGTGATTGTGGCGGCCGATGCGCTTGTCATCGGCCGCGCCGATATCCATCGATGCCAGCACCATGCCTTCGCCCGCCAGGCTCTGCGTCAACGGGTAACCGTCGGCGTCGACGATCGCCGAGCCGCCGATCCACGCAACGCCGCGCTCCGTTTCGCAACGATCGCACACCGCGATGAACAGCCGATTGACGGCGGCGTTGGCCTGCGCCTTCACCATCTCCGCCGGCCGTTCGCCCTGCGGGCGCGGCACCAGCGGCCAGTTGACGGGCGCGCACAGCAGCTGAGCGCCGGCCAGCGCCGGCAGCCGCACCCACTCCGGGAATTCGAGATCGTAACAGATCATCACCGCCAACCGGCCGAAGCGGGTCTCGATGACCGGCGGCGGCCGATCGCCGGCGGTAAAAATGGTGCTCTCTTCGTGCCACAGGTGCGCTTTGCGATAAATCGCCCTCACCCCCTGCGCATCGATCAATGCCGCACTGTTGGCCACCTCGCCATCGGGCAGGCGCTCGCAGAAACCGGCGACGATCGCCACATCCAACTCGCGCGCCAGGGCTCCCCACAGGCTGAGGCTCGGCCCGTCTTCGGCCTCGGCCAACGCCCGTGCCTCCGCCTTATCGCGCAGCACGTAGCCGCTGTTCACCAGCTCCGGCAGCACGATGACGTTGGCGCCGCGCTGCGCCGCACGGCGGATCGCCTGGGCGGACAGCGCCCGATTGTGTTCCGCTTCCCCGACCCGCAACGCTAACTGGCAGCATGCGACGCTGATTTTTTCCTTCACTCCCGTTCTCCTTCCAATAAACCCTCGCAGCACAACGCCACCCGCCGTTCAGCTTCAAGATCGAGCTTCCGGCACATCACGACATAAACGCTCCCGGCCACCAGCAGGCCGACCAGAAAAGCGATATCCGCACCGCCCAGTAAAACAGCAAAGGGGCCGGTGTAAAAGCCCAACGTCATGAACGGCACCATCGCCAGCAGGCCGATCGCGTAGGCCGTCAGGCCAGGGCGCCCCCAGCAGCCGTAGATCCCCGCCGGGTTGAAGATTTCACCGATCGCGTAATGCCCGCCGCGCACCACGTAAAAGTCCATCAGATTCACCGCCGTCCAGGGCACCAGGAAATACAGCATCAGCAGCACGAAGGTGTTGAAGCTGGCGAGATAGCTTGCCGGGATAGCCAACGCCACCGCAAACACCGTCAGGGCGACGACGCCAATGCCGATCATGCGTAACCTCAACGTCGGCGTCACTTTACGGAACGCGTCAATCGCGCTGAGGCTGGTCAGCATTGCGCCATAACAGTTGACCGCCATGATGCCGACCAGCGAGGGCACGGCGATCAGCACGGCCAGCGTGCCAAACCCCGGGTAAACGGCATTACCCACCGCCTGTACGCTGCCGATCGCATCGGGGGCCGGTAAGGCTGAAGCCAGAAACGCGCCCAGCGACATCAGCCAAAGCGCCGATCCTGCCGCCCCCAGATAAGTCCAAAAGATCACGTTGGCAGACGGCGTTTCCTGCGGCAGATAGCGCGAATAGTCGGAAACGTACACCGCGTAGCTGATCTGGTAGCCGGCGGCGGCCGACAGCTGAATCAAAAAGGCCGCCCACGAGAAATGCCCGGCGCCGACGGCGGCATCCATCCGCAGCGACAACGCGGCGCCGATCGTCAGCACGCCGAACACCGCCATCATCACATAGGTCAGCCAGCGCTGCACCGCATGCAGCATATCGTGGCCGACGATCGCCAACAGCACGGCCACCGCGATCAACAACGCATACCAGGGCAGACGGTGGCCCGGCAGCACCGTGTTGATCGCATCGGTCGCGAGAATAACGTTGAACACGTTGAAGCCGATGTAAACAAACACCACGGCGGCGAAGGGCACGATGGCCCCACGCAGGCCGAATTGGGCCCGCGACTGGATCATCTGCGGCAGCCCCATGCGCGGCCCCTGGTTGGCATGGCACGCCATGAAGAACGTGCCGAACCCTACGCCGGCGGCAATGGCCAGCATCGAATAAAGCGCACCCAGCCCCAGCGCCGGGCCGGTGAAACCGACCACCATCGTCGTCAAAACGAAATTACCGGTAAACCAAAACGGCGCCTGATGCCAAACCTTGCCATGCCGCTCGTGACGGGGCACATAGTCTATCGAGCGCACTTCAATTTTTGGGCGTGACGCCACATTGCGATTGTTCATGTTCCACCTCGTCGCGATCATTAGCCTCGTCTCAACGCTCGGTTTGCGGCTGCAGCTGCGCTGCCGGGCGGCTCAACAGGCTGCCCAACACGAAGGCGCCGCCGCCGCCCAGCAGGCCGCCGTAGATCGGGCTGTTGGCGTCGATGCCGTGCCAGATCATCAGCCCCACCACGCACAGGCTGCCGGTCAGCATGCTGGCGATGGCCCCGGCGCTGGTGGCGCGCGGCCAGAAGATCGCCCCCACCAGCGGGATCAGCATGCCGCCCACCAACAGGTTGTAAGCCAGCGTCAGCGCCGCCAGCACGTCGCGTACCACAAACGCCAGCCCCAGCATGACCACGCCCATGAGAAGCGTGGTGAAGCGCCCGGCGGCCAACCCGCCGGAAGGTTTGCGCCGGATGGCCGGCAATACGTCCTCCAGCGCGATGGTGGAAGAGGCCAGCAGGCAGGCGCTGGCGGTGGACATCAGCGCTGCCAACGCCGCGGCGGCCACCAGCCCGCTGACGCCGACCGGCAACACCGCCTGCGCGATGGCGGCAAAGGCGCCGTCGGTGTTGCTGAGCGACGGCAGTACGATCTTGCCGGCCATGCCGATCAGCGCGCCGGTCACGCCGTACAGCACGCAATAGACGCCCGCCCCCAGCCCGGCGAAGCGCGCCACGTTGGCGCTGCGGGCGGTAAACACCCGCTGCCAAATGTCCTGGCCGATCAGAATGCCGAAGAAGTAGATCAGGAAGAACACCAGAATGGTGTCCAACCCGATCGACGACAGTTGGTAGTAACCGGCGGGCAGCAGGCTGGTGAAGGCTTCCCAGCCGCCGGCCTTGACGATGCTCATCGGCATCAGCACCAGCATCATGCCGACGGTCATGATGATGAACTGAATGATGTCGGTCAGCGTCAGCGACCACATGCCCCCCAGCGTCGAATACAGCACCACCAGCCCGCCGCCGAGCAGGATAGACGCGCTGAACGACAGGCCGAACATCACCTGCATCACGCTGCCGATGGCGATGATCGAGGTCACCGCCACCATCAGGTCATACGCCAGCATGATCGCGCCGCTGGTGACCCGCGCCGCCGGGTGATAGCGCCGCGACAGCACCTGACTGACGGTATACAGCTTCAACTTGAGCAGCGGCTTGGCCAGCACCAGGCTCAGCACCACGATGCCCAGCCCGAGCGCACCGCACAGCCAGACGCCGGAGATGCCGTAGGTGTAGCCGAGTTTGACGCTGCCGATGGTCGACGCGCCGCCGAGCACCACCGCCGACAGCGTGCCCAAATACAGCCCCGGCCCCAGATTGCGCCCGGCGACCAGATACGCCTCTTTGGAATTGGCGCGGCGAATGCCCATCCACCCCACCGCGCCTATCACCAGAAAGTAAAACACCACGACCAGCAGATCGAGATTCATGGGTACCTCCACTCCGTTGTTATTGTTATCAGGGGCCCCGACGCAACCGCTCCGCCGGTAGGGTCAGCGCACCGGCCTCAGCGGGCCGGCAGCACGCACAACATTTCAAACAGCAGGTTGGCGGCCAGCAGCGCCGTGTTGCCGGAGCGATCGTAAGGTGGCGACACCTCCACCACGTCGCCGCCCACCAGGTTCAGCCCGTGGCAGCCGCGCACGATCTCCAGCCCCTGCCAGACCGACAGCCCGCCGACTTCCGGCGTGCCGGTGCCCGGTGCGAAGGCCGGATCCAGTCCGTCGATATCGAAGCTGAGGTAAACCGGCGCATCGCCCATCTGTTCACGGATCTCCGCCATCAGCGGCGTCAGCGACCGGTGCCAGCAGGCCTCGGCCGGCACCACGCGGAAGCCCTGGCGCCGTGACCAGTCGAAGTCGTCCGCCGCATAGCCGCTGCCGCGCAGGCCAATCTGCACCACCTTTTCCGGCGCCAGCAGCCCCTCCTCGAACGCGCGGCGGAAGGTGGTGCCGTGCGCCAGCTGTTCGCCGAACATCTCCTCGTTGGTGTCGGAATGCGCATCGACGTGGATCAGCCCGACCGGGCCATGCCGACGGGCGACGGCGCGCAGCACCGGCAGCGTCAGCGTGTGGTCGCCGCCGAGCGTCAACGGCATGCAGCCGTGCGCCAGGATCTCGTGGTAAGCCGCCTCGATGCGCTGCACGCTGTCCGCCAGGCTGTAAGGGTTGATGGCGACATCCCCCAGATCGGCCACCTGCAGACGTTCGAACGGGGCGGAGCCGGTGCCCATGTTGTAAGGGCGGATCATCACCGACTCCTGGCGGATCTGGCGCGGGCCATAGCGGGTGCCGCTGCGGTTGGAGGTGCCGATATCCAGCGGAATGCCGACAAAGGCGGCATCCAGACCGTGCGCCTGGTCGGCCGCGGGCAGGCGCATCATGGTGGGAATACCGGCAAAGCGCGGCATGTCGTTACCGCTTTGGGGTTGGTTCAGCATGGCGTTTCCTTGTCTTGATCTGCGATGAATTGAAACATTTGAGCAACATTCGCAGACTACCCCGTTGGCCACCCCGGCTACCATTCCCGCTTTTGCATGTAAACATCGAAAAACGCGATGCAACTAACTTATTGAAGTATTGATTTTTATTTCAACTTCATGCCATAAGGAAGGCCATATCTTCAGCGCCGCCCCTATTTTTTCGATGTTAAAAATGGGTTAACCGGCCGACGTTCTGCGGAGGGGGAATGCTCACCAACCTAAGCGATATCGATCTGAAACTGCTGCGGGTGTTCGTCGCGGTGGCAGAAGCCCAGGGCGTCAGCGCCGCGCAGGAAACGCTGCTGATGAACCAATCCACCATCAGCACCCACCTGGCCTCGCTGGAAACCCGGTTGGGTTTTCGCCTGTGCCAACGCGGCCGCTCCGGCTTCCGGCTGACGCCCAAGGGCGAACGCATGCTGATCGCCTGCCGTTCGCTGTTCAACGCCGCCCGCGACTTCACCCGGGTCAGCCAGTCGCTGAACGGCCTGCTGACCGGCGATCTGCAGATCGGTCTGGTGGATAATCTGGTTTCGCTGCCGGGCAACCCGTTCAGCCAGGCCATCAAACACTTCCAGCGCCGACATCAGGACGTGCAATTGCAGTGCCGCATCTGTTCACCGAACGAGATTGAGCAGGGGCTGCTGCACCGGCAGCTCGATCTGGGCATCGGCTACTTCGGCCAACAGTTGGAGGCGTTGCGTTATCAGTCATGGCTGGAGGAGACGCAGGCGATCTACTGCAGCGCGGATCACCCGCTGTTCGCGGTGGAAGAACCGGAGCGCGAGCAGATTGAAAACGCGCGTTGGGTCAAGCGCGGCTACCTGCTGGCGCAGCAGCTGTGCCCGATCGCGCCGCCTCACCTGGCTGCGGTGGCCCACCATATGGAAAGCGTCGCCCATCTGGTACTGAGCGGTTCCTGTCTCGGCTACCTGCCCACCCACTACGCGGCGCGCTGGGTGGAACAGGGGCTGCTGCGGCAGCTGGGCGGCGCGGCGCTCTCTTACCGCGCCACGCTCAGCCTGGTCAGCCGCCCTGTCCAGCCCGACGAGGCGTTGAACGCGCTGCTGGAGGATTTGGCGCGCGCCGCACGCCAATCACCTCATCGCTGAGAGGCCAGCGCCCGATTCATGGCAAACAGCGTGCCGGTTAAAGACAGGATGAGGAGCCCGATGATGGCCCAGGCAAAAGAGGCCGCTCCGCCCTTGTCGAGCAGCATGCCGCCGATCGCGCCACCGGCGGCCACGGCGGTATTCCAGCCCGTCGTATACATGGACTGCGCCATATCGGCCGCGCGGCCGGAAAGGCGTGACAATGCCGTCTGCGTGAGGGTGGCGAAACCGCCGAAAGCCACGCCCCACAATGCGACCGCGAGATAAACCATCGGGGCTATCCGTCCCCCACTCCCCAGCAGCACGGCGGCGAGGGCAAAGGTGACGATGCTCATTACCGTAAGAGATTGGACTCGTCGATCGACCAGCATCCCGGCGACGCCCAATCCGGCAATCGCGCCCAGCCCGAAGATAAACAGCACGATGTCGACCCGCTCGGATAACCCCGACGGCTTGAGGAAAGGCTCCAGGTAGATATACAGAATGTTGTGGGCAACGATGAAGGTGAACACCACGAACAGCACGGCGCGGATCCCGCATTGCAAGAATACGCCGCTCAGAGACGGGCGATGCGCCTTAGCCTGGCCGGGGAAATCCGGCACGATGGCGATGATCCACACCACGAGCATCACCGCCATCAACGTCATCAGGCCAAAGGCGCCTTGCCAGCCGATGGCTCGGCCAAGCAACGTGCCGAGCGGTACGCCGAGCACCAGCGCCAGGGTGGCGCCGGCGCCGGAGATCGCAATAGCGCGGCCGCCAAGATGGGCCGGTGACATGCGCACGGCGTAACCGGCCAGCAAGGACCAAACGATGCCGCCGAAAACGCCGGCGAAGAAACGCGTCGCCAATGAGACGTGGTAATCATGCGACAGCGCCGTGACGAGGTTGACGATGGCAAAGCCGCCGATCGCGCTCAAGAGCAAGGGGCGGCGCCGCATGCCCTGCGTCAATGCGGTGAGCGGAATGGCGGCGACCAACGCCCCCACCGCATAGGCGGTGATGAATTGCCCCGCCAGGCTTTCAGACACGCTCAAATCGCCCGCGATCGAAGAAAGCACGCCCGCCGGCATGATCTCGGTCAGCAGCGTGATGAAAGCGGCCATCGCCAACGCCAGCAGGCCCCCCAGCGGCAACCGATCGCTTCTCGCGGCAGGCGCAGATATCGTCGTTTGATTCATCAATCACTCCCCATTCAAAGATGTTTCCGCCCATTGCGGATGACGTTTGCATCATGCTGCCCACTCGCCGATAAAAGAAAAACAGGCTAAAGTGAATAACACTCATGACGTAAAGGTCATCAATAGAATGGAAGCCTATGGAAAGCTTGGGTTCTCTCGACGTTTTCGTGCGGGTCAGTGAAAGCCGCAGTTTCACGGCGGCCGGGCAACAGCTGGGGATCTCCGCGTCGGCGGTCAGCAAAACCATCGCCCGGCTGGAGGAACGGCTCAGCGTGCGGTTGTTTCACCGCTCCACCCGCACGGTCAACCTGACGCCGGAAGGCGCCTTGTTCCTGGAAAGGTGCCGGCGCATTTTGAGCGAGGTGAAAGACGCGGAAGCCGAACTGTTGCAAACGCGAGGAACGCCCCAGGGTAAGCTGCGCATCAGTCTCCCGTCGCTGGGCACGCTTTTCATGCCAAAACTGGGGGACTTCAAGCGCCGCTATCCTGAGATCGAGCTGGATATTGATTATTCGGATCGGTTGGTTGACGTGATTGAGGAAGGTTTCGATGCCGTTATCCGCAGCGGCACCCCGAGCGATTCACGGCTGGTTGCCCGTCGGTTGGGGACCTGCCGCAAGGTTTTCGTTGGCGCGCCAAGCTATTTCAGCCAAGCGGGTATACCGCGCAAGCCCGAGGATCTGACAAGCCATGCCCGTTTGCATTATCGCTTTCCCAGCACCGGCAAACTGGATGTCTGGCCGCTGGGGGACAAGACGGAGATGATCCCCGAACGGCCGGCCAGCATGGTGACAAATACCCTCGATCCGCAGGTGTGCTTCGCGGAACAAGGGCTCGGCATCGCTTATTTGCCGGAGATCGCCGTGCGCAGACAGCTGGAACAGGGCAGCCTGGTGACGGTTCTGGATGGATACGATCGCGAGAACATGGTTTTTCATGTCCTCTGGCCGTCGGGCCGCCACCTGTCAGTCAAAATCAGGCTGTTCGTCGACTTTGTGACGAGCCACCTTTTCCCGCTTTAAACGACGTATGCTGCCTTAACTGACCGGCATGCGCGCCGGATCGGGATACTGGTACTCAAAACCCAGCTCGTTGCAGATGCGGTTGCCGTCCACCAGCCGCTCATCCTGCTCCGCTTCGTCGGCGAACTGCGGCGGCTCCAGGTGCAGCTGCTCGGCCAGCGCCGGATAAAATTCGCGTTTGGCCGGATGACGCGGCGCGCACAGGTTGTACACGTGACCGCCCTTCGGCAGCTTCAGCAACAGCTGGATGGCGGCGATGACGTCGTCCTGGTGCACCAGATTCACCCCCTGCGAACCGCCCTTCACATCGAGCTTGCCCGCCAGGAAGCGACCGGGGTGACGATCGGCGCCCACCAGCCCCGCCAGCCGCAGAATGTCCACCGAGGTGTTCGGCAATTCATGCAGCCAGCGCTCCAG
Source organism: Serratia sp. A07 (assembly GCF_058725505.1). Lineage (NCBI taxonomy): Bacteria > Pseudomonadati > Pseudomonadota > Gammaproteobacteria > Enterobacterales > Yersiniaceae > Serratia > Serratia sp. A07. The sequence goes on from NZ_JBZXDO010000008.1 coordinate 191,772, forward strand.
CTCGGCCAGCACCCGGCCCGACGGCGAGACCGGCCGCAGCGGCGACTCTTCGCGCAGCGTGCCGGCGGTTTCGCCGTACACCGAGGTGGAACTGGTAAAGATCACCCGCGGCACGCCGAAGGCCATCGCGCTGTCCACCAGCATACGCACCGCATTGAAATAGTTCTCGCTGCCTTCGACGGTGCGGCGAGCGGGCAGCGTCACCACCAGCGCATCCACGCGCAGCAGCGATTCCAGATCGTCCGGATCGCACACCAGCTCAGGCGTCAGCTCCAGTTGATAGCATTCGATGCCGCTCATGCGCGCGGCCTCGACGCCGTCCGGCGTGGTTTTGCTGCCAACCACATCATACCCGCGCCCCATCAGCGACAGCGCCAACGGCATGCCCAGCCAACCCAAACCAATAATGGCTACCTTTTTCATCCTCTTCCTCTCCTGAAGATCGCAGCGCCCTACCCCTAAGGCTACGCCACTGTGCACGGCGATACAATCTGCCCGGCTTAAGGTTAGGTAAAGCCGTCTGTGGCTAATAACCTAACCTGTTTCAATAAATTAAATTTATGACGTTAAAAAATGGTTGCGCGGTGGACAGCGGATAGTTTAGCTTAATTGGCATACGGTTTTTACCGGCTTTTGATTAGAGAAAAACACCATGACACGCGTTCAGTTCAACCACCATCATCACCATCACCCTGACTAGTCTTTCAGGCGATGAGTGCTGGAAGACGGTTTGTTAATCTTCCAGTGGCGCGCAGAACGCAAGAGAGAGCCCTCGGAAGATTTCTTCCGAGGGTTTTTTTTTGGCTCCGGACAGACAGAAAAGAATAGTTTTTACAATAAATTCATAAAATTACAGATTAAACAGAGGTTACCATGCTGGACAAGACACGTTTACGGATCGCAATGCAGAAGTCGGGCCGCCTGAGCGATGAATCCCAGGAGCTGCTGGCGCGCTGCGGCATCAAGATCAACCTGCAGCAACAGCGCCTGATCGCCTTCGCGGAAAACATGCCGATCGATATCCTGCGCGTGCGCGACGACGACATTCCGGGCCTGGTGATGGACGGCGTGGTCGATCTGGGCATCATCGGCGAAAACGTGCTGGAAGAAGAGCTGCTCAGCCGCCGCGCTCAGGGCGAAGACCCGCGCTACTTCACCCTGCGCCGCCTCGATTTCGGCGGCTGCCGCCTGTCGCTGGCCACCCCGCTCGACGCCGAATATACCGGTCCGCAAAACCTGCAGGACGCCCGCATCGCCACCTCTTACCCGCACCTGCTGAAGCAATACCTCGACAAGCAGGGCGTGCGCTTTAAATCTTGCCTGCTGAACGGCTCGGTGGAAGTGGCGCCGCGCGCCGGCCTGGCCGACGCCATCTGCGATCTGGTCTCTACCGGCGCCACGCTGGAGGCCAACGGCCTGCGCGAAGTGGAAGTGATCTACCGCTCCAAGGCCTGCCTGATTCAGCGCGACGGCGAAATGCCGGAAGCCAAGCAGCAGCTGATCGACCGCCTGATGACCCGCATTCAGGGCGTGATCCAGGCGCGCGAATCCAAATACATCATGCTGCACGCGCCGAGCGAGAAGCTGGACGAGATCGTCGCGCTGCTGCCGGGCGCCGAGCGCCCGACCATTCTGCCGCTGGCCGGCGCGCAGAACCGCGTGGCGATGCACATGGTGAGCAGCGAAACCCTGTTCTGGGAAACCATGGAAAAACTGAAAGCGCTCGGCGCCAGCTCGATTCTGGTGCTGCCGATTGAAAAGATGATGGAGTAACGCCATGTCGACCTTCAACACGCCGATCGATTGGGCAACGTGCAGCGCCGAACGCCAGGCCGAGCTGCTGATGCGCCCGGCAATCGCCGCTTCCGACAGCATCACCCGCACGGTGAGCGAGATCCTCGACAACGTGAAGGCCAACGGCGATCGGGCGCTGCGCGACTACAGCGCCCGTTTCGACAAGGCGGACGTCGCCGCGCTGCGCGTCAGCGCCGAGCAGATCGCCGCCGCCTGCGCCCGACTGGGCGATGACATCAAACAGGCGATGGCGGTGGCCGTCGCCAACGTGGACACCTTCCACAACGCGCAGCGACTGCCGCCGGTGGACGTCGAAACGCAGCCGGGCGTGCGCTGCCAGCAGGTGACCCGCCCAATCGACTCGGTGGGCCTGTATATTCCCGGTGGATCGGCGCCGCTGTTCTCCACCGTGCTGATGCTGGCGACGCCGGCGCGCATCGCCGGTTGCCGCCGGGTGGTGCTGTGCTCGCCGCCGCCGATCGCCGATGAGATCCTGTATGCGGCACAGCTGTGCGGCGTGCAGGAAGTGTTTCAGGTCGGGGGCGCACAGGCGATCGCCGCCCTGGCGTTCGGCACCGAAAGCGTACCGCGCGTGGCGAAAATCTTCGGGCCGGGCAACGCCTTCGTGACCGAAGCCAAGCGACAGGTCAGCCAGCGTCTCGACGGCGCGGCCATCGACATGCCGGCCGGGCCTTCGGAGGTGCTGGTGATCGCCGACGCCGGCGCCACCCCGGCGTTCGTCGCTTCCGATCTGCTGTCGCAGGCCGAACACGGCCCGGATTCGCAGGTGATCCTGCTGACGCCGGACGCGGCAATGGCGCAGGCAGTGGCCGAAGCGGTGGAAAGCCAGCTGGCCGAGCTGCCGCGCGCCGACACCGCCCGCCAGGCGCTGGCGAGCAGCCGCCTGATCGTAGCGCGCGATCTGCCTGAGTGCGTGGCCATCAGCAACCGCTACGGCCCGGAGCACCTGATCATTCAGACCCGCAATGCGCGCGAGCTGGTAGACGGCATCACCAGCGCCGGCTCGGTGTTCCTCGGCGACTGGTCGCCGGAGTCCGCCGGCGATTACGCCTCCGGCACCAACCACGTGCTGCCGACCTACGGCTACACCGCCACCTGCTCCAGCCTGGGGCTGGCCGATTTTCAAAAACGCATGACGGTGCAGGAGCTGACGCCGCAGGGCTTCAGCAACCTGGCCGCCACCATCGAGACGCTGGCTGCCGCCGAGCAGCTGATCGCCCACAAGAACGCCGTGACCCTGCGCGTCGCCGCCCTGAAGGAGCAAGCATGAGCATCGAAAAACTGGCGCGCGCCAACGTTCGCGAGCTGACCCCTTATCAATCGGCGCGTCGCCTCGGCGGTAAGGGCGACGTGTGGCTCAATGCCAACGAATACCCGATCGCGCCCGAGTTCCAGCTGACCGCGCAAACCTTCAACCGCTATCCGGAGTGCCAGCCGGCGTTGGTGATCGAACGCTACGCCGCCTACGCCAGGGTGAAGAAAGAGCAGGTGCTGGTCAGCCGCGGCGCCGATGAAGGCATCGAGCTGCTGATCCGCGCCTTCTGCGAGCCGGGTAAAGACGCCATCTTGTTCTGCCCGCCGACCTACGGCATGTACGCCGTCAGCGCCGAAACCTTCGGCGTGGAGCGCCGCACCGTAGCCGCCAAAGAAGACTGGCAGCTGGATCTGCCGGCCATCGCAGACAGCATGGACAACGTGAAGCTGATCTACGTCTGCAGCCCGAACAACCCGACCGGCAACCTGATCGATCCGGACTCTCTGCGCAACCTGCTGGAGCTGGCCAAAGGCAAGGCGATCGTCGCGGTGGACGAAGCCTATATCGAGTTTTGCCCGCAGGCCTCGGTGGCCGGGTGGCTGAGCGACTATCCGCACCTGGCTATCCTGCGCACGCTGTCGAAGGCCTTTGCGCTGGCCGGCCTGCGCTGCGGCTTTACGCTCGCGAACGAAGATCTGATCGCCCTGCTGCTGAAAGTGATCGCGCCTTACCCGCTTTCGACGCCGGTGGCGGATATCGCCGCGCAGGCGCTGAGCGAAGAAGGTATCCGCACCATGCGCCAGCGCGTCACCGACATTGCCGCCACCCGCAGCTGGCTGCAGCAACAGTTGGAAAAATGCGCCTGCGTCGAGCAGGTTTTCGCCAGCGACAGCAATTACCTGCTGGCCCGCTTCACCGCCTCAAGTACTGTGTTTAAAAGCTTGTGGGATCAGGGCATTATCTTACGAGACCAAAACAAACAGCCCGGGTTGTCCGGCTGCCTGCGCATCACCATAGGCACCCGCGACGAATGTCAACGCGTGGTGGACGCCTTGTCCGCCCTGCCCGGTGCCAACCAGACTCGCCAGGAGCCAATGTGAGCCAAAAAATCCTCTTTATCGATCGTGACGGCACGCTGATCGCCGAGCCACCGGAAGATTTCCAGGTTGACCGCCTGGACAAGCTGGCGCTCGAGCCGGACGTGATCCCTTCCCTGCTGGCGCTGCAACAGGCGGGGTATCAGCTGGTGATGATCACCAATCAGGATGGGCTCGGCACCGCCAGTTTCCCGCAGGAAACCTTCGACCCGCCGCACAACCTGATGATGCAGATCCTCAGCTCGCAGGGCATTCAGTTCTCCGATGTGCTGATCTGCCCGCACCTGCCGGCGGACAACTGCGACTGCCGCAAGCCGAAAACCGCGCTGGTGAAGGGTTACCTCGAACCCGGCGTGCTGAATGCCGCCCACAGCTACGTGATCGGCGATCGGCCGACCGACGTGCAGCTGGCGGAAAACATGGGCATCCAGGGGCTGCGCTACCAGCGCGGCGTGCTGGGCTGGAAAGAGATCGTGCGCCAGCTGACGCTGCGCGATCGCCATGCGCGGGTTAATCGCGTGACCAAAGAGACGCAGATCGACGTCAACGTGTGGCTGGATCGCGAAGGCGGCAGCAAGATCAAAACCGGCGTCGGCTTCTTCGATCACATGCTGGATCAGATCGCCACCCACGGCGGCTTCCGCATGGAGATCGACGTCAAAGGCGATCTGTATATCGACGATCACCACACGGTGGAAGACACCGGCCTGGCGCTGGGTGAAGCGCTGAACAAGGCGCTCGGCGACAAGCGCGGCATCGCCCGCTTCGGCTTCGTGTTGCCGATGGACGAATGCCTGGCGCGCTGCGCGCTGGATATCTCCGGCCGCCCGCACCTGGAGTACAAGGCCGAGTTCAACTATCAGCGCGTCGGCGATCTCAGCACCGAAATGGTCGAGCACTTCTTCCGTTCGCTCTCTTACACCATGGGCTGCACGCTGCACCTGAAGACCAAGGGCAAAAACGACCACCACCGGGTCGAGAGCCTGTTCAAAGTGTTTGGCCGCACGCTGCGCCAGGCGATCCGCGTCGAGGGCAATACCCTGCCGAGCTCGAAAGGAGTGCTGTGATGAACGTGGTGATTTTGGATACCGGCTGCGCCAACCTGGCCTCCGTCACCTACGCGGTGCGGCGCCTGGGCTATCAGCCGGAGGTGAGCCGCGATCCGGAGATCGTGCTGCGCGCCGACAAGCTGTTCCTGCCGGGCGTCGGCACCGCACAGGCGGCGATGGATCAACTGCGCGAGCGCGATCTGATCGAACTGATCAGGGCCTGCACGCAGCCGGTGCTGGGCATCTGCCTCGGCATGCAGCTGCTGGCGGCCAGCAGCGAAGAGAACGGCGGCGTGACCACGCTCGGCCTCATCGATACGCCGGTCAAGCAGATGACCGACTTCGGCCTGCCGCTGCCGCACATGGGCTGGAACCAGGTGTCCGCGCAGGCGGGCCACCATCTGTTCCGCGGCATCGATGACGGCGCCTACTTCTATTTCGTTCACAGCTATGCGATGCCGATATGCCCCAGCACCATCGCCCAGGCGAACTACGGCGAGCCCTTCACCGCCGCCGTGCAAAAAGACAACTTCTTCGGCGTGCAGTTTCATCCAGAACGTTCTGGAGCGGCCGGCGCGCAACTGTTGAAAAACTTTCTGGAGATGTAGGCAGCATGATTATTCCGGCTTTGGATTTGATCGACGGCAACGTGGTGCGTTTGCATCAGGGCGATTACGGCCAACAGCGCGACTACGGCAACGATCCGCTGCTGCGCCTGCAGGACTATCAACAACAGGGCGCCCAGGTGCTGCACCTGGTCGATTTGACCGGCGCCAAGGATCCGGCGGCGCGCCAGATCCCGCTGCTGCGCAAGCTGCTGGCGGGGGTTGACGTGCCGGTGCAGGTCGGCGGCGGCATCCGCAACGAGCAGGACGTCAGCGCCCTGCTGGAGGCCGGCGCCACGCGCGTGGTGATCGGCTCCACCGCGGTGAAACAGCCGCAGTTGGTGCAGAGCTGGTTCGAGCGCTACGGCGCCGACGCGCTGGTGCTGGCGCTGGACGTGCGCATCGACGCGCAGGGCGTGAAACGCGTGGCCATCAGCGGCTGGCAGGAGGATTCCGACGCCACGCTGGAACAGGTGGTGGAGCAGTTCCTGCCCTACGGGCTGAAGCACGTGCTGTGCACCGACATTTCGCGCGACGGTACGCTGGCCGGGTCCAACGTGGCGCTGTATCAGGAGATCGGCCGCCGTTATCCGCAGGTGGCCTTCCAGGCCTCGGGCGGCATCGGCAATCTGGACGACATCGCCCAGCTGCGCGGCAGCGGCGTTGCCGGCGTGATCGTGGGGCGCGCCCTGCTGGAAGGTAAATTTAGCGTTGAGGAGGCGATCGCATGCTGGCAAAACGGATAATCCCGTGCCTGGATGTTAAAGACGGGCAAGTGGTGAAAGGCGTGCAGTTCCGCAACCACGAAATCATCGGCGACATCGTGCCACTGGCGCAGCGCTATGCGCAAGAAGGTGCGGACGAGCTGGTGTTTTACGATATCACCGCCTCGAGCGACGGCCGGGTGGTGGACAAAAGCTGGGTATCGCGCGTGGCGGAGGTGATTGATATCCCGTTCTGCGTCGCCGGCGGCATTAAAAGCGCCGAGGACGCCAGCCAGATCCTGTCTTTCGGCGCCGACAAGATTTCAATCAACTCGCCGGCGCTGGCCGATCCTGAGCTGATTAGTCGCCTGGCGGAACGCTTCGGCGTGCAGTGCATCGTGGTAGGCATCGACACCTGGTTCGACAGTGAAACCGGCAAGTATCACGTCAACCAATATACCGGCGATGAGAGCCGCACCCGCATCACCCAGTGGGAAACCCTCGACTGGGTACAGGAAGTGCAGCGCCGCGGCGCCGGTGAGATCGTGCTGAACATGATGAACCAGGACGGCGTGCGCAACGGTTACGATCTGCAGCAGCTGCGCCTGGTGCGCGAGGCCTGCAAGGTGCCGCTGATCGCCTCCGGCGGCGCGGGCACCATGGAGCACTTCCTGGAAGCGTTCCGCGATGCGGACGTCGACGGCGCGCTGGCGGCGTCGGTGTTCCACAAACAAATCATCAATATCGGCGAACTGAAAAGGTTCCTGGTTGAACAAGGCGTGGAGATTCGCGTGTGCTGACAGAACAACAGAGAAACCAGCTGGACTGGGAAAAAACCGACGGTCTGATGCCGGCCATCGTGCAGCACGCCGTTTCCGGCGAAGTGCTGATGCTGGGTTACATGACGCAGGAAGCGCTGGCGACCACCGAGCAGAGCGGTAACGTCACCTTCTTCTCACGCACCAAGCAGCGTCTGTGGACCAAGGGTGAAAGCTCCGGCCATTTCCTCAAGGTGGTCAGCATTACGCCGGACTGCGATAACGACACGCTGCTGGTATTGGCCAACCCGATCGGCCCGACCTGCCACCTCGGCAACAGCAGCTGCTTCCACCCGGCCGCCAGCGACTGGACGTTCCTCTATCAGTTGGAGCAGCTGTTGGCGGAGCGCAAGCACGCCAGCCCGGACAGCTCGTACACCGCCAGCCTGTATGCCAGCGGCACCAAGCGCATCGCGCAGAAAGTCGGGGAGGAAGGCGTGGAAACCGCGCTGGCCGCCACGGTCAACGATCGCGAAGAGCTGACCAACGAAGCTTCGGACCTGATCTATCACCTGCTGGTGCTGCTGCAGGACCAGGATCTGGATCTGAGCGCGGTGATCGGCCGGCTGCGCGAGCGGCATCAGAAATAATGCACACAGGCTTCCCTGATAATGGGAAGCCTTATATTCGGCTGTTTACTAGCGCGAGAATTTCCTCCGTTTTTCGCTCCATTAAGTCGCGGTTACCCCGCGATTCAACGTTGAGACGGAGCAAAGGTTCCGTGTTTGACGCTCGCAAATTGAACCGCCAGTCGGTAAAGATCATGCTGATCCCATCCGTCTTATCAACCTCTAAGGCCTGATCTCGATAATGGCGCTCGATCATATCGAGTGCGGGTGTCGCAGGAACTAGGACGATGTTAATCTCACCGGAAGAAGGATAGGCGCGGATACGTTCCGCAACCAGCTGTTCCAACGAGCGATCTTTCAGAGACATGATCTCGGCGACCATTAACCAGGGGATCATACCGCTATCACAGTAATAGAAGTCGCGGAAATAGTGGTGCGCACTCATCTCACCACCATAGATCGCATCTTCAGCTCGCATTCGTTCTTTGATGAAAGCGTGTCCGGTTTTCGACATCACAGGAATACCGCCAGCTTTCTCAACGATCTCAACGGTATTCCAACTCAATCGCGGATCGTGAACGACCTTCTCTCCTGTCCGCTTGGCTAGAAACGCCTCAGCCAACAAACCGACTATATAGTAGCCCTCGATAAAATGGCCTTTACTATCAAACAGAAAACAGCGATCAGCATCGCCATCGAAGGCGATCCCCATATCCGCGCCATGGTGCAATATCGCCTCCATCGTGTCTTGACGGCGCTCGGGTAAAAGCGGATTAGGGACCCCTCGCGGAAAATTGCCATCGGGCTCATGTTGAATCTTGATGAATTCCAACGGTACCTTATGCTGCTGAAAACGGTGTTCAATAGCGTCTATGACCCGCCCGGCAGTACCATGCCCCGAGTTCACCAACAGCTTCAGCGGTTTGAAATGCGCAAAGTCAACAAAAGATAAAATATGGTCGACATAACTGTCCAGAGTATCGGTTTGTCGATAGCTACCGCGAGAATGCTCAGCGAGCGTAAACGTTTCTTTTTCCGCTAACGCCTTGATTTCCTGAAGCCCTGAATCACTGCTGATCGGCCGTGCATCTTTGCACACCAATTTCATACCGTTATAATCTTCAGGATTATGGCTGCCCGTGACTTCTATACCACCATCGGCGGCCAAAAAAGCGGTAGCAAAATAGAGTTCCTCAGCCCCACTCACTCCGATGTCAATCACGTTGGCTCCAGCGTCCCGCAAGCCTTTAGCCAAGGATTGTTTAAGGTTTTCACTGCTCAAACGAGCATCATTGCCCAAAACTACGGCTTTAGGATGCAAATATTCACCAAAGGCCCTGCCAATTCGATAAGCGATTTCATCATTCAGCTCATCCCCCAATTGGCCACGAATGTCGTAAGCCTTAAAACAAGTCAACTCAGTCATGTCACATTCTTCTGTTATTTGTACCTTTACGCTCTGTTGCCTTCCTAGAGCTTAATGCGATGGGGTCGCAATTACTGGTACGGCCTTCCTTACATTTATCACTATCTCGCTTATGTGGGAATCTTTGGTATGGGTTCATGCCCGAAATTTTTACACACGTATCAAAACGGCAGTTTTCGCGCCTTCAGCTCACCTACCAGCTGTTTGACGTCTTGCACTGCTTCACGAGCAGCAACCAATAGCGCATCGTCAGTTTGTATTATAACCAAGTTGTTTATTCCTAGCGTGGCGACCAGTTTATTACCTGAGGAAACGTAGTTATTCAATGAGTTAATCGCGATAACATTGCCACGATGGACATTACCTTGAGCATCTTTTTCGGTCAAATCCCATAGAGTTCCCCAAGAGCCAACATCACTCCAACCTATATCAACCGGCATCACAACTGCATCAGCAGTATTCTCCATCACCGCATAATCGATAGACTCACAGGGGCAACGGAGAAACGTTTCTTCGTCAATGTGGATGAAGTTGAGTTCAAGTCGACTGGTTTGCATCGCAAAAAGTGACTTTTGAAAAATATCCGGACGAAATCGGTTCAGTTCACACAAATACTTCTTAGCTGTAAACATAAACATGCCGCTGTTCCAGCAGTAATCGCCACTTTCTAAGTATGCTTGCGCTTTCTGATAGCCCGGTTTCTCGACAAAACGCTCGACGTTAAAACAGTAAGAGGAGAGCGGCGTTCCACGCTTGATGTATCCGTAGCCCGTTTCGGGGTGCTGAGGTATGATACCAAAAGTCACCAGACGGTCGCACAGTGAAAACTCGATTGCCTTGTTCAATGCATCATGAAAAGCGCCCAATTGGGTAATCAGGTGATCGGCAGCCAACACCAACAACATACCATCCGGTTCGTTTTGTAGAACATGCTGAGCAGCCAAAGCGACCGCGGGTGCCGTATTACGCCCGGCTGGCTCCAGAATGATGCGCGAGTTCAAACAATCGATCTCTTGCAGTTGTTCCGCCACCAAAAAACGGTGCTCTTCATTGCAAATGACAATCGGTGCCGCGATCTTAACCCCTTGTAACCCATCTAAGCGCAACAGCGTTTGCTGCAGCAGGCTATGCTTGCTACCGTCAAGCGTAAGAAATTGCTTGGGGAATGCTTCTCTTGATAAAGGCCATAGGCGGCTGCCGTTCCCACCGGCCAGAATGACAGGGATTAAGTTCACCATAAACCAGGATTACCCCAGAAACAGATGCATTGCGCATAGTAATCAGGCTAAGCACACCAATACCTATTGCTAGCTGATTGCCGAAAATTAAGATTTTCCTTATCCTTTACAATGAAAATCAGACCCTATTATGGACTTAATAGTCCCATAAAAATTTAGCGACCTATGTTTAAAACGCCACCCCGAGCGCCTCCATATTTACAAACAATCAAAAAGACAAAAAAAACCAAATAAATCAAAGTAAAGCGATTAGCGAAAGCACGGCTGAAATGGGTTAAAAAAGCGATAAAACATGACTAGGAATTATATTAGCAAAGGTAAGTATTTCGGCAAGCCCAATCAAAAACAAATACCTTCACCAACTAAAATAATACGATACAGCTCTTATTATGAAAAAATAAAAATTAAGAATAGTGCCAGATTAGGGGTAAGGGATCGTGCATACCAGCGTAGAGAAAGCGTTATGCATATTTTTCGATGTTTTGGCAAAAAAAAAAGCCGCCTGGCGGCGGCTTTTCAGAAACGAGAAGGGATTACTCCATCCATTCGGTATGGAACACGCCTTCCTTGTCGATGCGTTTGTAGGTGTGCGCGCCGAAGTAGTCGCGCTGCGCCTGGATCAGGTTCGCCGGCAGCACCGCGGAACGGTAGCTGTCGTAGTAGGCGATCGCGGCGGAGAAGGTTGGCGTAGGGATACCGTTCTGCACGGCATAAGCCACCACGTCACGCAGCGCCTGCTGGTATTCGTCGGCGATTTGCTTGAAGTATGGCGCCAGCAACAGGTTGGCGATATCGGCGTCCGCCGCATAAGCGTCAGTGATCTTCTGCAGGAACTGGGCGCGGATGATGCAGCCGGCGCGGAAGATCTTGGCGATTTCGCCGTAGTGCAGATCCCAGTTGTTTTCTTTAGACGCGGCTTTCAGCTGAGAGAAGCCCTGCGCGTAGGACACGATCTTGCCCAGATACAGCGCGCGACGCACTTTTTCGATGAATTCGGCTTTGTCGCCGGTGAACGGCGCCACTTTCGGGCCGGTCAGCACTTTAGAGGCAGCAACGCGCTGATCTTTCAGCGAGGACAGGTAGCGTGCGAACACCGATTCGGTGATCAGAGACAGCGGTTCGCCCAGATCCAGCGAGCTCTGGCTGGTCCACTTGCCGGTACCTTTATTGGCGGCTTCGTCCAGGATCACATCGACCAGGTATTTACCCTCTTCGTCTTTCTTGGTGAAGATATCTTTGGTGATGTCGATCAGGTAGCTGTTCAGCTCGCCCTTGTTCCACTCGGCGAAGGTTTCGGCCAGCTGCTCGTTGCTCAGGTTCAGCGCCTGCTTCAGCAGAGAATAGGCTTCGGCAATCAGCTGCATGTCGCCGTATTCGATACCGTTGTGCACCATCTTCACATAGTGGCCGGCACCGTCTGCGCCGATGTAAGTCACGCAAGGCTCGCCTTCCGCAACCGCAGCGATTTTCTTCAGGATTGGCGCCACCAGCTCGTAAGCTTCTTTCTGGCCGCCAGGCATGATGGAAGGCCCTTTCAGCGCGCCCTCTTCACCGCCGGAAACGCCGGTGCCGATGAAGTTGAAGCCCTGGTCGGACAGTTCGCGGTTACGACGGATGGTGTCCTGATAGTAGGTGTTGCCGCCGTCGATCAGGATATCGCCCTTGTCCAGGTGCGGAGTCAGCGAGGCAATGGTTTTATCCGTCGCTTCGCCCGCTTTCACCATCAGCAGGATGCGGCGCGGTTTTTCCAGCGATTCAACAAACTCTTCAACGGTGTAATACGGCGCCAGGTTTTTGCCCGGGTTCTCAGCGATCACTTCGTCAGTTTTGTCGCCAGAACGGTTGAAAATGGAAACGGTGTAACCACGGCTCTCGATGTTCAGCGCGAGGTTGCGGCCCATTACCGCCATGCCGACAACGCCGATTTGTTGCTTGGACATTTAGGAACTCCTGTCTGAGGATGACCCTGCCGGCAACGTCGGCCAGCAGGTTTTGTGATGTGGCACACATGTTAACTCAGGATTGAGCCGGGTGGGTAGTGATTGGTGCGATAGGTCGCATAATAGGTTGCATACGTTTGAACCATATACAATTATCAGCTCTCTCCAGTAAAAACAGTCGCCAGTAGAGGCAGCTTGAGGCTTACAGTAAAAATCCGCCTTCATAGAAGGCGGCTTTGACTACGCCCCAGAGGGGCGCTCTAAGTTCGGACTCATAGAGCCC